>JANOYE010000304.1:0-16958 GCA_031428695.1 Rhodoferax sp. | reverse complement strand
ACCGTGTTGACATCAAAGGTGCCTTCGGCCTGCAAAATCAAATAACCGACACCACGCGCTGACCCTAGATATTCACCCACCACAGCCCCTACAAATGCGAGGCCGATCGAGGTGTGCAAACTGGAGAACACCCAGGCGGTGGCGCTTGGCAGGTACACCGTCTTGAGCAACTGCCTCTGGTTGGCGCCCAACATGCGCGCATTGGCCAGAACCACCGGGCTCACCTCTTTCACACCTTGGTAGACGTTGAAAAACACAACGAAAAACACCAGCGTGACGGCCAGGGCCACCTTGCTCCAGACACCCAGGCCAAACCACATGGCAAAAATCGGCGCCAAAATCACACGGGGCATGGCGTTCGCCGCTTTCAGATACGGATCAAGTATGGCACTGGCCAGCGGCGACAACGCCAGCCACAGCCCGCAAACAAGACCGAGCGACGTGCCAATGCCGAAGGCCAGCACGGTCTCCAGCAGCGTCGTTCCCAGGTGAATGTAGATGTTGGCACGGCCCGCCAAACCTTCGGGGTACAAAAAATTGCTGTCAATCCCGATGGGCATGAACCACGACCAGATGCGCCCCGCCACCTTGACCGGGTCGCCCAGAAAGAACGCCAATTGGTCATCAAGAGAAGCCACATGCCACAACGACATGAACACCACCAGCACGCCAAATTGCCAGACCCGCAGATTCGATTCTGTCGGTTTCAACCGGGCCAGAAAACCCGACGACGCGTCACTCATGCTGCGGCAGTTTTCATCAGCGGTTGGCCAAGTTGCTGCTGGTAACCCTTGAGCACTTCATCGCGCAGCACATCCCATATCTGTTTGTGGAGCTGGACAAACCGGCCTTGGCTGCGCACTTCGGCGACGTTTCGGGGCCGTGCCAGGTCGATGTGAAACTCGCCAATCGGGCGCGTGGCGGGGCCAGCAGACAGCACCACCAACCGGTCGCTCATGGCAATGGCTTCGTCGAGATCATGGGTGATGAAGAGCACCGCTTTCTTTTTGGCGGCCCACAAATCGAGCACCTCGTTTTCCATCAACTGGCGCGTCTGCACGTCTAGCGCGCTGAAGGGCTCGTCCATTAGGATGATGTCTGGGTCCAGCACCAGCGTTTGCGCCAGCGCCGCGCGTTTGCGCATGCCGCCCGAAAGCTGGTGCGGATATCGGTCGCCAAAGTCGCCCAGGCCAACGCGTTGCAACCAGCTTTGGGCCTGCGCGCGGGCATCAGGTTCACTGACACCTCGGTAGTGCAGCCCAACCATAACGTTCTCAATGGCGCTGCGCCAGGGCATCAGCGCATCGGTTTGAAACATGTACCCGGCACGGCGGTTGATGCCGGCCAGTTTCTCGCCAAACACCTTGACTTCGCCCGAACTCGCCGCCATCAAACCCGCACCGATGTTGAGCAAGGTAGATTTGCCGCAACCCGTCGGGCCGACAACGGCTACAAACTCACCAGCGCGGAGCTGCAATGTGGTGTGTGCGACAGCCGTGTACGGCTGTGTTTTGGCGTCTCTTGCCCTGAAAGTGCAGGAAACGTCCAGGAATTCAAGCGCGAATTCGGCAGAACGCGTGTCAGCCACGCCAATCAGGCCTTGAACTTGTCTTTGGCTTTGCGGGCGAACTCGTTGGTGAAGGTCTTTGCCAGCACGATCTTGCCTTCCTTGACGCTGGGCTCAAAACTGGCCAAGGCTTTCACTGCGGTCTTGGTTCCTTCTTCAGGAATCAGACCATCAACGGCAATGGCCTCGCGCACCTTGTTGAAGGCCGCCAGGTACAAGGCGCGGTCGCCCAACAAATACGACTCGGGAACGGTCTTGATGATGTCGCCCGGGCCAGCCGTTTGCAGCCATTTCAGCGCCCGCACCATCGCATTGGCCAACGCCTGCGAGGTGTTGGGGTTTTTTTGCAGAAATTCTGAAGGCGCATACAAACAGCCCGCGGGCATCGGGCCGCCAAACACTTCTTGGGTGCCCTTCAATGTGCGGGTGTCGGTGATGATCCGGACATCGCCCTTCTGCTCCAGCATGGTCATCACCGGGTCGATGTTGCTGATGGCGTCGATCTGGCCTGAGCGCATGGCCGACAAGGCGCCCGCCGACGTGCCCACGCCGATGTAACTCACATCTTCGGCTGTGAAACCAAAACGCGACAGCACTAAGTTGGCAACCATGTTGGTGGAAGACCCCGGGGCCGTGACACCGATCTTTTTCCCTCTAAGATCGGTGATGGTCTTGTACCCGGCCATGGTTTTGGTGGATACACCAATGGCGATGGCGGGCGCGCGTCCCTGCAGCACAAAGGCTTGGAAAAACTGGTTCTTACTTTGCAGATTGATGGTGTGCTCGTATGCGCCGCTCACCACATCGGCGGAACCGCCCACGACCGCCTGCAATGCCCGCGCACCACCAGAAAAATCACTGATCTCTACATCAAGCCCTTCGGCTTGAAAGTATCCCAATTGCTCGGCAATGGTCAAGGGCAGGTAGTAGAACGCGGCCTTGCCGCCAACAGCAATCGCAATTTTTGATTTTTCAGGCTTGGCTTGCGCAAGCAGGCCAGGTGCGGCCAGCGCCGTTGCGGCAGCACTGGCGACACCCAAAATTTGGCGGCGGCTCAGCCAATTTTTCTGTGAAGAATCTGTTAATTTGTTGTTCATGCCCGCTCCTCAAGATGTTTATTGTTTTGTTTGCATCAAGAGTAACGTGGATGTGACGCGCTCGCATCGGGAACATCCCGAGCGGGTTTTCACTATGAAGGTGATGGCTAAAAAAGACCCGTGGCGTAACCTGAAGTAACGCCAAGGCAACACCCAATCAACGTCGATCTACCAACGCGTGGGCAATGGTGCCGAGATCGACGTACTCTAGTTCGCTGCCCACCGGCACGCCGCGCGCGAGCCGAGTGATCTTCAGACCATGGGGCGCAAGTGCTTCACCGATGACGTGGGCAGTGGCCTCACCTTCAGCGGTGAAGTTGGTCGCCAAAATGACCTCTTGCACTTCGCCCTCTATCGCACGCTCAAACAATTTCTTTAAGCCAATGTCTTTGGGCCCAATCCCATCGAGCGGACTCAACCGGCCCATCAGCACGAAGTACAGACCGGTGTAGGCAGCGGTGCGCTCCACGGCGGATTGATCCGCCGGCGTCTCCACCACACACAGCTTGCTTCGGTCACGCCGCGGATCAGCGCAGGTCTTGCAGATCTCGCCCTCCGTGAAGGTGTGGCAAAGCGTGCATTGGCGCACCGTTTGCACGGCTTGCTTCAACGCCTGCGCCAGCGTTTCGGCACCGGGCCGGTTGTGCTGCAACAAATGAAAAGCCATGCGCGACGCCGACTTCACACCCACGCCAGGCAACAGCCTCAAGGACTGGATCAGCGTTTCTAGGGAATTGGAGTCAGCCACGCGGGATCAAGCTGAAAATTTCCCGCCGGGCCGCCCCAAGTGAAATTAGCCCCCTCCGGGGGCAGCGACCCGCGAAGCGGCGGAGCGTGGGGGCAAAAATTTCCCGCCGGGCCGCCCCAAGTGAAATTAGCCCCCTCGGGGGGCAGCGACCCGCGAAGCGGCGGAGCGTGGGGGCAAAAATTTCCGAAGGGCCGCTCCCGAGGAAATTTAGCCCCCTCGGGGGGCAGCGACCCGCGAAGCGGTGGAGCGTGGGGGCCATATCCTCAAAATGGAAGTTTCATGCCACCCGGCAGCCCAGGCATGCCAGCCGTGAGTTTGCCCATCTTCTCAGACGACGTGTCTTCCGCTTTGCGCACTGCCGCATTGAATGCGGCCGCCACCAGGTCTTCGAGCATGTCTTTGTCATCGGCAAGCAAACTGGGGTCGATCGCGACGCGGCGCACGTCATGTTTGCAGGTCATCGTGACTTTCACCAGCCCCGCGCCGGACTCGCCCGTGACTTCGATGTTGCCCAACTCGTCTTGGGCTTTTTTCATGTTGTCTTGCATGGCCTGGGCTTGTTTCATCAGCCCTGCCAATTGGCCTTTATTGAACATTTGATTTCCTTTTAACGTATTGATTGGGTTGACCGACGTTATGAGACGGCCTTGATGCTGCCTGGCACGATTTTCGCCCCAAAGTCGCGCATCATGTCTTGCACAAACGGGTCTTCAAAAATGATTTTTTCGGCGGCAAGCTGGCGCTCGGCTTGCACGTGGGCGTTGCGCCTGGCCGGGCTGTCGCTCACCCGCCCAACCTCCACCACCAGCTTCACCGGATAACCTGCCAACTGCAGCGCGGCTTGCAAACGGTCGCGGCTGCCAGATTGGTTGAGCGATTCACGCTCCACACGAAGAATCCATTGATCCGTGTCACGGGCCAGCAGTTGCGACTGCAGCGCCAGTTCGCGCACCAACGCCGCCACCAACTCATTGGCCACCAGTTTTTGCACCAGGGGATGCCAAAAATCACCCTCCTCCGTGCGCACCAGCGCCGACGCCCCAGCGGCTGCCACCGGCCCATCAACTTGCGAGTCGGCTTGCTGGCGCACCGGAATGGCCACAGCCTGGGTGGCGTGTTGCACGTATTCGGATACCGCTGAGGTGCCATCGGCTGCGGCGGCGGACCGTGCCGCCAGCGTGTCTGGCACTTCAAGCCGACCTGGCCTCTCTGGCCGGTCAACCACGTGCAACACCTGGCCAGCCGGCGCGGCGCCCATTTCTATCGGCAGCGCCGCAGACTTCGGCGCCTCAGCTCGATTCAGAGTTTTTTTTTCCGCTGGGGCGTTGGCAATGCCCGACTCAGCCGCTTTGCCCGCCGGTTTAAAAGCCAGCAGCCGCAGCAGCACCATCGTCAGCGCCGAGTACTCGTCTGGCGCCAGCCCAAGTTCACCTCGTCCATGCAGGCACAGGCTGTACAAGAGCTGCGTTTCATCGGCAGGCATGAGGCGCGCCAGGCGGGCGGTCTGCGCCACGTCGGGATCGACATCACTCTCGTTTGATTCGCGCGCGGGCACCGTTTGCAGCACCGCCATGCGTTGCAGCACCACACTCATCTCTTCCAGCGTGGATGCGGCGCTTTGGCCGTTGACACGCAAGGCTTCTGATGTTTCGACCACGGCTTTGCCGTCTCCCACAGCCAAGGCGTCGATCAAACCAAACACATGGCTGCGGTCAACACTGCCCAGCATTTGGCGCACTTTGTCTGAGTCCAGCCTGCCGTTGCCAAAGGCGATGCCTTGGTCAGTCAACGACAACGCATCGCGCATGGAGCCGCGGGCGGCCCGGGCGATCAAGCGCAGCGCTGGGGCGTCGGCTTCCACGCCTTCGACCTGCATCAGCTTCACCAAATGTTCGTGAATCGTCTCGGGGGCCATGGGCCGCAGGTTGAATTGCAGGCAACGTGACAACACCGTCACCGGCACTTTTTGCGGATCGGTCGTGGCCAAAACAAATTTCAGGTACTCGGGCGGCTCTTCCAGCGTCTTCAACATGGCGTTGAAGGCCGTGTTGGTGAGCATGTGCACCTCGTCGATCATGAACACCTTGAAGCGCCCCTGCACCGGCTTGTAAACCGCCTGCTCCAGCAAGGCCTGGACTTCGTCCACGCCTCGGTTGGAAGCGGCGTCCAGCTCGGTGTAATCGACAAATCGCCCGCTATCAATATCCTTGCAGGCTTGGCAAACGCCGCAGGGGCTGGAGGTGATGCCACCGTTGCCGTCCGCACCCTGGCAATTGAGCGACTTGGCCAGAATGCGCGACACCGTGGTTTTGCCGACGCCGCGCGTGCCAGTGAACAGGTAAGCGTGGTGCAAACGCTTGGATTCCAGCGCATTCACCAGCGCCCGCACCACATGCTCCTGCCCGACCATCTCGGTGAAATTCCGAGGGCGGTATTTGCGGGCAAGCACGAGGTAGGACATCGCAGGATTCTATGTGGGTACCCCGGCTGAGACCCGAGAAGCGTGGGTTAAAATCTCTTTTGACGGGCCTTCCCGCATGGTGAAGCGGCCAACCGGGTCAGATGGGGAACCAAGCAGCCCTAACTGTGGAGCCAGTGCCGGGGTCAAGGCTCGTCAACTTATTCCATTTCGAAATCATCTGGGCAGGTCGTTGTACCGGCCATTCGTGCCAAGCACTGTCTTCGTCGGTGCGCCTGCATCACGAATGATTTAGAAATGGCGTTTGTTGCGCCGCCTGCATGGGCGGCTTCGGTGCCAGCTTCAGTGCGAGCTTCAGTGCGCGAAGTACCTCACCGCGCCAAACGCCAGCAAACCCAACGCAACCCAGAACACCAGCTTCATCGCGAACGGCGTGTCCTGTGCATTCCCACGCTCAGTTGGTAAACCTTCAGTCCTGTCGGTCTCTGATAAGGCTCCCAGCGGTGCGGGAATTGTGTTTGGGTGATCCATGCGGCGTCCTTTAATGTGAAACGAAAAGTGCCAAAAACTGGCAAGGCGTCCAAACTTTCCGTCGCATGCTTATTTTAATTTGTTTCATTCTGTATCAAGTAGAAGTGCGCATCTAGGGATTACACGTAGCCTCGTTGTCACAAGGGGCGCAAGTGCGGTGTCAATCTGAGTTTTGTATGATGCCTGCAACACTTCATCCGCCCCTCCATCGAGCCAACATGCCCCAATTCGCCGCCAACCTTTCCATGATGTACCCCGAGGTCGATTTTCTCGACCGCTTCGAAGCCGCCGCCCGCGACGGTTTCAAGGCGGTGGAATTTCTATTCCCCTATGCCTGGAGCAAAACCGAGCTGGCTGCGCGGCTTAAGGGCAACGGCCTGCAACAAGTTTTGTTCAACTTGCCCCCGGGCGGCCTGGACGCGAGCGGCATCACGCCCGCGTGGGAGTCCGGCACACGCGGCGTCGCCTGCATCCCTGGGCGCGAGGCGGAATTCCGATTCGGCGTGCAGATCGCCCTGGATTACGCCGAGGCGCTTGACTGCCCGCGCGTGCACGCCATGGCCGGCCTCGTGCCCCGAGGCATGGAGCGTGCCGACGTGCAACCCATTTACGAGGCCAACCTGGAGTGGGCGGCGGCCCTGGCCAAAAAAGCCGGGCGCGACATCCTGATCGAGCCGCTCAACACCCGTGACAACCCCGGCTTTTTCCTCAACCGGCAAGACCACGCCCACGACATCGTGCAGGCCGTGGGTGCTGACAACCTCAAAGTGCAGATGGACCTGTACCACTGCCAGATCGTCGAAGGCGACGTGACCAGCAAGATCCGCAAATACCTGCCAACCGGCTGGGTCGGCCACCTGCAGATCGCCGGTGTGCCGCATCGGCATGAGCCAGACATCGGCGAGCTGAACTACCCCTTCGTCTTTGGCGTGATCGACGAAGTCTCCCAGGCCTGCGGCTGGCAAGGCTGGATTGGCTGCGAGTACCGGCCACTGAATGGCGCAAAGCCAGGCGGAACGTCAGCGGGGCTGGGGTGGTTGAAGCCGTGGCTGTAACGGCGAACTTCTTTGGTTGACCGCCGTAGCACTTTAGTGCTACAGTCTTCCTTAACCCCTCTGATTTGAGAACTCAACATGTCAACCACCACGATCCGCATTGAAGACGATTTGAAATCCCGCGTCGCCGCAGCGGCTGCGCAAGCAGGCAAGACCGCTCACGCATTTATTCTGGACGCCATCGCCCAGACCCTCGCGCAGGCCGAGCTTGACAACGATTTCCATGCGCTTGCCGGCAAGCGTTGGGCCAATATTCTGGCGACTGGCAAAACCGTGTCGTGGGAAGATGCCAGCGCCTATCTCACCGCCCGTTCACGCGGGGAGCACGTGAAGAAACCTGCGGCGCGCAAACTGGCCTCAAAACCGGCTGCCTATCAAGCTTCATGACCCGCATCGAGATTGCGCCGGAAGTTTTCGACGACTTTGACCGCTTCTTCGATCACATCGCACAGTTCGATGCTGGCAGTGCACCCGAACGCATCGCTGAAATTCTTCAGGCCGTGCAGGTGCTGACTACTAGCCCGCAAATTGGACGCCCTGTCAAAGACGGTAAGCGGGAACTTGTGATTGGACGCGGCTCGCGGGGCTATGTAGCCCTGTACCGCTACGCGGCGCCCATTGACACCGCCTTTGTCCTTGCTATGAGGAGCCAACGCGAGTCTGGGTACAAGCACACCGCCTAAAGGCCCTTGTCGCCTGGCTTGTGCCCATGCCCGCTTCCTGTTGCCCGTTGTCGGATGAACAGTCGATTTGAAGTCAGTTGAATTCCGTAGTTGTCCCGATAGATTCCTGTGCAGTCGGTCGTATCTTTCATCGCGTCCGTTGACCGGAGAACCTTCCAGTTTCCCAATGTGAACGCAACTTTCGCGTCCTTCAGACCCTGAGCAGCAGCGGAGAGATGAAGGGTCGCAGTAACGATTAGGGCGCAAAACAGACTGACTTTTCGAACCAAGGAGACCTCCCGAGTAGTGTTGGACGCATAGGATTGGATAGCTTAGAGAGCCTAACGTCGGCGCTGTTCGGCCACCGCCAAGCGTGGTGATTGGGCTGTGCGACCGGGCTTTGGAGTGGAAGGCGCGTGGAAGCTTCCTGTCAGTCACCACAAAAAAATGGCCAAGCGCCAGCTTGACCCATTTTTCCTGGCCGCGCGTGATTCCACTACAAAACCGCATGCGCATGGCCCGGTCGCCGCGCGGATCGACGTACACAGTGACCAAACAGGCCGATCCACCGCTTCAAAACCTAATTGTTAACATGGGTATTAACATTTAGCGATCTTGACCTGCATTTTCACAATTTTCAAATTTTTTAAGCCATTAAGTCACGTGTAATGGCGTTTGTTTGCTATCTCTATTATAGCAATTCAAGACCGTCAAGACCAGGTGCTAAACCCCAGATTCCCGCTGCAGGTAACGCAAAACCCCCAGCCCTGCCACCTGGCCGCTGCTCAAACACGCCGTCAGCAAATAACCCCCCGTAGGCGCTTCCCAGTCGAGCATTTCACCGGCGCAGAAAACGCCGGGCAGGCGCTTCAGCATCAGGTGTGGATCGAGCCCGCCAAACCGCACGCCGCCTGCGCTGCTGATGGCCTCAGCCACGGGGCGGGGGCGGTTCACGGTGATGGGCAAGTGTTTGATGGCGCCGGCCAGGCGCGCGGGGTCGTTCAGGCCGTCTTTGCCCAGCACTTCGACCAGCACGGCCATCTTGATGCCGTCCAGGTGCAGGCGGCTTTTGATGTGGCTCGACAAGGTGCGTGCGCCGCGCGGGTGATTGACCTCGGCCAGCACTTTGGCAGCGGGCACGTCGGGCAGCAGGTCGATGTGGAAGGTGGCGTGGCCGTCTTGAATGATCGTCTCGCGCAGCAACGCGGACGCAGCGTAGATCAGGCTGCCCTCGACGCCCGTGGCGGTGGCGACGAATTCGCCTTTGCGCTGGAATTTCTGCTCGGGGTGAAGCACCTCGATCGCGACTGACTTGAACGGCGACCCGGCGAATTTTTGCGCGAAGAAGGGGCTCCAGCCGCTTCGATGGTCATTTTGATCGCCAAACACCACGTCGAAGCCGCAGTTGGCCGGCAACAGCGGTGCCACGTCAATGCCCTGGCCTGCCAGGGGCTCAACCCACGCGCCGGTGGAGCCCAGTTGCGGCCAGCTCGCGCCGCCCAGGGCCAGCACCAAAGCGTCTGCGCTGGCCAGCACTTCAGCGCCTGCCGCCTCGAAGCGCAAATGGTGCGCCGGGTTCATAGTCCCATCCGTCTCACCCAAAACACCCAAAACAACCGTTGCACCCGACGCACCTAAGCCGGCCCAGCCCAGCCAGCGGTGTCGCATGTGGAACTGCACCGGCGCTCGATTGTTGCCATCTGGGGCGTCACCTGCAGCACTGCCCGCGCGCAGCCGGTGCAGCCAGGCGCGCAAGAGCGGCGCGGCCTTCATGTCTTTGGGGAAGACACGGCCTGAGGTGCCGACGAAGGTTTCGACCCCCAAGCCTTGCGCCCATTCGCGCACGGCGTCTGCGCCAAACTGCTGCAGCCATGGCTCAAGATTGGGGCGGCGCGGGCCATAACGCGAGGCAAAGGCTTCTGCAGGCTCGGAATGGGTGAGGTTCAACCCGCCTTTGCCGGCCAACAAGAACTTGCGGCCGGCAGAGGGCATGGCGTCGTACACGTGCACACGCACGCCGGCCTGCGACAACACGTCTGCGGCCATCAGGCCTGCTGGCCCAGCGCCGATCACGATTGCTTTTTTCAATGTGTTTCAGTTCCTGGAGATTGCAAATACACAGAAATTACTATTTTTTAGTTTTTACTAGTATAAATAAACAATTTTAAGTCACGTATAAATTGTACTTATAGCTATATAAATTAATACAAAATTGATCTATATATTATCAATACTTATTAAACAATGTATTTTTAACGGGATTTAATTGACCCCTTAATGGGTCACCGGTGGCGATGGCGCCCAGCTCACCAGGCGCCCATCTCCCGTCAAAAACGCAGCGCAAACCGGCGCTTGCGGGTACAGGGCCTGCACCGCTCGCAAGTAGCTTCCCAGTTGGGCTACATGGGCGGCGTCTGCGGCGGGGTTGGGGGTGGATTTGTAGTCCAGCACCCACCAGGCGCCGGTGTCGCGCCGTTGCACCAAGCGGTCCAGCCGAAGGGTCGCGCCTTCGTGGTGGAGCGCCACTTCATTGCCCTGCCAGCTCAAAACACCTGCGTCCCAGGCCCAGCCGCCTTCACCTTGCAGGATGCGCTGCGCCATCAAGGCTGCCTGCGCCGCTTGACTCTTGGAGAGGCTAAATTCACGGGCGGCCGAAGCCACGCGCGCGGCCGCAAGCGGCGCGGCACCATCGGCCCATTCGAGCAGACGGTGCATGGCTTGGCCGATGCGTGATGTTTCGCTAGACGCTTTGCCAGACACTTTGCCAGACACTTCGCCGGACTCACTTTCAGACCCGCCACCGGCCTCCATAGACGCCGCTTCAGCCGCCAATTCACCCGCCTCAACACCGACTTCGCAACGCGGCAACACCTTCATCGTCAGCAATGCCGGCGTGCCTGCCGATTCCGCATCGCTCAGCGCAAAGCCGTGCGACCACTCAACCTCAACCGGCGCCGCCAGCCCCGCCAGCCGCGTCCACCAACTGCCCGGCGCGGCTTTGTGCGGCTCAACGCTGGAGAGCGCCAGCAACGTGCGGGCCCGCGTCAGCGCCACGTACAAGGCGTTGAGCTCTTCGCGTTTGCGCTCTTGCAGATCCCGCGCGAGCTGATCCACCACCGAAGGCGGCGGCTGCTTTTCACTGGCCAAAAACACAAACTTCTCGGGCCGGGCGGCTTCACCCGGCCAGTCGATCAACACGCCCATCGACTCGGCTCGCGGCGGGCTGGCGTCTGAATCCAGCAGCAACACGGCCTCGGCCTCCAGGCCCTTGGCGCCGTGGATGGTCAAGAGCCGCACGGCATCGTCCACCACCGCCGCAGTCGCCTGCACGCCGCCAGCCTTGAGCGCGCGCACAAATCCATAAGGCGTGGCAAAACGGCCACCGCCGAGCGCCAGCGCCACACCTGGCAGGGCGCGCAAATTGGCCAGCACCGCCGCGCGCTGGGCGGCGGGCGCAGCGGCGGCGAAGCGCGCCAACACGTCGCCGTGGCTGTAAATGGCCTGCAGGGCGTCGTGTGGCGGCAATTCGTCAATCCAGCGCTTCCATTGAAGAAAAACAGGCCCTAAGTCACGAATAATGTGCGTAAGTAGCTCATTATTTTGCAGCAATTCAAACCAGGTCCGACCTTTTTCCACGCCCTCACTTTGCTGCCGCAAAGCCAGGCTGACCAAGGCTTCGTCGTCTACACCAAAAAGCGGCGACTTCAACACCCGCGCCATTGACAAATCATGTTGCGGCGACACCAACACATCGAACAAAGCCACGATGTCTTGCACCTCGCAGCAGTCGATCAAAGCCGTCTTCTCCCCTATTTGCGAGGGAATCTGCAACGCACGCAGCGCCTCGTGAAGGGGCGCCAGGCTCGCCCGCCTGCGCAACAACACCATGATGTCTTTGGGCTTCACGCTGTCTGAGACCAGGCCTGCAATCCACTGGGCCGCCTGTTTCGCCTCGCGCACGCGCAGCGTCTCCTCAACTTCAGTTTGCGGCACGGTGAGGCTGTCGCGCCACTCGCCGTGCAGGGGGGCGTCGTCCAACCCGCCAGCCGGGCCGCGCGGCACTTGCGGCAGCCGACAGACTTTGCCCGGCCGCGCAGCGCCGGTGGTGTGCGCGCGAAAACCGTCGTACACGTCGCCTTCGATCTTGCCGCTCATCGCCTCCTGCATCACCGCGTTGACAGCATGGATCACCTCGGGCGCGTTGCGCCGCGTGTGGTCGCAACTGAGCAGGTCGCCGCCCAGCCCTGTCTGCACAAAAATCTTGGCGGCTTTGAACACTTGCGGCTCGGCTCGGCGAAAACGGTAGATGCTCTGTTTCGGGTCGCCAACGATGAAGACGCTGGGAGCCAAAGAGCTTTTGCCGCCAGACGAACCGCCCCCCGCGCCCGCGTAACCCGACAACCAGGCGAACAGCGCCTGCCACTGCAGCGGGCTGGTGTCTTGAAACTCGTCGATCAGCACCTGTTTGATCTGCGCGTCCAGGCGCTGTTGCAGCCAGCCCGCCAGCACCGCGTCTGACAACATCAGGCTGGCGGCGCGCTCCACGTCGTTCATGTCGACCCAGCCGCGATCCCGCTTGAGCGCGGCGAACTCGGCGATCAGCAGGCGGGCGAGGCGCGCCATGCGTTGCTGGTAGCCCCAGGCAGCGTGTTGCAGTTGCACGTCTTGAATTTGCAGTGCCAGCGCTTGCGCCAGGCGGACGCGCTCGATGCCGATGATCTTTTCGCCAAATTTACGCGCTGTGCCGTCTTTGGTGAGCAGGGCAGCCAGCGCCGCGTCAAGGTTTGGCCCAGCCGCTGGCTGGCCCTGGCCTGGCGGCGCGCCCAGTGCTTGTTCGAGTTCAACGCCCTTGGCCGCAAAAGTCGGCGCACTGGCGCGCCCCAGCAGTTTGGCCGCCTCGGCCATCAACCGAAAATTGGCCGGGCGAAGACGCAAAACATCTTGCGGCTCCTGTAAATCGGCAAATTCAGGAAACTGGGTCGAGAAATGCGGCACCGATGCGTCCACCACACCGGCCTCGTCGGCCATGCCAAATTCAAGCCGTTTGTCCAAGGCGGACTGCAAGGCGCGTTCAGCCTGAAAGCGGCCATGCTCGAACACCACGGCTTCAAAATCCTCACGCAATGCGGGCTGGCCGATCAGGGCCGCATAAAACTGCCGCCAGACCTGGGCTTTGGCCTCGCTGTCGTCTTCCAGCAGTTCATAGTTGGCAGGCAGGCCCAGTTGCTGCAAGACGGCGAACGGGGCGTTGCGCAAAAGAGCGGCAAACCAGCTGTGGAAAGTGCGAATCTGAACTTGACGGCCACTGGCCAGCAGGTCGGCATAAAGCTGCGCCAGACGCGTCTCCATGTCCGGCGCGGGCCACGCGCCTTGCTTCTTGCTGATGCCGCGAAGTGCCAGTTCCTCAGCCAATTTTTCGGGGCTGGCCGTTGAAAACTCAGCCAGCCATTGCTGCAGGCGTTCGCGCATTTCACCCGCAGCGCGCTTGGTAAAGGTGATGGCCAAGATTTCTTGCGGCTGTGTTCCATCCAACAAAGCGCGCACGATACGCGAGACCAGCATCCAGGTTTTGCCCGCACCTGCGCATGCCTCCACCGCCACATGGCGGCGCGGGTCGCAGGCAATTTCGTAGAACCCCTGGGCGCTGATCGCCTGGCCGTTGAGTTGGTAAGCAGGAAGCACAGTCATGTCCAGAAGTCTTTCCTGCAAAGGCCCTTTGCGGCGCAAAACTCGCAGGCAAACCCTTCACCCATGGCGGGCATCGGTTTGCCGTCTGCGATGCCTTGCATGTCTTCCAGAATGCCTTCGGCCAACTGGGCACGCAGCGCAACGATGTCGGGTTGCGGGTAACTCTTGGTGTCGTCTTTTTCGCCCACGTTCACGTAGGCGGCGGTGATGGCGTCTGTGTCGCCGCTGGCACTTGCGCCTTCGTCTGCACCTTCGTCAGCATCAATCAGCGCGGCGTAAAACGCCAGCTGGGTGTCTTCATTGCCCGCGTTGACTCGCGCCGCAGTGAGGGTGCGGCTTTCGGTTTTGTAGTCCATCACCAGCAGTTTGGCGTCAGCTTGCCGGTCAATGCGGTCTATCTTGCCGACCAGGGTGACGGGCCCCAGGCGAATCTCTTTCCACACCTCGCCCTCGACAAACCGGTTGCCCGCAGCCCGGTGCAGGGCGAGCCAGTCAAGGTAACCGGCGCGCACGCGCGGCCAAGACGCGGCGAACGGCAAAAACTCTGCCGCCGACAACGCAAAGTCTTTTGTGGCCTGGCTCGCGGCCTGGTTGATCATCGCTTCTTGCGCCGCGCGGTCGGCGTCTGGCGCCTGGTTCAGCGCTGCTTGAAAATGGAACAGCAGCCGGTGCAGCCAGTTGCCGAAATCGCGTTTGCCGACGTCGGTGCCGAGTTCATCGTCTTGCGCGAGTTTGAGTTGCCGCAGCGCGAAAAAGCGGTAGGGGCAACGGCGCAAGTCCTCATAAGCGGTGGCTGACAGCCGCGCCACCGCCAAGGCTGAGCCGCTGGGGCGCGGCATCTGCAAGGGGTTTGTTTGAAGTTCACGGGGGGTTCTGGGGTCATCTGCCAAGCCCTCGAGGCCACGCAACCGCATCAACTCTTGCACCAAGCCGCTGGGCAAGCAGCGCTCGCCGCCTTCGCTGGTGCGCCACAACACGTCAAGCTGCGGCGACCCCAAAGCGCATCCCCATGACCGGCGCAAAGCCGCCGCCAGATCAGCGCGCGCGGGCAGGCCCAGCGCCACGCGTTGGTGCGGCGTCCAGGCGCCGGGCGGCTCCGGCGACACGGGCAAATGGGTCTCGTCGCAACCCGCCAACACCACCGCGCTTGACGGCCTTCCCAGAAGTTGCGAGAGTGGCAGAATCACCACCTGCGCTTTTCCCGGATGCGGCGCCGAAAAGTTCTCGGCCTCCAGCGTTTGGGCAGCCCAGGCCGAAAACTCGGAGGCGGTCAGGCGCATCGCATAACCGGGGAAATCGTCTGACACGGCATCAAGCATGTCGTCGACGTTGTCGCCTTCGTTGCCAAGGCCGCCAGCCGCCGTGGCTGCGCCGCCGTTGAACGGCAAGCCAAGCGCCTCAAGCAACGCGCGCCCTGCCGCGTCATGGGCGAGCGCCGCCCATTGGCCAGAAGCAAAAAGCGCCGCGCGCAGATCAGACAACCATTGCCGCAACGGCCGCGCGGCTTGCAATCCGCTGCGCAGGGTATTGGCGCGCCCTATGATTTGCTGACCGGGTGCGCTCAATCTCGCGCCCAAGCCTGCATACCGCACCGCCTCCCCAGGCCAATTGCGCAAGCCAATTTTTCGCAGTTCGCGCTCCAGCACAGAGAGCGGCCCCCCTCGCGCGGCATCGGCGGATGATGGCGCGAGAAACGCGGGCGAGTTTTTCAGCCAATCGAGCACGTCGTCGGTGGAGGCGTCCCAACGGCTGGCGCGCAGCAGGCTCGTCAACGTGGCCGCCGCGCGCGTGGTGGAGAGTTTCCAGCCGGTCTCATCGCGTATGGCCACCCCCAGCTCGCCCAGCATGGCCCGAATGCGGCGGGTGAGCTGGCGGTCAAGCGCCACCAGCGCGACCGGCGCCAATGACGCCCTGCCCAGGTTGAGCTGGCGCAACACGCAAGCAGCTGCGCGTTCGGCTTCGTCTTCAAAGTCGGTCGCGGCGTGCAGATTGATGCTGCCTTCGTCAAACGCTTCAAACGCGCCACGCAGAGCCGCGCGCACGCAGCGCGGGCCAAGCCGTTGAGCCAAGGCGTCCAGCAGCGGCTCGGATTGAAACCCATCGACGACAACCAGCAGCGGTGGCTCGGCTTTGTGCAGAACGTCGGTCACATAAGCCGACG
Source organism: Rhodoferax sp. (assembly GCA_031428695.1). Classification (GTDB taxonomy): domain Bacteria; phylum Pseudomonadota; class Gammaproteobacteria; order Burkholderiales; family Burkholderiaceae_C; genus JANYCG01. Next base: position 1,030 of record JANOYE010000304.1, on the reverse strand, counting down.
TGCTGACCCAAGCCAGCGCGATACGCCCCAACGCCGCCTCGAACGCCAACACCGGCTGGTTCAGACCAACGTACAGGTCTTGCGCCATACGTGTGCCCCAGTCACCCCGCTGCTCCGGTGTCTGCGCTGCCGCAACGCTGGCCAGGCTCCAGGCCGCCTCCATCAGTTTGGGTGCCAGCATGCTGCTGTGGTCAGCCAGGCCCGCGCGTTGCAATAAAGAACGCGCGGTGACGGCGTCAAACGCCGCGTCAAGCCGCAAATCGTCTCCCGTTGGCAGAAACCCGCCCAATCCGCGAGCCCAGTTCATGGTTGACTCAAATCGTGGCAAAAACGCGGCTGTGGCAGCCGTCGCACCAACCGACGCAAGACTCGACCTATCGGCGGTGGCAATCCAGGCCTGGCGCGCCTCCTGAATCAGCTGGGCATATGGCACCAGCACCACGGCGTGCGACGGATGAACTTTTCGTTCTGCCATCACCGCGCGGATTTGCTGCATCACCGCGGCCCAAGCCTCTATCACGTGGTGAGGGGCGTGATGGTTGGCATGATGGGTATTGGCTATTTCGGCCATAGCAGGCAAAGGCGGGCGCAAAGCAAAGAGGCACTCTTGATTTCTGTCACAATTTCTCCACTTTACCTGTAGCCCGTGCTTATGCGCCTTAGTTCATGCCACGGTTCAAGCAACTTCCCGCAACCCTGAGGATTCCACCATGGCCAGCGACCTGATCAAACATATTTCTGACGCCTCCTTCGAAGCCGATGTACTGAAAAGCGCCACCCCGGTGCTGGTGGACTACTGGGCCGAGTGGTGCGGCCCCTGCAAAATGATCGCGCCCATCTTGGACGAACTCTCCACCACCTACGCCGGCAAATTGCAGGTCACAAAGATGAATGTCGATGAAAACCGCGACATTCCCGCCAAATTCGGCATTCGCGGCATCCCTACGCTGATGTTGTTCAAAGACGGCGTGTTGGCGGCAACCAAAGTCGGCGCGATGAGCAAAGCGCAGATGACGGCGTTTATCGACCA
>JANOYE010000303.1:0-16060 GCA_031428695.1 Rhodoferax sp. | reverse complement strand
CCGGCGAACCTCAACCTCGCGCGGCTTGTTGTTCTATCGACTCATGCAACAGGCCGTCGCCACGACACCAGTCACCTACTCCCAAATCGCATCAACTTTACGGACAAAGCAATCTGTGGAGCTAAGGGGATAGCCCTTCATGAGTATTAATTTCATAGGAAAAATTGGCCCAAAGCTTGGAATTTATGAGCTTTCAGCCCCCTAAGTCACGGATTATTTGCGTAACAAGCTACTATTTCGATAGTGGATCAATGCCCCGAAAACGGTGAACCCAACGCGGGTGGAGCGCCTGCTGGAAGCGTCAACGGCCTACCGCAGCGGCTTCAAAAAACTGTCGCCGCTCCTCGTCCGCCGGGTGGCTGGAAATGGCGATCCCAAGCGCTGATTCGACCGGCGCTTTGCCTTCTTGGGCCGCGACCCGTCCATGCGCGGCTGCCAAGATGCCAAACGCCGTCACCATCACGCGGGGCGAGATGCGTGCGGCCTTGAGCACACGCACAGATTCCGCGTCGGCTTCACGTTCGGCTTCCCGCGAATAACTCGCCTGCCCCAGCCAGGCCACGGCCGAAGCCATCACGCTGCTGGCGTCGCCCACGACCGCGGTCACCAACGCGCCCACTGCCGTCACCTGCACGATGGCGCGCATGCCGTGGCGGTGGCGCACGTGGCCGAGTTCATGCGCCAACACGCCCACGTACAGGTCGTCGTCGTCCTTGAAAGCGGCTACCAGGTCGTCGGTGATGACCATCGTGCCGCCCGGAAGCGCCAGCGCGTTCGCGCCGATCTTGCTGCTGCGAAACACGATTTGGTAGGCGGGCGCGGTATCCGGCGGCAAGGCCCTGACGGCGTTGTCGAAGGCGCGGCGGATGGCCTGCTGCCGCTCGGCATCCACCTTGCTGGGTTGCAGCAGGCCTTCGTCGGCCCAGGCCAACACGCGGCCGCCGACCTTGGCGTCCACCTGCGTCGGCACCAGGGCAATGATGACGGCCGCCGTTGCCGGCACGCCCCATTGCACGATGGCATACAGCGCCACCGCCAGCGCGGCAAGACTCGCGGCGACCCACGGCCAACTTTGCTGCGCGCGGACCACCAGGCCGTCCACGTGGCCGCCCTGGGCCCGCCAACTGTCCCAAGCTGCGGCGTCGGCGCATTCAATGGTGCCGCCCGACGGCAAGTGCGCGATGCGTTTGCCGTGGCGCGAACGCTCAGGCCATGTCACGTCGCGCACGGGCACGGACAGATCAATGCCAGCGCCTCGAACCAGCAACTGGTTGTCTGCCAAAGCCAGTTCGACTTCGTGCGCTCGGGCCCGTTGGCCGTCAAAATACCGCGCGGCAACCACCGCAGGCTCCGTATTGTTCATCGCTGCGGACGACTCCACCGATGGCGTTGATCACAGGCCAATGTCCAGCCCAAACAGGTCACCTGCCGCCTCACCCGTGGCTCCCGCTTTGCCGCCGATGCGGTCGGCACTCAAGGAGTCGGGATCGATGTTCAAGTCAATCTGCATGGCCTCCAGCCGCAGCCGCGCAACGGCGATGGCGGCAAATGGCCAGTAAAAACCCAGCGTGAAAAAAATCAGCAGCCAGTTTTTGAAGGACAGGCCAATGAAACTGCGCGCTTTGAGGGCACTGTTGAACTGCAATTCATCGTTGCCGGTATGGTTCCAGACCAGGTTTTGCAGGCGGGCGACCAGCCAGGGTTTGAGGGTGGCGAGCAACATGGCCACAACGGCCAGCCCCACCAACAGGCCCAGGAAAACGGTCAAAAAGCCGCTGCCTGAACCCCGTCCGAGCACACCGGCACCCATGCCGCCCACGACTCCGACCAGGAAACCGACGACGAACATCAACCCAATGCCCTTGAGAAACAGTTTTACAAACGATCCAAATACCGCAGTGAAACGCGTTTGCAAGGCGCCCAACCGGTAGTGGCTGTGCTGGTACAACTTCATGCGCCAGAACGAATAGGCAGAGCAGGCGATCAACACCAAAGGGGCCAGGCCCAAGCCAACCAGCAGCGCACCACCGGGAGGTTTCGCTGCGCCATCCGCTCCAGGCGCAGCCATCGCCCCTGCCACGACGCCGACAAGAATCAAACCGAGCAAAGGCGCCAACACAGGCAACTGGGTCTTGTAGGCGTCAGCCATGCCGCCTGCGAATGAAAACCGCAACCCACGCCAACTGGTGTTGCTCAACCGAAATTGCAAGCCTGCCCGCCACAATGCCGGGCCCACGGCAAACAAGGCGATCAGGGCGGTTAGTCCGGCAATCGGTGAAAAGTTGGAGGCGACCGAATACGCCAAACCCAAGCCAGCCATCAACGCGTAACCCCGAAACATGGACTTCGGGTTGCCGTGAAAGCCCAACGCATCGCCGCCCACCAGCGTATTGGCGTAAAAGTAGCGCAATTTGCGCACCCGCGCCCAGGGGTAATAAATGCCGAGCGTGACGACGATCAGCAACAGGTTGACGATCCAAATACGAAAGTATTCACTGCCGGAGCCGGTGAATTCGAGGGCCAGGCGCCGAGGCACAGGCGCAGCCGATGCGCTGGCGAAGAAATTGTTGTCCATGAATCTCCCTAATTGGTTTGAAGAAGGCCAAGGGCGGCTGCGGTCAAGGCGCCCAAGTTCACCCCATTTTTTGGGCGAATGGTAACCCGCCAGGCAACGTGCCAGCCTGTGAGTGGGGCCGCCAGGCTGCCAGGCTGACATGCTTTCGCTGATTGCGGGCGTTCTATATTCTTTCTTTGAATAACAAAACCACAAATATGTAGTTTGAGATATAAGGCATAAGCCCCAAACTCCCCTCCTATGCATGACGTGGCATTCATTTTTGCGGGGTTTTTTGTGGGCCTGGTGGTCGGCCTCACCGGCGTGGGCGGCGGCTCGCTGATGACGCCTATCCTGATTTTTTTCTTTGGCGTGAAGCCTTACCTGGCGATTGGCACCGATTTGCTGTTTGCCGCGTTCACCAAAATGGGCGGCACGGTGAAACTGGCGCGGGCGCGGCGGGTGGACTGGCGCGTGGTGGGGCAACTTTGCGCGGGGAGTATTCCAGCGGCACTGGCAACCCTGTACGTATTGCACAAACTCGGCCCCGCCAACCCCGAAGTGCAACAGGTGATGACCACCACGTTGGGCGTGGCATTGCTGCTCACAGCCGCCGCCACCTTGTACAAAGTGATTCGCGGCAAAGCGGCCCCGGCGTCGATTGCGCTGGGTGAGGAGTCCGCCGCCACGCGGCCGATCCACCGGGCGCTGCCGCCGCTGTTTGGCGCGCTCATCGGCGTGCTGGTCACGTTGACATCGGTCGGCGCAGGCGCAATTGGTGTCACCGTGTTGATGCTTTTGTACCCCAAGTTGCCACTGTCACGCATTGTTGGCGCAGACATCGCCTACGCCGTGCCTTTGACGCTGGTGGCGGGCTTGGGCCACGCGTCGCTGGGTTCGGTGGACTGGTCGTTGCTCGGGCTGCTGCTCATCGGCTCCCTGCCTGGAATCTGGGTGGGTGCGCACCTGCTTACCCGCACGCCAGACCGCGTGATCCGCTCCCTGCTTTCCGTCTTGCTGGCCTATGCAGGCCTGAAGCTCATCGCCATTTAAAACTATGTACCAATACACCGACTTCGACCGCAACTTTGTCAAACAACGCGCTGCGCAATACCGCGAGCAGCTCGGCCGCCATTTGGCCGGCCAGTTGCCCGACGACGACTTTCGCCCGCTGCGCCTGCAAAACGGCTGGTATGTGCAGCGTTTCGCGCCGATGTTGCGCGTCGCGGTGCCGTATGGCGAGCTCTCAAGCAAGCAGCTTCGTGTATTGGCAAAAATCGCCCGCGATTACGATAAGAAGGAGCAGAACAACATCGACAAGGCCAACCCGGGCCTCTCCGATTTAAGCTCTTTGCCCAGCGGCGTCGGCCACTTCACCACGCGCCAGAACGTGCAGTACAACTGGATTCCGCTGGACAAATCCGCCGACGTGATGGATTTGCTCGCCAGCGTAGACATGCACGGCATCCAGACCAGCGGCAACTGCATCCGCAACATCACCAGCGACGAGCGAGCCGGCATCGCGGTTGATGAAGTGGCCGACCCGCGCCCCTTTGCCGAAATCATGCGCCAGTGGAGCACGTTGCACCCAGAGTTCGCGTTTTTGCCGCGCAAGTTCAAGATCGCCATTACTGGTGCGAAGGAAGACCGCGCGGCCACGTATTGGCATGACGTGGGCCTGCATGTGCTGCGCAATGAAAGCGGCGAAATCGGCTTTCGCGTGCTGGTGGGCGGCGGCATGGGCCGCACGCCTATTGTGGGCACCGTCATCCGCGAGTTTTTGCCGTGGATGCAGTTGCTCAACTACCTGGAAGCCGTGGTGCGTGTCTACAACCGCTGGGGCCGCCGCGACAACATTTACAAAGCCCGCATCAAGATTTTGGTGAAGGCCGAAGGCCAGCGTTACACCGACGAAGTGGAAGCCGAATACCAGCAAATCCTCACCCAAGACGGCGCGCCGCACACCATCAGCCAGGCGGAGCTGGATCGCGTTTCCGCCTCCTTCGTGCCGCCCGCCCTGGCGTGCAACCGCAAAAGCGGTGAGGAGAAAATCGCCAACATCTTGCGTGCCGCCGCTGAAGACGACGTGGAATTCAGCCGCTGGCTGCAGCAAAACGTGCAGCCGCACAAAAACCCCGATTTGCGCGCAGTCACACTCTCCTTCAAACGCATCGGTTACGCGCCGGGCGACGCGACCGCTTCGCAACTCGAAGGCGCAGCAACACTGGCAGACGAGTTCTCCGCCGGTGAAGTTCGCGTGACGCACGACCAAAACCTGGTCTTGCCTTGGGTGCGTTGCGACCAGTTGCCCGAGCTGTGGCGCGCCGCCCGCAAGCTCGGCTTCGCGCGGCCAAATATTCGCTTGCTGACTGACATGATCGCCTGCCCCGGCGGCGATTTCTGCTCGCTGGCGAATGCGCGCTCTTTGCCCATCGCACAAGCCATCACCGAGCGTTACCAAGACCTCGACGAGCTGCATGATTTGGGCGAGATTGACTTGCACATCAGCGGCTGCATCAACTCCTGCGGCCACCACCACAGCGGCCACATCGGCATTTTGGGCGTGGATAAAGACGGCAAGGAGTGGTACCAAGTGTCGCTCGGCGGCTCGGACGGTTCCACCTTGAGTGGCGCACCGGTGGCGGGCAAAGTCGTCGGCCCGTCGTTTGCGGCTGAAGAAGTGCCAGACGTGATCGAAGCGATTCTGGAGACCTACCGCAAAGAGCGCCAGGTGCAAGAGACGTTGATCGACACATTGCGCCGGGTCGGCGCGGAGCCCTTCAAGTTGGCGGCCAACGCCACCCGCGTGAGCACCGGCAAGGCAGCCCTTGCAAGCACTTCTAGCGCAGCAGAAACCGTTTGACACCGTTTTATCGGAAATCACACCATGAAACACACTATCAAATTAGTAGCTTGTTACGCACATGATTCGAGACTTGCGGGCCAAATTGGCTTAAATGTTGCCCCTCAAGAGGCGGATGGCGCCGCAAAGGCCCTGCAAGTCGGCAACGACGCCGACCCGCGCACCCTTGATTTGACGGGCATTGAACGCATCGACCTGCATTTCCCCAAGTTCACCGATGGCCGCGCCTACAGCCAGGCGTTTTTGCTGCGCCGCCGTTTGGGCTTCACCGGCGAAATCCGCGCCACGGGTGATGTGCTCATCGACCAGCTGGTGCAAATGCAGCGCAGCGGCTTTGACGCCGCCGAGTTGCGGGCAGACCAAGACGCCGCGTTTGCCAAATCGCAGTTTGAACGTTTTGCCGAGTTTTACCAAGGCGATGCGGTCGCGGTGCGGCCACTGTTTCAAAGGGCTGTGTGATGAATGCCAGCAACACCGCCGTCGAACTCAACGCTCGCGCTTCGAAGACTTTCTACGCCAAGCTGGCCGAAACCCAAACCCTGCTGATGCAAGCGGCCACGGAATACGCCAACCCCGCAAACTTCGCGGCGCTGGGTTATTCGTACATCAGCCAGGCCAACAGCTTGGGCGCAGAAGACATGGTGGTGAGCCACCTGATCAACAGCTTGCAGCTCGACATTGGCATCTTTGTGCTGGAGACAGGCATGTTGCACGTTGAAACGCTGAAACTGCTGGGCGAGTTCAAAACGGCTTCGCGCGCGCCCGTCGAGGTGTTCACGCCGATGCGCGAGTCGGTTGTCCAGTTCGTCAAACGCGAAGGCAAAGAGCCGATGTACAAAAGCATCGAACTGCGCAAGGCCTGCTGCGGCATCCGCAAGATGGAGCCGCTGGAGCGTGCGCTGGCCGGCAAAAAAGCCTGGATCACCGGCCTGCGCCGCGAGCAGTCGGGCGCTCGCGCTGATGTGCCGCTGCGAGACGAGTCCGACGCGAAACGCATCAAATTCAACCCGCTGGCCGACTGGACCTGGGGCGACGTGTGGCATTACATCAGCGTCAACAACGTCGCCTACAACCCGCTGCACGACCAGCTTTTCCCCAGCATCGGCTGCGCTCCCTGTACCCGCGCCATCGCGCTGGGTGAGGATTTTCGCGCCGGGCGTTGGTGGTGGGAAGACGAAACCGCGAAAGAGTGCGGCCTGCACGCCAAGGATGTCAGTCAATCAAATCGAAAAGTGGAGGCCGTCGCATGAACGCCCGCGTAGAACCCGAGCTGCTCACCCATCTGGGCAACCAGCATCTTGACGCGCTGGAAGAAGAAACCATTTACATCCTGCGCGAGGTGGCTGCCGCCTTCGAGCGCCCCGCCCTGCTTTTTTCGGGTGGCAAAGACTCTCTGGTGATGTTGAAGTGCGCCGAGAAGGCCTTTGGAACACCCACAAGCCGCTCCGGTAGCGGCAACATTCCCTACCCCCTGTTGATGATCGACACCGGCCACAACTTCCACGAAGTGACCGATTTCCGCGACTCTCGCGCTGATGAACTCGGCGCGAAACTGATCGTTCGCAGCGTCGAAGACTCGATGAAGCGCGGCACCGTGCGCCTGGCGCATCCGGGTGAATCGCGCAACGTGCACCAGTCAGTCACCTTGCTTGAGGCGATTGAAGAATTCAAATTTGACGCGCTGATTGGCGGCGCGCGGCGCGATGAAGAAAAAGCCCGCGCCAAAGAGCGCATCTTCAGCCACCGCGACAGTTTTGGCCAGTGGCAGCCCAAGGCGCAGCGCCCCGAGTTGTGGAGCCTCTTCAACACACGCTTGCAGCCGGGCGAACACTTCCGCGTGTTCCCGATTTCCAACTGGACCGAGCTGGACGTGTGGCAATACATCGAGCGTGAAAAAATCGCCCTGCCCTCGCTGTATTACTCGCACAAGCGTAACGTGGTCGAGCGCAAAGGATTGCTGGTTCCCGTGACGGAACTCACGCCGCTCAAAACCGGCGAAGTGGCTGAATCACGCGACGTGCGGTTTCGCACCGTGGGCGACATCACCTGCACCTGCCCGGTAGAGAGCCTGGCCAGCAGCGCCGCCGAGATTGTGATTGAAACACTCGCGGCAGACGTAAGTGAGCGCGGTGCCACGCGTATGGACGATAAAACCTCCGAGGCTTCCATGGAGAAGCGCAAAAAAGATGGGTACTTTTGATGACTTCGACGATTACACCCGCTACTGATTCGGTAGCTTCTTACGCAAATAATTCGAGACCTAACGGCCCGTTTGACACTCAAACAGCGCTGAAATTCATCACCTGCGGCTCGGTGGACGATGGCAAAAGCACCTTGATTGGCCGCTTGCTGGTAGACAGCCGATCCGTCATGCTGGACCAGCTCGCCAGCGTCTCCAAAAGTGGTGAAGCGGATTTGGCCATGTTCACCGATGGCCTCTCGGCCGAACGTGAGCAGGGCATCACGATTGATGTGGCTTACCGTTACTTCAGCACGCCCACCCGCAAGTTCATCATTGGCGATGCGCCGGGCCACGTGCAATACACCCGCAACATGGTCACGGCGGCCAGCAGCGCCGACGCCGCCGTGGTGCTGGTGGACGCCACCAAACTTGATTGGCAAAACCCGGCGCTGGGCTTGTTGCCGCAAACGCGCCGCCACTCGCTGCTGGTCAACCTGCTGCGCGTGCCGGGCATCGTGTTTGCCATCAACAAACTCGACGCCATCGCCGACCCGGCGCTGGGCTTCGCACACATCAAGGCGGCGCTCGAAAAGTTCGCTCAGGAGGCCGGCATTGAGATCGCCGCCACGGTGCCGATCTCTGCGCTGAAAGGCCAAAACGTCGTCAATGCAACGCCCGGCTGGTGCAATTACGAGGGCGAAAGCCTGCTGAAAATTCTTGAGCAGTTGCCGGTGACGCGCGCAGAGACCGACTTGCCGTTTTCATTCTCCGTGCAGTGGGTTGAGAAGTTCTCGGCTTCCAGCGACACGGCCCAAGGCCGCCGCGTGTTCTGGGGCAAAGTCGCCAGCGGCGCCGTGCAGGTGGGGCAACACATAGCGATCTTGCCGAGTGGCCAAACCGCCATGGTGTCCAAGGTGATGAACCATGTTCGTGCGGAGGGCTCCGTCTTGGCCGGTCACAGCGCGGGCATCGTCCTGGATCGCGAAGTGGATGTGTCACGCGGCGACTGGATTCTGGCCAGCCCAGATGATTCGGCCGACAAACCATTTGCGATCACCCGTGACCTGAAAACCACCATCGCCTGGATGGACGACGAACCCTTAGTTGCGGGCCGCGTTTACTGGGCGCTGCACGGCAACCGCTGGGTGAAAGCCAAAATCAAACGCGTCGTGCACAAACTGAACATCGAAAACCTGGCGGAAGAAGACGCCGACCACCTCGATCCGAACGCCATTGGCCATGTCGAATTGACGCTGCAAGAGCCCATCGCCACCCTGCCCTTTGCGCGTTCACGAGCGCTCGGCGCAATGGTTTTGGTGGACACAGCTTCCCACAAGACCTCTGGGGCCGTGTTAGTGCAATAAAATTGCGGTTTCCAATTCAATAGATAAACCACAACATGACGCATACGGTAACGGAAGCCTGTATCAACTGCAAATACACAGACTGCGTGGACGTGTGCCCGGTCGATTGCTTCCGCGAGGGGCCCAACTTTCTGACCATTGACCCGGACGAATGCATTGACTGCGCAGTGTGCATCCCCGAATGCCCGGTAAATGCCATCTACGCCGAAGAAGACGTGCCGGCCGACCAGCAACACATGACCAAACTCAACGCCGAACTGGCCAAATTGACGGGCTGGAAAAGCATTACCAAGCGCAAACCCGGCCCGCCAGACGCCGATGCCTGGAAAGACCGCACCGACAAGTTGCAGTTTTTGATCCGCTGAGCAGCGCAGAGGGTGGACATCATGATTGAAACTGACGCAGTTATCGTCGGCGCAGGCCCCGTGGGCCTGTTCCAGGTATTTGAACTCGGTCTCTTGGAGATCAAGGCCCACGTCATCGACCTGCTGCCCTACGCGGGCGGCCAGTGCATCGAGCTGTACCCCGACAAACCGATTTACGACATTCCGGCCATTCCCGTGTGCACCGGCAAAGAGCTGACCGACAGCTTGATGAAACAGATCAAGCCGTTCGGCGCGACGTTTCACTACAACCAAGAGGTGAGCGTCTTAGCCAGGCAGGAAGACGGCCGTTTTCTAGTCGAAACCTCCACCGGCACCCAGTTCATGACCAAAACGATTTTCATCGCGGCGGGCATGGGGGCGTTTCAGCCGCGCTTGCTGAATGTCGAAGGCGTCGCCAAATTCGCCGATGCGGATTCCGGCCCAGACTCCCAGGCGCAGCAGATCTTCTACAAAGTCAAGAACCGCGCGGCCTTTGCCAACCAAGATGTGGTCATTTTGGGCGGCGGCGACTCCGCGCTGGACTGGACGCTGGATTTCATGACCGAAGGGCCACTGAAGGCAAAGTCCGTCACGCTGCTGCACCGCAGAGACGGCTTCGCCGCCGCGCCCGCCAGCGTCGCCAAAATGCGCGCCTTGTGTGAAACTGGCCAGATGAAATTCATGATCGGCCAGATCACCGCTTTGGAAGAAGCCGAAGGGCGTCTAACCGGCGTCGTCGTCACCGGCGCCGACAACACGGCCAGCACCGTCAAGCTCGACATGCTTTTGGTGTTCTTCGGACTCTCGCCCAAGCTTGGCCCCGTGGCCGAATGGGGCATCGACATTGAACGCAAGCAGCTCAAAGTTGACACTGAAAAGTTCCAGACCAGCGTGCCTGGCATCTTCGCCGTGGGCGACATCAATACCTATCCCGGCAAAAAGAAGCTGATTTTGAGCGGCTTCCACGAATGCGCCCTGGCGGCGTTTGGCGCGACAGCCGTGGTCTTCCCAGACAAAAAGGTGATGTTGCAATACACCACGACATCGCCCAAGTTGCACAAGGTGTTGGGGGTGGAGACGCCGGTTTTCAATACCTGAGTAAAATCAGGGCGTGCTTGCAGGAGTCAATCCAAGAGCGCATCCGCTAGGGGTGTTGCCGGCAAAAGCTGGCGACTGAGAAAGTCCCTTTGAACCTGATTGAGGTAATCCTCGCGCAGGGAAGCCACAGTTTGTAAATTCTCCGACTGAGCCGACCTGCCACTATTTTGCTGGGAGCAAATTTAATGGCAATTTCCAATTCTTCTGAAAACCTGGCGCTTTCGCCAGTGGCACCGGGCGACCGGGTTTTCGGCTTCACACAACACTTATCGCTTTGGTTCAGCCTGGGCGTGGGCCTGCTGGTGATGCAGGTGGGCGCTTATCTGGTGCCCGCAGTCGGCCCGCGTGACGCAATGGTCGCGATCATTTTGGGCTCGGTCATCGGCGCGGGGCTGCTGGCCTGGACAGCCAAGCTGGGGTGTGATTCGGGCTTGACCAGTGCGGGCTTGATGCACAGCACCTACGGCAGCCTGTTTGCCAAACTGCCGATCATCTTGAACATCGTTCAGCTTGTGGGCTGGACCACGTTTGAGCTGGTAGTGATGCGCGATGGCACTGCCGCCATTGCCAAACAATCCTTCGGGCTGAACTTGAGCGGCTTTGGCGGCATCATTGCCACCACGGCGATTTGGGGCGCTGTGTTGTGCGCGCTGATTGCCGCCTCCATGCTCACCACGGTGCGCAAGTTGATCGGCAAATTCGCCTTGCCCTTGGTGGTCGTTTCTCTGGTGTGGTTGACCTGGCAGTTCGGCGGCCAAATCGCCGCCAAAGGTTTTGACGCGTTCTGGAACAACCCCGGCAAAGGCGGCATGGGCATGCTGTCTGCCATGGACTTGGTCATCGCCATGCCAGTGTCTTGGCTGCCATTGATCGCCGACTACGCCCGCCACGGCAAAGACGGCAAATCCGCGTTGAAGGGTACCTGGATCGGCTACGCGCTGGCCAATATTTGGTGTTATTCGCTGGGTGTGATGATCGTGACTATGTCCACACCTGGCACCGATTTGGTCACCGCCTTGCTGCTGGCCCAAGGCGGTTTGATCGCCCTGGGTTTCATCTTGTTTGACGAAATCGACAACGCCTATGGCGACGTGTATTCGGGCGCGGTCAACAGCAACAGCTTGTTTGCCCAGTGGAGCATCCGCCAATGGGGCATGGCCATCGCAGTGATGTGCAGCGTGCTGGCGCTGTTCTTGCCGATGCACAGCATCGAGCCGTTTTTGTTGATGCTCAGTTCGGTGTTTGTGCCGCTTTACGGCGTCATTTTGGGCCGGCTTGCTTTCCAACCATGGCAAGCGCAAGACGCTGTGCGGCTGGCTGGCAGCAAAGTCAATGTGTCGGCAGCGGTTTTGTGGGTCGCAGGAATTGTGATGTACCACGCGCTGGCCAAGTGGGCGCCGCAGTTCGGCTCCGCCTTGCCAACGTTGGCGATGACTCTGGTATTGGCCTGGGCGACGCGGCCCAGCGCAGGGCAATCGACTTTAAGCCCGATCAAAGCGGTTTGAAGCGCCGACTCAAAGTTCCTGCCCCGGCAATGTCTGCATAACGACCGGCGCAAACCCATGGTTGAGCGGCCCGTGACCCTGACCCGTTCGCACGTTTGCGCCAACCTGAATCGCCTGGAGAATGTAGGCGCGCGCGGCCCGCACGGCGGCTTCAAGCCCATCGCCCAGGGCCAGTCTGGCCGCAATCGCCGAGGACAACGTGCAGCCGGTTCCATGGACGTTGCGGCTGGCGATGCGCTTGGATTGCAGGCGAATATGGCTGCGTTTCGGCTGCGCCAACACGTCAACCACATCGTCGCCAGCCAGGTGCCCGCCTTTGAGCAGCGCAGCGTTGGCGCCGAGGGCGAGCAGGTCGTCTGCAGCGGCGTCAAGCTCTTCAATGCGCCGGATGTCGCGATGAAGCAGCAGCGCGGCTTCGTCCAGGTTGGGTGTGACCACCAGCGCGCGCGGGAACAATTGGCGCACCAGCACTTGCACCGTTTCTTGCCCCACCAAGGTGTCGCCGCTGGTCGCCACCATCACCGGGTCGAGCACGACTTTTTTGAGATTGAAATGGTCGATGGCCCAGGCGACGACTTCCACAATCTCGGGCGAATGCAACATGCCGATCTTCACGGCATCGACGCCAATGTCTTCGATGACAGCTTGAATTTGCGCCTTCAAGATGTCTGCCGGAATGCCATGAATCGCCCGCACACCGACGGTGTTTTGCGCCGTGATGGCGGTGATGGCGGTCATGCCGTAACAGCCCAACGCGGCGAAGGTTTTCAGGTCGGCCTGAATGCCAGCGCCGCCGCCGCTGTCAGAGCCGGCAATCGACAAGACGCGCGGGTAATGTATGTGAGGCATGTAGGGCGCGCGGTCCGTGGTGGAAACGGGTTGAGATGAATTTGTCATGCGGAAAATTATCGGTGGTATGACGCCCGACACTATTCACAGTGTGGTGTTGGGCGCGGGTTTGATGGGCCGCCTCTTGGCCTGCGAGCTGGCGCGCGCGGGCCACCGCGTCAGCCTGTATGACGCGGGCAACCCTGACGGCGACCAGTCCGCCGCACGCGTTGCAGCGGCCATGCTGGCACCTCTGGCCGAATCCGTCATCACCGAGCCCGCCGTGGTGTGCATGGGGCGGCATTCGTTGGAACGCTGGCCAGATTTGATCGCGCAATTGCCTCGGCCGGTTTTCTTCCAGCGCGAGGGCACGTTGATCTTGTGGCACCGGCAAGATGCCGCCGAAGCCTCTCGTTTTGCCCGGCAAATCGCCATCAACCAGCAAAAAATTGACGGCTTGGAAGCGGCCCAATCCCTCAACGCCCCACAGATCGGTCAACTTGAGCCCGCGCTGGGCCACCGTTTTGCCCAGGGTTTGTACCTGCCAGGTGAAGGACAACTTGACAACCGCGAGTTGCTTCAAGCATTGCTCTTGCAAATTGAGGCAATGAACATCCAAACGCACTGGAACACGCCGCGCCAACCGCAAGACTTCACGCCGGGGCCAGCGGGAGATTGTCAATTTTTGTTCGATTGCCGCGGCCTGGGGGCCAGAGCCGATATGCCCCAGCTGCGCGGTGTGCGGGGTGAAGTCATTCGGGTCTACGCACCAGAGGTGGCGTTGACGCGGCCAGTGCGCTTGATCCACCCGCGTTATCCGCTTTACATCGCACCGAAACCGAACCACGTTTACGTGATTGGCGCGACCGAAATCGAATCTGATGATTTGTCTCCCCCCAGTGTGCGCTCCACCCTCGAACTCCTCAGCGCCGCTTATTCGATTCACAGCGGGTTTGCCGAGGCGCGCATTCTGGAGATCAACGCGCAGTGCCGCCCTGCTTTGTCAGACAATTTGCCTGCGGTGCGCCAGGTCGCGCCACGCAGTTGGCAGATCAACGGCCTTTACCGCCACGGCTTCTTAATCGCGCCTGCCCTGCTTGACGTGGTGCTGCAGCTCGTTGCCACCGGGCGCTCAGAGCTGGCTGAGGAGTTTTCGTTGAACCTTGAATCCTTTGCGAAAATCACATGATGGTCCGCATCAACCACCAGCCCGTGGAATTGCCGCCAGATGCCAGCTTGGCCGACGCGGTTCGTCTGGCTGGCGCTGTACCGCCCTTCGCCGTGGCGCTTAATTTGCAGTTTGTGCCCAACAGCCAGTATGCGCAAACGCCTCTGAGCGCCAACGACAGCATTGAAATCATCCGCCCCGTAACAGGCGGCTGAACCCACCAGCACAGGCCTCATCGCCCCGAACATGCCTACTCTCTCGACCGCAGACACCCCCGCCGACCCGTTAGTCCTGTACGGTCAGGCCTTCAATAGCCGCCTGCTGTTGGGCACGTCGCGTTACCCGTCACCCGCCGTGCTGGAAGCGGCAGTAGCCCGCGCCCGCCCCGCGATGTTGACCGCCTCACTACGCCGCCAAAATCTATCCGCAGGTGCTCAACCTGTCAGCAACAAATCCGACGAATCAAACCAAACCGGCAACGCTTTTTGGGACTTGTTGGGCAACACCGGCATCCCGGTTCTGCCCAATACCGCAGGCTGCCACAGCGTGCAAGAAGTCATCACCACGGCCCACATGGCGCGAGAGGTCTTCCAGACGCCATGGATCAAGTTAGAGTTGATTGGTGACGACTACACGCTTCAGCCAGACACACTTAACTTGGTTGAAGCGGCAACCCGCTTGATCAAAGACGGCTTCAAGGTGCTGCCCTATTGCACGGAGGATTTGGTGCTGTGCCAACGGCTGGCCGATGCGGGCTGTGCGGCGGTGATGCCTTGGGCTGCGCCGATTGGCACTGGCAAAGGGCCCATCAACCCCTACGCCTTGCGCCTGTTGCGCGAGCGCTTGAACGTGCCGATGATCGTGGATGCTGGTTTGGGGCTACCTTCCCACGCCTGCCAAGTGATGGAGTGGGGATTTGACGCCGTGTTGCTCAACACGGCAGTCGCGCTGGCGCAAGACCCGGTTGCCATGGCTGGCGCTTTTGCTGACGCGGTTCAGGCCGGGCGCAGCGCGTTTCTGGCGGGGGCGATGGTCGCGCAAGATGCTGCCCAAGCCAGCACGCCGGTGTTGGGCACGCCGTTTTGGCATCACACTTGAAGGTATTTTCGTGAATTCGCCAGTTGACCTCGACGTTCCCGAAATCGCAGACGCCATCGTTCAGGCGCATCGCGCAGCTTTGGCCTTGCCGGTTGACAATTTTCGGCCCCTGTTCAGCAGTCCCCAAGCATTACACGCTCACCCGGCTTTTCGCGCGGCAAAAGTGGCCTGTCGCGCTCTGGGTTTCATTGATGCAGACGGACTTTGCGTCGCCAACGCATGGCAAAAACAAACCGAGCGGCTGGGCCGTTTTGACGCGAAATTATGGCCGCTCGAACCACAGGACTTTGAATTGGCGCCCTGGCCGAGGCAGCCCGCTTTCTTGCCCTGCCCGAAACGCCTGGGCCTCTACGCGGTGTTGCCAGATGCCGATTGGGTCGCCCGTATGGCCCAGGCCGGTGTGCCAACGCTGCAACTTCGCTTCAAATCCTCCAATCAGGCCAAGGTTGCCGCCCAAGTCGCGGCATCGGTGGCAGCAGTTCAGGGCAGCAAGAGCCTGCTCTTCATCAACGACCACTGGCAAGCTGCCATCGACGCCGGCGCCTACGGGGTTCACCTCGGGCAGGAGGATCTGGGCAGTGCCGACCTCGACGCCATCCGCAGGGCTGGTTTGCGCCTGGGCCTAAGCAGCCACGGCTACGCCGAAATGCTAAAAGCCGACCGATTGAGCCCAAGTTACATCGCCATGGGCGCCGTGTACGCCACCACGCTCAAACGCATGGTCACGCCGCCCCAGGGGCCTGGCCGGCTCGCCGCCTACGCGTGCCTCCTGCGCGACTACCCGTTGGTAGCCATAGGTGGCATTGACGAAGGCCGATTTGACGCGGTTTTGCGAAGCGGCGTCGGCTCCGTTGCCGTCGTGCGCGCCCTCGTCGCTGCCGAAGACCCAGAAGGCACGGCCAAGCGCTTGATACGACAAATGCATCAGCATTCCACGCTATAATAGAAGGCTTGTTCCTCGATAGCTCAGTTGGTAGAGCGCCGGACTGTTAATCCGTAGGTCCCTGGTTCGAGCCCAGGTCGAGGAGCCACTTA
>JANOYE010000302.1:0-18730 GCA_031428695.1 Rhodoferax sp. | reverse complement strand
CTGCACATGCGCGAGGCGTTGGTCGTCAGTCATGGCTTCCAGAGCCTCCAACGTGACGCATTGCGATTCAGCAAACCCGCCTGTGCCAACCCGGCGCAATGCGCTCAAGTGCGCGCCGCAACCCAAGGCCTCACCGATGTCTTCACCCAGCGTGCGAATGTAGGTTCCCTTGCTGCAAGTCACTACCATTTTAATAGCTGGTTGCGCAGGTTCTTCGTGACTTAAGCACATATTCAGCTTATAAACAGTAATGGGGCGTGATTCGCGTTCCACGTCAACCCCGGCGCGCGCGTATTCGTACAAGGCCTTGCCATCTTTCTTCAACGCGCTGTACATCGGCGGCATCTGCCGAATTGCCCCGCGAAACTGTGGCGCCACGCGGTCAACATCGGCTTGAGTCACGTTGACATCGCGTTTTTCAAGCACGTCTCCTTCAGCATCGCCCGTGGTGGTTTTCTCACCCAACTTGAGCTTTGCCTCGTAGCTCTTGTCAGCCTCCAACTGCAACTGGCTGAATTTTGTGGCTGCACCAAAACAGAGTGGCAACACACCCGTGGCCAGCGGGTCGAGCGTGCCGGTATGCCCGGCCTTTTCGGCGCCCAGCAGCCATTTAACCTTTTGCAAGGCGTCATTGCTCGACCAGCCCAAAGGCTTGTCCAGCAGCAGCACCCCATGTACGGGGCGCCTCACGATGCGACCCCGTGGAGCGTTCATGGTGTCAGTCGCTGTCCTTGGAACGCGAGGCCACCGCCTGCGCGATCAGCGCGTTCATGTCGGCGGCGCGTTCGGGCGTGCGGTCAAACAAGAAGTGCAAGGTGGGCACGGTGTGGATGTGCAGGCGCTTGAACAAACCTGCCCGCAAAAACCCCGCCGCCTGGTTCAACCCCACGGCGCATTCCTCAGCGCTGCCTTGCAAGACGCTGAAAAACACCTTGGCATGGGCGTAGTCCGGCGTGACTTCCACGCCCTGGATGGTCACCATGCCCACCCGCGGGTCTTTCAACTCGCGCGCGATCAGCTCCGTCAGATCGCGCTGGATCTGGTCGGCAACCTTGAACGCTCGGTTGGGCGTGGCGGACTTCTTGGGGCGCATCCGGTTCAACTGCTCAAAGGCAACCACCAACGGCCGCTGCGCGGCAAAAACAAAGTCTGGGGATCGTGCGACATCACCACCCGCACCGCGCGGCCCGTGACGCGTCTGATATCAATGAAACCGATAAAGCGTGAATCATTGCTGTTGTCGCGGCTGTCGCCCAGAACCAGCACATGGCCATCAGGCACGCGCACGGCTTCGAAATCACGATGCCGGTTTTGCGCTGCTAGCCTGGCTGTCTCAAACCCCGCCACGCCGACTTGTTCATGCCAAATCTCGGCGTCAAGAATGCCCATTTCGGATGGAATCAAGCGCGATGGCGCTACCAGAGTGCGCCCAACCGCCTTGCCGTTGATGGTCACGGTGTTGTCGCGCATTTCAACAACGTCGCCAGCAACCGCAATAACCCGCTTGATCAGGTTCACACCGTCTTTGGGCGAGTCAAACGTGATGACGTCACCAGGTCGGGGCGCATCCCAGCGCGCCAGATGTTGCAGCGAAAACGGCAGCCGCAAACTGTAGGCCAGTTTGTTGACCACCACCCGATCACCCTGCACCAGAGTCGGGTTCATGGACGACGAGGGCACATAGTTCCAGTCGGCCGCAGCCGACCGGAATACGAACATCAGGCCCAGAAAGAGCAAAAAGCCCTTCTGGCCGTGCCACATGGTTTTCAGGTAGTTCATCACCAAGCTCCTTTACAGCGTGCGGGCGACTTCCCGGATTTCGAAGAACTCCAACTGGTCGCCTTCGACGATGTCGTTGTAGTTCTTGATGTTCAGGCCGCATTCGAAGCTTTCCTTGACCTCGCGTGCATCGTCTTTGAAGCGTTTGAGCGATTCGAGTTCACCGGTGAAGATGACCATGTTGTTGCGCAGCAAACGCAAACGCGCCGTGCGACGCACCACACCGCTGGTGACCATACAACCAGCGATGGAGCCGATTTTGGAGACCTTGAACACCTGGCGGATCTCTGCCGTGCCGATGACTTCTTCTTTCTTGTCTGGCGTGAGCATGCCCGACATGGCGAGTTTGAGCTCGTCCACCGCGTCGTAAATGATGTCGTAATAACGAATATCGACGCCGTTGTTTTCGGCAAGTTTGCGCGCGCCGGCATCCGCACGGGTGTTGAAGCCGATGATGACCGCTTTGGAAGCAATGGCCAAGTTGACATCGGATTCGCTGATGGCGCCGACGGCGGAGTACACCAGCTGCACCTTGACCTCTTCGGTCGAGAGTTTGAGCAGCGATTGCGCCAGCGCTTCTTGCGAACCTTGCACATCGGCTTTGACGATGATCGGAATGCGCTTGACTTCGCTGCCACCCATTTCGGTGAACATGTTCTCGAGCTTCGCCGCCTGCTGCTTGGCCAGCTTGGTATTGCGGAACTTGCCGGCACGGTAGGTGGCAATCTCGCGCGCGCGGCGCTCGTCGGCCATCACCATGAACTCGTCGCCTGCCTGCGGCACTTCGGTCAAACCTTGAATTTCCACCGGAATCGACGGGCCAGCGGTTTTGATGGCTTTGCCGTTTTCGTCCAGCATGGCGCGCACGCGGCCAAAGGTTTGGCCAGCCAGCACCACATCGCCGGCTTTGAGCGTGCCGGATTGCACCAGCACGGTGGCCACCGGGCCGCGGCCTTTGTCAAGGCGCGCCTCGATCACCAGGCCTTTGGCCATGGTGTTCACCGGCGCTTTGAGTTCCAACACCTCGGCTTGCAGCAAGACTTGCTCCAAGAGGGCGTCAAAGCCTTGGCCGGTTTTGGCGGAGACCGAGACAAACGGCGAATCACCGCCGAATTCTTCGGGCACCACCTCTTCGACCACCAGCTCGTTTTTCACGCGCTCGGGGTTGGCATCGGGTTTGTCGATCTTGTTGACCGCCACCACCAGTGGAACACCGGCGGCTTTGGCGTGTTTGATGGCCTCTTTGGTTTGCGGCATGACGCCGTCGTCTGCGGCCACCACCAGAATCACGATGTCGGTGGCTTTGGCGCCGCGCGCGCGCATGGCCGTGAAGGCCTCGTGGCCGGGGGTATCCAGGAAGGAGATCATGCCGCGTGGAGTTTCCACGTGGTAGGCGCCAATGTGCTGGGTGATGCCACCGGCTTCGCCCGTGGCCACTTTGGCACGGCGGATGTAGTCCAGCAGCGAGGTTTTGCCATGGTCAACGTGGCCCATGACGGTCACCACGGGGGCGCGCGGCAAGAGTTCAGCGTCTTGCTGCAACACTTCGTCGTCGGTGAACGCTTCGGGGTCATCCAGCGAAGCGACGATGGCTTTGTGGCCCATCTCTTCGACCAGAATCATTGCGGTGTCTTGGTCCAGCGGCTGGTTGATGGTGACCATCTGGCCGAGTTTCATCAAATGTTTGATGACCTCAGACGCTTTGACCGCCATTTTGTGAGCCAACTCGGCCACGGTAATCGTCTCAGGCACGTGCACTTCAAGCACGCGCACTTCCACCGGCGCGGCCTGCGACTGGTCATGGTGGTCGCGGTCATTGGCGCCGCGTTTGCCGCGCGGGCCGGAGCGCCAATTGCTGGAACGGCCACTGCTTGGGCCGGTGTCGCCACGGGTTGGAATGCCCTTCTTCTTGCCAGGCTCGCCTGCCCAGCTGGAAGACAACTTCGCGGACTTGACCTCTTTTCCAGCGCCTGCGCCAGGAGCGCCGGTGCCGCTTGGCGCGCCGGGCCTCGGAGCGCGAGCCACGGTGGTGCCACCTGCAGGTTTGTGCAGCGTGCCTTTGATGGCGCCTGCCACAGCGGGTTTGACAACCGGTTTTGGCTCTTCTTTCTTGGGTGGTGGCGGTGCTTTTTTGGCCGGCCCCGACATCATTTGGCGAATCGCGGCGGCTTCGGCTTCGGCTTTGCGGCGGCGGTCGCCCAAATCAACCGCACGTGCGGTTTCTTCGGCGGCGCGCACTTTGGATTCGGCCTCGGCCTTGCCTTTCGCGTGTGCATGGGCCTCGGCTGCAGCTGCGGCCTTTTCGTTTTCTTGCGCCGTTGCTTGCGCGACGGCAGCGGCTTCGGTCGCTTCGTCTTTGACGGCGCCCTTGTCGGACTTGGCGCTTGCGGCCGCTTTTCTCTGGGCTTTCAACGCCTCTTCAGCGGCTTGTTGGGCGCTCACTTCAGCGGCATCGCGGGCCTTGGCTTCCTGCTGCTCGCGCTCAAGGCGGCGCTGCGCCAGCTCTTCCTCTTGGCGGCGGATCAACTCTGCCTGGCGGCGGGCTTCTTCTTCGCGGCGGGCCAATTCAGCGCTGTCGATGATGGGTGCCCTGGGCTCGTCGGCAACGGCGGCTTCCACCGTTTCAACAGCGGCGTCGTGGGCAACCTCAACACCGTCTTCACGGCGCACAAAGGTGCGTTTTTTACGCACCTCCACCTGGATCGTGCGGGCCTTGCCCGTGGCATCGGCTTGTTTGATCTCAGTGGTCGACTTCTTGACCAGCGTGATCTTTTTGCGCTCAGGGCTTGCGGTGCCATGGCTGGCCTGCAGGAACGCCAACAGACGATGCTTGTCGGCATCGTTCAAGGTGTCTGTGGACGCAGCTTTGGAGACGCCCGCGGATTGCAGCTGCTCAAGCAGCGTTGCGGTTGATTTTTTGAGTTCGGTGGCAAACTCGGCGACGGTCGTACTGGACATGTGTTTTGTTACCTTTTTTCATGGCCATCAAGCCTGAGGCGCGGCTTCATTGGCAAACCAATGTTCACGCGCCTTCATGATCAGTGCCTTGGCATCGTCTTCAGACTGGCCAGTAATGTCAGTGAGTTCGTCCACGGCCAAGTCGGCCAGGTCGTCGCGTGTGTGCACACCGGCGTCAGCCAGTTTGCCAATCAATTCGGTCGTCAACCCGTCGAGGTCGCGCAGGTTTTGCGAGACTTCTTCGACGCTCTCTTCGTGGGCGATTTCCATCGTCAGCAAAGCGTCTTTGGCGCGGGTGCGCAGTTCGTTGACCGTGTCTTCGTCAAAACTTTCAATCTCCAGCATCTCCTGCAGCGGCACGTAGGCCACCTCTTCCAGGCTGGTGAAGCCTTCGGCGATGAGGATGTCGGCGATTTCTTCATCAACGTCGAGTTTTTCCATGAACAGCTTGCGGCCCGAGTCGGTCTCGGTGGCCTGCTTCTGGGCGGATTCGGCGGCGTCCATGATGTTGATCTTCCAGCCGGTCAGCTCGGACGCGAGGCGCACATTCTGGCCGCCCCGGCCAATCGCGATGGCCAGGTTTTCTTCGTCAACCACCACGTCCATGGCGTGGCGCTCTTCGTCCACCACAATGCTGGAGACGTTGGCTGGCGCCAGCGCACCGATGACAAACTGCGCCGGGTCTTCGCTCCACAACACGATGTCAACCCGTTCACCCGCCAACTCAGTGGTGACGCCATTGACGCGGCTGCCGCGCACACCCACACAGGTGCCAATCGGATCCACCCGCTTGTCGTGCGACAACACAGCGATCTTGGCGCGTGAGCCGGCATCGCGGGCGCAGGATTTGATCTCCAGCAGGCCCTGCTCAATTTCGGGCACCTCGGTGCGGAACAGCTCCATCATGAACTCAGGCGCACAGCGCGAGAGGATGATCGGCGCGCCACGCAGCGTGAGGTCAACTTCCATGATCATGGCCCGCACGCGGTCGCCGGTGCGCAGGTTTTCTTTCGGGATCATCTCGTTGCGGCGCAGGCGGCCTTCGACACGGCCGCTCTCCACGATGATGTCGCCCTTGTCCATGCGTTTGACGGTGCCGACGAAAATCTTCTCGCCGCGCGACATGAAGTCGTTGAGCAGCATCTCGCGCTCAGCGTCGCGGATCTTCTGCAAAATGACTTGTTTGGCCGCCATGGCGCCAATGCGGCCGATGGGCACCGAGTCCACGGTTTCTTCGATGTATTCATCGACCTCGATGTCGGGGATCTGCTCTTTGGCTTCAAACAGCAAAATCTCTTGGTCGGGCAATTGCAAACCGGCCTCATCCGGCACCACGTGCCAGCGGCGGAAAGTTTCGTATTCACCGGTGTCGCGATCCACAGCCACGCGGATGTCCACGTCGCCGGGTTGCAACTTCTTGGTGGCCTGCGCCAAAGCCGCTTCAACGGCGCCAAACACGACGTCACGCTCGACGCTTTTCTCGCGCGAGATGGCTTCTACCAGCATTAACATTTCACGATTCATGCCTGAGACTCTCCTATTTCAATCACTATCTTTGACACCACGGCCCCCAACCAAGCTCATTAACCTCGACCTTTAAAACTGACGATGGGCGCCAGCCGGGCATCTCTCAACTCATTCAACTCAAAACGCATCGCCTGCAATGGCGGGACCACTCTTTTCTTGCTCACACGCTGGCCGGGCTTTGCCTCAGGCGCATCGCTCCAGACGATTTGCCAGTGCGCAGCACTTTCCACCCCTGCGCCACCTTCGACCTCTGGCTCTAGCTCAGGGACAACACGCTCCAACGTGCCGCGAAACTTTTTGCGGTTGGCATTGACGGCATCACCGCCCGAAGCGCCAGAAGCGCCAATCGGCACCTTCAGCGAGAGGTCAACCAGCTGGCCTGCAAAACGCTCAAAATCTTTCTCGTGCCGCAAAGGGCGGTCAATGCCCGGCGACGAAACTTCCAGCCGCTTGTATTCCACCGCGTCGACCTCCAGCGCAAATTGCAGCTGGCGCGTGACCTTTTCGCAGTCTTCAACCGTCACAAACTGCTCGGGCGAACCCGCGCCCTGCCACGGCAAATCAATCGTGATGCGCAGCAAACCTCCGGCGGAGCGTTCAACTTCCACCAAGTCGTAACCCAAACCGATTACAGTTTGCTCAATGATTTCCTGAACAGCCAATTGGGTTCCTGCCTTGCCCTGCCTGTGCTTTGGGCCTGCATTGCAAACACCAAAAAACCTAACCAAAATGGTCGACCAAAAAAAACGGGCGGTAATTACCCGCCCGTTTGGTCGTGAAGCGCGTATTCTACCTGAAAATGGCTGCAAATGCCAGTTCTTTTACTGGGCGAAACTGAGCGCCAACCGTGCCCCAGCAGATTCGGATTTTTCAGGATTTCCTGACCACTTTCCCGCCATTTTTTAGGACTGTTAGACGATGACGACCATCCTTCGCGTTTTTCGCCTCGATTTGCCCCTGGACGCCGAAACGTTTGACGGTTTCATGGAACAAGAGCCGTCCGTGGCGCTGAAAGTCTGCCCCGCCCAGGGTGACGACGCGGGCTGTTGGCAGGCATTGGGCAAGGCCCATGTGTACCACGTGTCCTCGGCCAAAGACGACTTGCCAGCGCCCTGGTTTGTGGGCCCCGCATTGCTTGAGCGCTGCCCCAATTTGCTGGCTGTGTCGGCCTACGGCGCGGGTTTCGACACGGTGGACGCAGACGCCTGCAGCCGAGCCGGTGTGGCGGTGATGAACCAGGCTGGCAGCAATGCCAGCGCCGTTGCCGAACACACCCTGGGGCTGATGCTGGGCCTGTCCAAGCGCATTGCCGAGTCAGACCGCCGCCTGCGCCGGGGTGAACGATTCACTCGCGCCGACGCCAAGGGGTTTGACCTCTTCGGCCGCACGCTCGGCCTGGTGGGTATCGGCCATGCAGGCCGGCGCGCCGCGCATTTGGCTGCGGCATTCGGAATGAACGTCATTGCCCACGACCCCTTCGTTGCGCCAGACGAAATCAAACGCCGTGGTGCCGAACCGGTATCACTGGAAGATTTGCTGCGGCGCGCCGATGTGGTCTCGTTGCATTGCCCGCTTGACGCCAGCACCAGAGGCCTGTTCGGCCGAGCGGCCTTTGCAAGCATGAAAGCGGGTGCCTTGTTCATCTCGACGGCGCGGGGCGGCATTCACGATGAAGCCGCTTTGTTTGGCGCCCTGCAAAGCGGCCACTTGGCTGGGGCAGGGCTGGACGTCTGGCAGGTTGAGCCGCCGCCCGCAAATCACCCGTTGCTTAAGCTCGACAATGTCCTGGCCACCCACCACACAGCGGGTGTGACGGTGGACTCCCGCCGACAGATGGCCACCATGGCCGCCATTCAGATCATTGGCCTTGCAAAGGGCGTCCGACCGCCCCGTTTGGTCAACCCAGAGGTGTGGCCGCTCTTTCTTGAACGGTTTGAGCGGGTGATGGGTCGAAAACTGGGCTCAGCCTGATCACCCGAAGGCGTCCAAATGCGCCCTATTCGCTCTTTTCTGCCTATTCGGCCTATTCGGCCTTCGCCCCCGAAATACGCACCACTTCTTTCCATTTGACACGTTCGCGGGCGGCAAACGCCACCAGTTCCTGCGGCGTGGACGATACAGCGCGCGTTCCGGCAAGCAGGTATTGCTCTTTCATGGCGGGCTGCGCCGCAATCTCCTGCACCGCTTGCGACAACCTGGCGGTGATGGCCGGTGGCGTGCCAGCTGGAAACGCCAAGGCGCCCCAAGAGGTGATGACGAAATCAGGCATGCCCGCCTCGGCCATGGTCGGCACGTCGGGAAACGTTGGCCAACGATCCGGCGACGTGACGGCCAGCGCCCGCGCCCGCCCGGCTTTGAGCATCGGGGTGTAGCTGGAAACATTGTCAATGGCAAAGTCGATGGTGCGGTTGATCACCTCCACCGTGGCCGAGCCGCGAAACGGCACATGCACGCACTTAATGCCCGAGCGGGTGGCAAACATTTCGCCCGAGAGGTGCGGTGTGGTGCCCACCCCCGATGAGCTGAACGTCACGCCCTGGGGCTGTTTGGCGGCCCAGGCCCTGAACTCAGCCAGGGTGCGCGCCGGGTGTTCGTTGGATACCGCAAACACGTTGCAGTTCTCCCAAAACGTGGAGACGTAGTCGAAATCCTTCTCCGGGTCATACCCCATCTTGGCGTAGAGGAACTGGTTGATCGACAAGGTGCCAATCGTCGCCGACACAATGGTGTAGCCGTCCGCAGGCGAGTTCTTCACCGCCGCCATGCCGATATTGCCACCCGCGCCGGTGCGGTTTTCAACAATGAAACTCTGCTTGAATTGGGTTTGCAGCTTTTCAGCCAAGATGCGCGTGAGTGTGTCGGCCGTTCCACCCGCGTTGAACAACACGACGATCTTCACTGGCTTGTCGGGCCAGGCGGACTGGGCAAAACTCGGGGCAGCGACCCCGACCAGCGCCCCCGTCCCAGCTTGCAGCAATTCGCGTCTTTGGATCATGTCGGTCTCCTTGGGTGGTTGGATTCAATGGGCGCTGAATTCAATGCGCGCCTAACTCAATCTGCTCTCAAGCCGCAGCCTCCAGCAGCGTGCGGGTGTAGTCGTTTTTCGGCGCGGAAAACACCTGCTTCATTTCGCCCGACTCAATGATCTGCGCGTCGCGCATCACGATCACATGGTGCGCCATGGCCTGGATCACACTCACGTCGTGGGTGATCAGCAGGTAACTCAGGCCACGGCTCTTTTGCAGGCCCTGCAGCAGCTCCAACACTTGTTTCTGGATCGTCACGTCCAGCGCGCTGGTGGGTTCGTCCAGCACCAGCAACAGCGGCTCCACGATCAACGCCCGTGCGATGGCCATGCGTTGGCGCTGCCCGCCTGAGAACTCGTGGGGATACCGCTCGAGCAGCGCGGGGAACTGCGTTTCTGACAGGCCAACGTCTTGCAGCGCTTTCAAGACTTGCGTACGCCGCTCTTCTTTTGTGAGCAGCGGTGAATGCACCAACAGCCCCTCGCCGACAATTTCTTCCACGGTCAAACGCGGCGACAACGACGAAAACGGGTCTTGAAACACCACCTGCATGGTCTTTCGCATTTGCAGGGCTTGCCCCTTATTTTTCAGCTTGCCGCCCCAGCTTTGGCCGTTCAGCAGCAACTGCCCGTCAAACGGCAGCAACCCGAGCGCTGCCAATGCCAGGGTTGATTTGCCTGAACCCGATTCACCGACCACACCCAGGGTCTGCCCGGCCCGCACCTCGAAATCAGCGCCGTTCACCGCGACGAAGCGGCCCTTTTTAAACCAGCCTTTGATGCCGGGAATCGGCACCGGGTAGGCCACGTTGACGCCTTTGCCTGCCAGCAGGGGCGCGTTTTCGGTGGAGTGAAGCGCGGTGCCTGCGGCGATCTCTACCACGTCGCGTGTGGCTCGGCTGTTGATCAGTTTCTGCGTGTAGGCGTGTTTCGGATTAGCGAAGACCTCAGCGACGGTGCCCTGCTCCACAATCACCCCGTTTTCCATGATCGCCACGCGGTCTGCGAATTTGCGCACCAAATTCAGGTCATGCGTGATAAGCATCACGGCCATGCCATTCTCTTTTTGCAAGGCGGTGATCAGTCCCAGAATCTGGCCGCGCACGGTGACATCAAGCGCTGTGGTGGGCTCGTCGGCCAGCAACAGTTTGGGCTGGCAAGCCAGCGCCATGGCGATCATGGCGCGTTGACGCTGCCCGCCACTTAACTGGTGCGGATAGGATTCACCTCTTCTTTTGGCCTCAGAAATGCCTGTTTTTGCTATAAGTAAAGTAGCTTCTTGTGCTGATTTTTCGTGACTTAGACTCTTTTTTTCTCTCAAAACTTCAGAGATTTGTTGATTTATCGTCATCAACGGGTTCAGCGCCGTCATCGGCTCCTGGAAAATCATGGCGATATCGCGCCCGCGAATGCCGCGCATTTCGTTGATGGGCAGTTTCAGCAGATCGACTTCGGGCTGATCTTGCAGGCCGCGAAACTTCACCTCACCGCTCACTTGGGCGTCTTGCAGCAAACGCAGCAACGAAAGCGCGGTGACGGTTTTTCCGGAGCCGGACTCGCCGACTACCGCCAGTTTCTCGCCCGGTGCGATGTGAAAGTCAATGCCGCGCACAACTTCGTGGCCGCCGAAGCTGACGCGCAAACCGGTGACTTCAAGAAGCGCCTTCATCGGTCGGCTTTCCGGGGGTCCAGCGCGTCGCGCAAAGCGTCGCCCATGAAGGTGAGCAGCAGCAAGGTGATCACCAGCACCGCAAAGGTGGAGAGCGAAATCCACCACGCGTCGATGCTGTTTTTTCCCTGCGACAGCAACTCGCCCAACGACGGTGTTCCGGGTGGCACGCCCAGGCCCAGAAAATCGAGCGAGGTGAGCGCCAGAATGGCACCGCTCATGCGAAACGGCAAAAACGTGACGACTGGCGTGAGGCTGTTGGGCAAGATGTGCCGCCAGATGATCTGCCAGTTGCCCACGCCCAGCGCCCGCGCGGCTCGCACGTAGTCAAGCTGGCGGTTGCGGAAGAACTCGGCGCGCACGTAATCCGAGAGGCCCATCCAGCCGAAGAGGCTGAGCAAAATCAGCAACAGCGCGATCGACGGCGCGAACACGGCGCTGAAGATGATCAGCAAATACAGCTCCGGCATCGAGCCCCAGATTTCGATGAAGCGCTGGAATGCCAAGTCGGTTTTGCCGCCGAAAAAGCCTTGAATCGCCCCGGTGACGATGCCCAGAAACACACCCACCACCGTAAGCGCCAAGGCGAACAACACACTCACGCGAAAACCGTAAATCAGTTGCGCCAACAGGTCACGCCCCCGGTCGTCGGTGCCCAGCCAGTTGTCGACGGTGGGGGCCGACGGGTTGGGCGATTTCGCGAAGTAGTTCAGCGTTTTCGGGCCGTAAGGATTGGGCGCAAACAGCGCCCAGTTGCCGGGTTTGGCGAGCTGGTCACGAATGAAGGGGTCGAGGTAATCGGTGTTGGTCGCAAAGTCGCCGCCAAAGGTCTTTTCCGGATAGTCTTTGATGATGGGAAAGTAGGTTTGGCCTTCGTAACGAACGACCAAGGGCCGGTCGTTCGAAACCAATTCCGCGCACAGGCTGACGACCACCAGCACGCAAAAAAGCACCAGGCTCCAAAAGCCCAGGCGATTGCGCCGGAAGCGCAGCCAGGCCCTTCTGGAAGGTGACGCCCCCACGCTTGCCACTGCGTGTGCTGCGCTGCCCCCTGGCGCAGGCCCGCCCTGCGCTTCGCTGGTGCTAGGGGCTTCGCTTGCTTGGGGCGGCCCGGCGCGGCGCACGGTCAGCGCTTTTGTTGATTCAGTCAAATTTCACCCTGGGGTCCACCCACACATAAGACAAATCGCTGATGAGTTTGGTGACCAAACCGATCAAGGTGAACAGGTACAGCGTGCCCAAAACAACCGGATAGTCACGACGGATCACGCTTTCGTAACTGAGCAGTCCCAATCCGTCAAGTGAAAACAGCGTTTCAATCAACAACGAGCCTGCAAAAAACGCGCCAATGAAAGCCGCAGGAAAACCTGTGATGATGGGAATCAAGGCGTTGCGGAACACGTGTTTCCACAGTACCTGGCGGTCAGTCAAACCCTTGGCGCGGGCCGTGACCACATATTGTTTGCGAATCTCTTCCAGGAACGCGTTTTTGGTCAGCATCGCCGTCACCGCGAAGCTGCCCAGCACCATGGCCGTGATGGGCATGGCGATGTGCCACAGGTAATCGACGACTTTGGCGCCCGCGCTGAGTTCGTCCCAGTTGGGCGACGTGAGGCCGCGCAGCGGAAACCACTGCAACTGCCCGCCAAACACCACCAACAGCGCCACGCCCAGCACGAAGCCGGGAATGGCGTAACCCAACAAAATCAGCAAAGTGGTGACCAAGTCAAACCGCGACCCGGCCCGCACGGCTTTGGCGACACCCAACGGCACTGCGATCAAATAACTAATGAAAAACGTCCACAGGCCTAAAGAGACAGAGACCGGCAACTTCTCCCAGATCAACTCGGAAACCGCCTTGTTTTGGAAGAAACTCCTGCCCAAATCAAACCGCGCAAATTGGCCGAGCATCTGTAAAAAACGCTCGTGCGGCGGTTTGTCAAAGCCGTAAAGCGCCTTGATTTGCTCGATGCGTTTCGGGTCTACGCCCTGCGCGCCCCGGTAACTCATGCCGCCGCCTTCCGTGCTGCCAGGGCCCGCACCCGCCTTGGCTTCGGCCAGATACTGCTCCACCGGCCCGCCTGGCACGAACTGAACGACTGCAAACGTCAACAACAACACGCCCAACAGCGTCGGCAACATCAGCAAAATGCGTTTGAGGATGTAGGTGAACATGTGGGCAACTCTATAAATCCAATTTTCGGGCGCATTGCTGCGTTACAAATCCTCGCAATACGGGTGTATTGCTCCGGTTTGCGCCTTGCACTGCATCCCGAGAATTGAATTTCTAGAGGTGCCCATCAGATTATTTTGAAGAATTCAGTTTAGACCACCAGGTGTCGATGGCCCAAGCCTCGCCCGGCGAATAGGGCGGCATGTCTTTGGGTTTCTCCAAGCGCCAGGCGTTGTAGACGATGCGGTGGGTGCCAGCTGTCCACTGTGGAATCAGCACATGGCTGTGGGCGATGACACGTTCCAGCGCGCGGCAGGCGGGCAAAAACTCGGCTTTGGTCTTGGCATTGGTCATGCTGGCGATAAGGGAGTCCACCGCCGGGCTTTTGATGCCCGACATATTGCCCGAGTCTTCAATGTCGGCCGCTTTGGAGCCAAAAATGTCAGCGTACTCCTGGCCTGGGCTATGGGTGCCCTGGTAGGCCACGGTGGTCAGGTCAAACTCAAATTTTTGCCACCGTTGCTGCAAGAGGGCGAAATCAACCGGGCGGAAGCGCAGGGCAATGCCGAGTTTCTCCAGGCTGCGCATCCAAGGCGTGAGGGTGCGCACGCCGCCTTCGCTGCTGTCCAGGTATTCCATCTCGAAAGCCTTGCCCTGTGCATTGCGCAGCGCGCCGTCTTTGAACTCCCATCCGGCCTGTTTCAGCAACTCCCTGGCCTTCCTCAGGTTGCTGCGCAGCGAAGACTCGCCATCGGTGCGTGGCGGCACAAACATGGGGCCGAACGCAGCCGCCGGCACCTGGGCGCGAAGCGGCTCCAGCAAGGCAAGTTCTTCGGGTGCGGGCAATCCTTTGGCCTGGCAGTCGGTGTTGGCAAACATGCCGCTCACACGCTGGTAGGCGTTGTAAAACATCTGCCGGTTCATGTATTCATAATCAACCGCCAAGCCCAGCGCTTCGCGCACTCGCGCATCCTTGAACTGCTCGCGCCGCGTGTTCAGCACATAACTTTGAAAACCCGAAGGCAAGCGGTGTTTGAACTCGGTTTTCACGAGTTCGCCGGTGTTGAACTTTTTGCCGGCAACCCGCCTGGCCCAGTCGCCCGCCGAGAAAAAACGCATCAAATCGAATTCACCGGCCTTCAACGCTTCCAGGCGTGCGGTGTTGTCTTTGTAAATCTTGACGCTGATCTTCTCGAAGTTGTTGGAGCCCTTGCGCACGCCAAGGTTTTTGGCCCAGTAGTTTTTGTCCAGCACATAGGTGATGTCTTTGCCGAACTTCACCCGGGCCTCGTCGATCTTGTAGGGGCCGCTGCCGATGGGGATGTCCATCACCACTTGGTCGAAGGTTTTGCGCTGGCCGGTTTTGGGGTCGGGCTGGTCGCCCCATTTGCGGCTGAACACCGGCAGGCCGCCCACCGTGATCGGCAGCTCGCGGTTGGGCTTCTTGAAGCGGTACCTGAGCGTGCGCTCGTCGATCACGTCCAGGCCCGCCACCTCTTCGAGCAAGTTTTTGTAGGCAGGCGAGGTGTATTTGCCCATCAGGATGTCGTAGCTGTGTTTGGCATCTTGCGCCAGCACCGGGTCGCCGTTGTGAAATTTCGCCTCGGGGCGGATTTTGAAGGTGGCCGAGAGGCCATCGGCGGCCACCTCCACATCACTGGCCAAGAGGCCATAAGCCGAGCCGGTTTCGTCCATCGCACCCGATAGCAGCGAGTCAAACATCAACCCCGACAAATACGCCGGCGCACCGCCTTTGATGGTGAACGGGTTGTATTTGTCAAAGGTGGACAACCGCGTGTTGCTCACCAGTTTCAACTCGCCGCCTTTGGGGGCGTTCGGGTTCACATAGTCGAAATGTGTGAAACCAGGCGGGTACTTCAGGTCACCCCACAAGGCATAGCCGTGGGCTGCCCAAGCGGGCGCCGCCACGACGAGACTCAGCAATAACAGCAAAACCCGCATGCGACAATTCTGCCCTAACAATCGACGATTCCTTCTCCTCAGAGGCAAACCATGGGCTTTCTCACCGGCAAAAAACTCCTGATCACGGGTGTGCTCTCCAACCGATCCATCGCTTACGGCATTGCAAAAGCCTGCCACCGCGAGGGGGCGGAGCTGGCGTTCAGCTACGTCGGCGAGCGTTTCAAAGAGCGCATCACGGAGTTTGCCAGCGACTTCGGCTCCAAGTTGATTTTTGACTGCGATGTCGGTTCAGACGAACAAATCGCCGCGCTCTTCAAAGACCTGAGCGCCACCTGGCCGACGTTTGACGGCTTCGTCCATGCCATTGGCTACGCACCGCGCGAAACCATCGCGGGTGACTTCCTGGACGGCCTCTCGCGCGAGGGTTTCAAAATTGCCCACGACATCAGCGCCTACAGCTTCCCGGCGATGGCCAAAGCCGCGTTGCCGATGCTGAACGCCAAATCAGCCTTGCTCACCCTCACCTACTTGGGCGCCCTGCGCACCGTGCCCAACTACAACACCATGGGTTTGGCCAAGGCCTCGCTGGAAGCTTCGGTGCGTTATCTGGCGGAATCGCTGGGCCAAATGCGTGACAGGCCGGGAATGCGGGTCAACGGCATCAGTGCCGGGCCGATCAAGACGCTGGCGGCCAGCGGCATCAAGGGTTTTGGCAAGATTTTGAGCGTGGTTGCTGAGACCTCGCCGATTCGCCGCAATGTGACGATTGACGACGTGGGCAATGTCGCCGCGTTTTTGCTGAGCGACTTGGCCGCTGGGGTTTCAGCTGAAATAACCTATGTGGATGGCGGCTTCAGCCAGGTGGTGGGCGGGATTGCGGAGGCGAAAGTTGGTTAAAAATGTATGTTGCAGATGCATTATTTGATAAATTAAGCGCCTAAGTCACGAAAAAAATAGAAAATGTGCTCACTTAAATTTCATAAAAATGATACTTTATTAGTCAAATAAATTGTAGTACTAGACAAATATTGCTTATTTTAGACCCTAACGCAACACCAGCACCGGCACGTGTGAGTGCGTCAATACCGCCAAAGTCTCGCTGCCCAAAAGCACCCGCGCCACCCCTTTGCGGCCATGTGACGCCATCACGATCAAGTCGCATTTTTGTTTTTTCGCCGCTTTGACGATGGCGTCCCATACCGGACCTTGGCCAAGCACCACCGTGGTCTTCACGTTGACTTCTTCGGCCTTTTTCTGGATCGTCTCCAGCAGACCCCTGGCTTTGTCGCGCCATTGACTTTCAATCGCCTCGATTTCCTTGGCGTTCAGCATCAACGCCCCCTCAAAATAACTTTGCGGGTAAAGATCCACCACCGTAAACGCGACGATCTCAGCGCCAAGCGCAGCGGCCAGCGCAACGCCGGATGCCACGGCTTTGTGTGAAAGCGGCGAGCCGTCGGTGCAAACAAGAATGCGTTGGTACATGGCGGGTTCCCTTCAAAGTGGAACCCCGAGCGTAAAACGCCTATCGCCCTCGCGGGTTGATGTGCGTCAAGCCAGCGCCATCCAATACTGAAGAGTTCCGAAAAGCGCTTAGCCTTTCACGCAGTCAGCGTAGTAGTGCACCTTGCCATCCGCACCCTCTTCTTCCACCAAGCCATGAATGTCGGTCTCAAACCCAGGGCATTGGGCGTTGAACTCGCGGGCAAACTTCAAGTAATCGACAATTTTTTTGTTGAACACTTCACCGGGAATCAAAAGCGGTATGCCCGGCGGGTAAGGCGTGACCAGGCCCACGGTGATGCGGCCTTCTAGGTGGTCGATCTCCACCCGTTCTGTCTTGCGGTGCGCGATGTGGGCGTAGGCGTCGCTGGGCTTCATGGCGGGGGTGAGGTCGCTCAAGTACATGTCGGTGGTGAGCCGCGCGATGTCGTATTTGGCGTACAGCGCATGCACATGCTGGCACAGGTCGGCCAGGCCCATTTTTTCGTATTTGGGGTACTTTTGGCAGAACTCGGGCAGGATGCGCCACATCGGCTGGTTTTTGGCGTAATCGTCCTTGAACTGCTGCAGCGCTGTCAACATGCTGTTCCAGCGGCCCTTGGTGATGCCGATGGTGAACATGATGAAAAAACTGTACAGGCCGGTTTTTTCAACGACAACGCCATGTTCCGCCAAGAATTTGGTGACGATGCTGGCCGGGATGCCGGTGGGTGCAAAGGTGCCCTTCAAGTCCATGCCCGGCGTGACGATGGTCGCCTTGATTGGGTCGAGCATGTTGAAGCCCGGCGCCATCTTGCCAAACCCGTGCCAGTTGACGCCAGCTTTGGCGTTGGGCGCTTCACCCTTGATGATCCAGGCGTCGGCGCGGCCGATGCCTTCGTCGACCAGTTTGTCCGGCCCCCAGACTTTGAACCACCAGTCGGCGCCATATTCTTCATCGACCTTGCGCATGGCGCGGCGGAAATCCAGCGCTTCGGCAATGCTTTCCTCCACCAGCGCAGTGCCGCCGGGCGGCTCCATCATCGCCGCCGCTACGTCACAACTGGCGATGATGCTGTATTGCGGCGAGGTGCTGGTGTGCATCAGGTACGCTTCATTGAAGAGGTGTTTGTCCAGCTTCACGGTTTGGGAATCCTGCACCAGCACATGGCTGGCCTGGCTGATGCCGGCCAGCAGCTTGTGGATCGATTGTGTGGCGTACACCACGGCCTCTTTGGGGCGTTCGCGGTTTTTGCCCATGGCGTGGTAAGTGCCATAAAACGGGTGAAAGGCGGCATGGGGCAGCCAGGCTTCGTCAAAGTGAAGGTTGTCGACGTAGCCGTCGAGCATGCCTTTGATGGTTTCGGTGTTGTACAACACGCCGTCGTAGGTGGACTGGGTGATCGTCAATACGCGCGGCTTCACCTGCGCCGCATCGACCCCCTTGAGCAAAGGGTTGGCGGCAATCTTGGCCTTGATGGCGGCCGGCTCGAACTCGCTTTTGGGGATCGGGCCAATGATGCCGAAGTGGTTGCGCGTAGGCTTCAAAAACACCGGTATCGCGCCGGTCATGATGATCGCGTGCAGGATCGAGACGTGGCAGTTGCGATCGACCACCACCACGTCGCCCGGCGCCACGGTGTGGTGCCAGACCATTTTGTTGGACGTGGAGGTGCCATTCGTCACAAAAAAGCAGTGGTCGGCATTGAAGATGCGCGCGGCGTTGCGCTCAGAGGCGGCAATCGGGCCGGTGTGGTCGAGCAACTGGCCGAGTTCCTCGACGGCATTGCAGACGTCAGCACGCAACATGTTTTCGCCAAAAAACTGGTGGAACATCTGCCCCACCGGGCTCTTCAAAAACGCCACGCCGCCCGAGTGGCCAGGGCAATGCCAGGAATACGAGCCATCTTCGGCGTAATCGAGCAGGGCCTTGAAAAACGGCGGCTGCACGCCTTCGAGGTAACTCTTGGCCTCGCGGATGATGTGGCGCGCAACAAACTCGGGCGTGTCTTCAAACATATGGATGAAGCCGTGCAGCTCGCGCAGGATGTCGTTCGGAATATGCCGCGAGGTTTTGGTTTCACCGTAGACGTAAATCGGCACATCGAGGTTTTTGCGGCGCACTTCTTCGATGAAATGGCGCAGGTTCAACACCGCCGGATCCAGATCGGGCCCCGGCGTGAACTCTTCATCG
>JANOYE010000301.1:0-11175 GCA_031428695.1 Rhodoferax sp. | reverse complement strand
GCCGAGTTGAGCTTCTCATCATGCGGGTTGGCCATGGTTGACGAGTAGGGCAGCGAGAGGCCCAGCGCTTCGAAGGCGGAAGACATGGTGTTGGCCGTGTACATGCCGCCGCAAGAGCCGGTGCCCGGCACGGCGCGGCGTTCGATTTGCAGCAGATCTTCGTCGCTCATGTTGCCGGCGGCGTTCTGGCCGACGGCTTCAAACACGCTGACGATGTTGAGGTCTTGCCCCTTGTAGCGCCCCGGCAGAATCGTGCCGCCATACACATAAATCGACGGCACGTTGGCGCG
The DNA here is from genome assembly GCA_031428695.1 of Rhodoferax sp. GTDB lineage: Bacteria > Pseudomonadota > Gammaproteobacteria > Burkholderiales > Burkholderiaceae_C > JANYCG01. The sequence continues at coordinate 10,885 of JANOYE010000301.1, read as the reverse complement.
CAACATGCCCATCATGCCGCCCGGCATGTTTTTGTCGCAGCCGCCGACCACCAGCACGCCGTCCATCCATTGGCCCTGCACGCAGGTTTCGATGCAGTCGCTGATGACTTCGCGCGACACGAGGGAATACTTCATGCCCTCCGTGCCCATGGCCATGCCGTCTGAAATGGTGGGCACGCCAAACACCTGCGCGTTGCCGCCGGCTTCTTCAATGCCGGCCACCGCCGCGTCGGACAGCTTCTGCAGGCCCGAATTGCACGGCGTGATGGTGCTGTGCCCGTTGGCCACGCCGACCATCGGCTTCTTGAAGTCGCTCGCTTCGTAACCCATGGCGTAATACATGGAGCGGTTGGGCGCGCGCGACTTGCCCTCGGTGATGTTTTTGCTGCGGGGGTTGAGGGTGATGGGGGAAGAAGGGGATGAGGCCATGGTGTCGGGGTTTGTTGGAGAGGAGGAGGCGAGTTTATCTCGCCAGGCCATTGATCCCATAACGGATGGTAAGCGCGGTACAATACAATTCAGTAAGAAAGTAATACCATGCTACAAACTTCCAAGCTGACGAGCAAATTCCAAACCACGGTGCCGACGCCCGTGCGCAAGCTCTTGCAACTTAAGGCGGGTGATTTGGTCGGTTTTGAGATTGACGGCAACGAGGTCCGGCTGCGCCGGGCCACGCCGCTGGACCTTGCATTTGCGCAGGCGCTTGAGGGCACACTGGCCGAATGGAGCGGCGCGCAGGACGACGCGGCCTTTAAGGATCTGTGATGGCTGCTTCAACCAGCCCTACGTTGGGCGCTGCCGTGGCGCTTTCAGCGTTCGCAGCTTTCGCAGCATTCGATATTGTCGTGGTTCCGTTTCCGTTCACGGATCGTGAAGCGACCAAGCGCCGCCCGGCTTTGGTGGTCAGCCACGCCGCATTCAATCAGCCATCAGCCCACAGCGTACTGGCAATGATCACCAGCGCGGAGCAATTCCCCTGGGCGGGCGATTGCCCGATTCAAGACCTCGCTTCTGCGGGCCTCACGACAGGCTGCCTGATCCGGCTTAAGTTGTTCACGCTGGACCATCGCCTCATCATCCGCAAAGCCGGTGTGTTGGCGGCCAATGATCAAAAGAAGCTTCGGGTGGCCTGGAAGGGGTTGTTGGCGGTGTAATCGCGGCAACTTTGCTTTTGCCATCGCCGCGGCAATCAATTCAAACTATTCCAAAACGCTCTGCAAACAGCCCAATGCTTCCTGCATGACGACATCAGGCACGCGTTCAACCAAGGTGGCGCGGCGTGTCGCCCAATCAAGAGATTTAATCTGGTGCGCGTGAACCTGGCCGTCCGTGCGCAGGCCAAGCCCCATCAAGGAGATCAAAAACCCGGCGCTTCTGGCATGCTCTGCAACCCCGCCTGAAATCGGGCAGACCATGGCAAGTTTGAAGCGTGCGTTGAAGGCCTTGGGTGACACCACCAGGCAGAAGTGATTGCCCTTCATCTCGCGCCCGCTGGCCGGGTCGAACTGCAGGTGCAAGATGTCGCCGCGCTCAGGCGTCACAGTTCGGCCCCGGCGCTGCCCAACTCATCCCAGCCCTCTGCGCGGCATAGGCCCTTGGGTGTTGCTTTGAGCAGATCGGCCAAATTGCGGCGCGGGCGCTCGGGCCGGACTTTCAGCTCGTCGCCAATGATCTCAATGGCCAGTTTGGAGCCCGCGTTCAGATGGTTCTGCTCCACGTAAGAAAGCGGCAGCGTCATGATGAAAGAGCCGCCAGAGCGGCGCAAGGAGGCGTGCAGCATGAAGGACTCCAATAGTTTTACTTGAGTATAACAAAACTGCCGCTGCCGCCAGTCAACCTGGCACCTCATTCACAACATGCAAAAACGGATTGACGATGCGCACTGCGCCCACGAGCTGACCATGCTGCATGTCTTCTGAATACAAAATCTCGCACTTGGCGGATTCGGCGGCGGCGAGGATGAGGCTGTCATAAAACGAAAAACTGCTTTCACTGCGGATCAAGAGCGCGGCCTCCAGCAGCTCCGGGCTGGGCGCGACCTGGTTCATGGGTTGCAACACCAGTTTGACGTAAGCCAGGATGCGTTCATGCGGCAGGCTCAAGCGTTGGTTTTTGCAGGCCAGGTTGCAAAACTCCTGCACCACCTGGTAACTCACCACGCCCTGGCGGGTGTTCAGCGCCTGCGCAATCAAGTCTTTGGCGCGGGATTGTTTTTGCGGCGCTGTCGAGTCAAAACAATACACCAGCACGTTGGTATCGAAAAACACGCGCTGGGGTTGGGTTTCAAAGCCGCTCATGACGCGCCGTTGGCAGTGTCGCCATCGAGCCGACGCAGAATCCGCAGTTCGCGTTCGTTGAATTCTTCGCGCAACGGGCGTTTCGCCGCTTCGGGTGTGAACCGGTGCGCTGCGGGCACAAAGGCCTGGCCTGCAATAGGCGCCGTGAGTTCGTCCAACATGGCGCGGGTTTGCGCCAGTTTCAGCCCGTTCAAGTCTTCGCTGGTGTAACTTGCCAGCCATTTCCGGAACTCTTCGTTGAGCGTGCTGCCCCGCAGGCGCGCCAAAGCTCGCGCCTGCTCGATGAGCTGGTCTTCGGCGCTTAAGGTGACGTTTTTCATGAATATAGTGTACACGATAAAAGTTCGTGCGCAATTTATCGGGCATAAAAGTCAAGCTTGTGTAGGCTTTCTATTAAGTCCATACTGGGCTTGAAATCCACGCGGCGACCGGGCCATGCGCATGCGGTTTTGGGGTGGAAGTTCCGCGCGGGACGGAAAAATTCGTGCGACGCGGTGGTCGCGGAATTTTTTGGGGCACCTTGCAAGAACGCTACCGCAACGCGTTCCACCCCAAAGCCCGGTCGCATAGCCCAATCACCGCGCTACGTGATTTTTCTTGCGCCAAAAGGCCAGAAACGACCGCTCCTATTCGCATGCGCAGTCCGATGGGGGTGTTCAAATTATGGAATTGAAGTGAGAATCAGCCATGCTGATCGATCAGCTATCGTTTTAATGCTGCCGAGTTTGTCGCTATTCGTTAGCTGGCAATGTACCGGGACAGACGGGGGCGGCAAATCAACCAAGGGAGGGTAAATCCTATGATTAGCGTGATGTTTCGTCGCCTTCGGTGGTTGGCCGTCATTGCACTCGCACCTCTCGGTGCGCCGATCGCGGCGCAGGCTGTGCCCGTCATCGGTTATGTTGCCAACGAAAACGCCAGTGCTGAGCGACTCGCCGCATTCAAGAAGGGCCTCGCCGATCTCGGCTACGTCGAGGGAACAAACTTGAAGATCGAGTATCGCTACGCCAAGCTGGACCGCGAGTACGACGCCGTAATGGCTGATCTGGTATCCCGGAAAGTCAACGTTATCGTTGCCGGCAATGCCGCCGCAGCGCCGGCCGCCGCAAAGGCGACGCGCACAATTCCGATTGTTCTCGCTGCAGTGAACGATCCAGTCGGACTCGGCGTGGCTGATAGTCTCCAGCGCCCCGGCCGGAACGTGAGTGGGACGACGATTTATGCGCCCCACTTGATTGGTGAGCGCATGCGCATACTTAAGCGACTCGATCCATCGCTGGATCGAGTCGCTGTATTCATGAATGGCAACAACAAAAACAATGCGGCACAAGTTGAATTGTTGACCGCGGTTGCAAACGGACTGGGCATCCAGGTGGAGTCTATGGACATCCGATTCCCTGCTGACGTGGAACCTGCGGTCGGTAAGGCAATCGGATCGGGCGCCAAGGGCTTCTTCAACTGCGTTGATACCTTCATTAACTCCCAGCGCTTCACAATTGCGAAATTAGCAGCGCAAAGCAGGCGGCCGACAATCTACACCGACAAGGAATATGTACTTGCCGGCGGGCTCATGGCGCTCGGCGTCGGTCATCTGGAAGGCTATTACGGCGCGGCGAAGTATGTTCATCAGGCACTACGTGGCGCAAATCTCGCCGATCTACCGATCGCACTGCCGACCACGCTCACCTTCAGCGTGAGCCGCTCGGCGCTGGAGAGCATCGGCATTGCATTGCCCAAAGAGATAAATGACCGGGTTACTGAATGGCTGCCCTGACACTCCTAAGCGCCGCGGCAAGCAATGCCAGCCAACCATCCAGTCAACGCGGACGCGCCCACAAGTACCGCGCTTCGTGCACGCCGGCAAGCGCGCGCCGGTTGCTGGAAACGTTCAAAACCCACCAAACCCGGTGATAGGGCCGTGTGACCGGGCTTTGGGGTGGAACGCGTTGCGGCAGCGGCTTCACACGGTGCCCCAAAAAATTTCGCGACCACCCAATCACGCCATTTCGGCACGAATTTTTCCGTCCGCGCGGAACTTACACCCCAAAACCGCATGCGCATGGCCCTGTCGGCGGGCGGACATTCCTACTGCCGGGCGGATGTTCATCAGGCCTGAACCTGGGCTTTCAAGCAATTCCGCAAACAACTCCAAATGCTATATAAACAATAGCAAATAAATGATATTTCACGTGACTTAAATGCCAAAAAATCCAAATACTTTGACATTTTGGTCTTAAGGAGGAAAAAATGTTAACACTCATATTAACATTTCACTCAAAAGACTCAGCAAGCGCTTTTTGAACCAACGCCGCGGCCCGCGCGCCGGCAAGCAGCAAAGGCAGCGCAGGCACAATACCGGCCATGCTGATCCACCCGCAAATCAACCCCGTCGCCCTGCAACTCGGGCCCCTGGCCATCCATTGGTACGGCCTGACGTACTTGGCGGCGTTTGGGCTCTTCATGTGGCTCGGGTTCAGGCGGCTGAAACACCCGCCATTTGCGAATTTGACCTTCACCACCGGCAGCGGCAAAAAAGCCGAAACCCAGCCGCTGTGGGTTCGCAAAGACGTTGAAGACATCCTGTTCCTCGGCGTGCTGGGCGTGATTTTGGGGGGCCGCGTCGGCTATTGCCTGTTTTACAAGCCCCTGTATTACCTTTCTCACCCGTTGGAGATCCTTGCCGTTTGGCAAGGCGGCATGAGTTTTCACGGGGGACTGCTTGGCGTTGTCGCGGCGATGGTGTGGTTCGCCCGCTCGCGCCAGCGGCCGTTCTTACAGGTGATGGATTTTGTCGCGCCGTGTGTGCCCACGGGCCTGGCGGCGGGGCGCATTGGCAACTTCATCAACGGCGAGTTGTGGGGCCGCGTGGCTGACCCGTCGCTGCCTTGGGGCATGGTGTTTCGCGGGGCGGGCGACTTGCCGCGCCACCCGTCGCAGATTTACCAGATCGTGATGGAAGGGCTTTTGTTGTTCGTTTTGCTCTGGTTTTATGCCCAAAAGGAGCGCAAACAGGGGCAAGTGGCGGCCATGTTCCTTTTGGGTTACGGCGTGTTCCGCTTCATCGCCGAGTTCTTCCGCGAGCCGGATGCGCATTTGGGGATTTTGTCGCTTGGCATGAGCATGGGCCAGTGGCTGTGTGTGCCGATGATTCTGGGCGGCATGGGGTTGTGGGCGTGGGCGCGGCGCGGCAATGCTTTCCCCCGGCTGAACGACTGACCTGCGCACATTTTTAGCCCAAGCAGATCACCCCACTTGCGTTGGCTGCAAAGCGGCTGGGCACCTGCGTGTGCCTTAAGGGTTTTTGTCTACCCCCGGTTTCATAAAATCGTCCTATCCCTATAACTTCGATGGAGTCAACATGTCTGCAATTTCCCGCCGCCAGCTCGTTCTGGCCGCTGCCGCCTCTGCTGTGATTGCGCCTACGGCGCGCGCGCAGGGTGCATGGCCCAGCAAACCGGTGACCATCCTCAACCCGTTCCCGGCCGGCGGCGGCACCGATGCTTTCGCCCGCCCCTGGGCGGCGCAGATGAGCAAGCTCACTGGCAGGCAGTTCATCATCGACAACCGGGGCGGGGCGGGCGGCACGGTGGGGGCGTCGGTGGCGGCGCGCATGCCACCCGACGGGCACAGCTGGTTCATGGGCGCGGTGCACCACTCGATTGCCGTCAGCATGTACCCCAAGCTGGATTACGACCTGGAAAAAGACTTCATCCCGGTGCAGATCATCGCCCGCGTGCCGCAGGTGATTTCGGTCAACCCGCAGAAGATTGCCGCCAATGACCTGAAAGGCTTTATTGCTTACCTCAAGAGCAATCCGGGCAAGGCCAACTACGGCTCGGCCGGCAACGGCACGGCGCACCACATGGCGGGTGAACTCTTCAAGCTGCAAACCAAAACCTTCATCACCCACATTCCCTACCGCGGCGCAGGCCCAGCCATGACCGATTTGCTGGCCGGCAGCGTGGACATGGTGTTTGACGGCATGGGCACCAGCGCCGCGCAGATCAAAGGCGGCAAACTCAAGGCCATCGCGCTGGCGGCAGACGCACGCTCACCCGCGTTCCCCAACCTCCCCACCGCCGCCGAGCAGGGCTTGCCAGACTACAAAGTCAGCACCTGGTACGCCTTGTGGGCGCCCAAAGGCACGCCCAAAGACGCCATTGACGGCATGATCGCCAACAGCAACAAAGTGCTGGCATTGGATGAGATCAAACAAGTCTGGTTCAACCAAGCCGCCGACGTGCCGGGCCTGAACCCGGAGGAGTTCGGCCGCTTTGTGAGCAGAGAGATCAAGAAGTGGGCCGAAGTGGTGAAGCAGTCTGGCGCGCGGTTGGATTGACTAATAAATTTTCATTGAAAGCGTAGCAAAATAGTTTTGGCAACTAAGTCACGAATTTGTTTCATAGATAGCTACTTAAGTAGGACTAATTTTGTATTAAATTCGTCCTATTTGTATTTTAATATTCTTTTTGAACGTCAATATGAATCTTTTTGCAGCCCTGCGGGACGCCTTCCCCAGGCACCCAGATTCCGCCTCTGGCGCCATCTCCAACGCAGCCGCGATAGAAACCGACAGCGGCCTCCACTATTCCTGGCGCGACCTGGACCGCGCCACCGCGATGGTGGCCAATCTGCTCGCATCGCTCGATTTGCCCGCAGGCGCGCGCATTGCGGTGCAGGTTGAAAAGTCGGTCGAAGCGGCTATTCTGTACCTCGCCACTTTGCGCGCCGGCCTGGTCTTCCTGCCGCTGAACACCGCCTACGAAAGCGCCGAGATCGAGTATTTCATCGGCAACGCCGAGCCGGCCGTGGTGGTCTGCACGCCGGCCAATTTCGGCTGGGTCAGCAAAATCGCCTTCAAGGCCGGCGCCGCGCATGTCTTCACGTTGGCAGATGACCGCACCGGTTCGCTCTTGCAGCGGGCGTCGAGCCACTCTGATGTTCATAACTGCTCAAGCAATCAGCCAGGCGACTTGGCGGCTATTCTTTACACAAGCGGCACCACCGGCCGCAGCAAAGGCGCCATGTTGACCCACGGCAACATGCTCAGCAACGCGCAGGTATTGAAAGACTACTGGGGCTGGAAAAAACCCGGTGCCACGCTGGCGCAAGGCGGCGACGTGCTCATCCACGCCTTGCCCATCTTCCACGTGCACGGCCTGTTTGTGGCGTTGCACGGCGCGCTGCTCAACGGCAGCAAGATGATCTGGCTCGGCAAATTCGACCCGAAATTCGTCATCCAAAAAATGCCCGAAGCGACCGTCTTCATGGGTGTGCCCACGTTGTACGTGCGCCTGCTGGCCGAGCCTGGCCTCACGAAAGACGTGGCGCGCAACATGCGGCTCTTCGTCGCGGGCTCGGCGCCGTTGCTGATTGAGACCTTCACCGAGTGGCAACAGCGCACCGGCCACACGATTCTGGAGCGGTACGGCATGAGCGAGACGGCCATGCTCACGTCGAACCCTTATGCTGCTGACAGCCGGTTTCAGAACCAGAGCGAGCGGCGCGGCGGCACGGTGGGGTTCCCGCTGCCCGGCGTTTTGCTTCGGGTTCAGGGCAAGAGCGGTAATAGCGGAAAAACCCTGCCGGTGAATGAGATCGGCGGCATTCAGGTCAAAGGCCCCAACGTCTTCAAAGCCTATTGGCGCATGCCCGAGAAAACCGCTGAAGAGTTCACGCCAGATGGTTTCTTCAAAACTGGCGACGTCGGCAAAGTCGATGAACGCGGCTACATCACCATCGTTGGCCGCTCAAAAGATCTCATCATCAGCGGCGGCTACAACGTCTACCCGGCCGAGGTGGAGGGTTACATCAACGAATTGCCAGGCGTGCAAGAGAGCGCGCTGGTCGGCGTGCCGCACCCCGATTTTGGCGAAGTAGGCGTGGCGGTGGTGGTAGCCAAGCCTGGCGTGCTCTTGAATCCAGAGCACATCATTGCCAGCTTAAAGGCCAAACTGGCGAACTTCAAAATCCCCAAACGTTGCCACGTCGTCAAAGATTTGCCGCGCAACACCATGGGCAAAGTGCAGAAAAACCTGCTGCGCGTGCAGTACGCGTGACGTACGCGTGACGTACGCGTGAAGTACGCATTAAGTTTGGCACTGCAGCCTGCATCAGGACGTATGATTCAAATCACTCAGCTACAGAATGAGGCACCGACAGGGAAGCACCTACAGCGACACTTTTTATGGACACACTTCTCCCCACCATGAACCCTGACGAAGCATTGGCCCTGCTGGAGGGCACGATGAGCGAGCTGCGCGACACCGAAACGCGCCTGCGCATCTGCGAGGAGCAGCTGGAGGAGATGAACAAGCTGGTCTTCGAGCAAAGCGCCACCGACACGCTCACCGGCCTGAAAAACCGCGCCGCTTTTGAGCGCATCATGAACCAGCAGCAAGCCCGCTCGGGCCGCTCCAAAGCGAGCCTGGCGCTGTTGATGGTCGACGTGGACAAACTCCGGGCCTACAACGAAGAATTTGGCCGCCACGGCGGTGACGAAGTGCTGCAGCAAGTGGCGCAGGTGCTGAAAGGCCATGCGCGGGCCTATGACTACGTGGTGCGTTATGAAAACGACCAATTCGCCGTGGTGCTGCCCGACACCGACATCGAAGGCGCAAAAATGGTCGCCGAGCGCGTGCGAAGTTCCGTCAAGGCCATCCGCTGGCGGCACCGGGGGATGACGGTGAGTATTGGGGTGGCGGGGTCGGCATCCGATGAGAGCGGGCCATCGATTGAAAGCAGAGCGGTCAGGGCGCTAGAAAGTGCCAAAGTGGCAGGTGGAGATCGAGTAATGGACGACAGGCTCCCTGCTTGACTCGCATTTGTATGGGAATCCGGCTGTCGGTTTTTTTTACATGGGTATTTTTTTCACGCCAACGATCTGATGTAAGCCCATGATCTGTTTGAACTTATTACCAATGGCACTGAAATTGCGTGCTTAGCTTCAAACAACCCTATGGCTGATGGCTCGCCACTGCTTACCGGATTCTAAATCTCACACTTTCTAGGAGAAACACATGAAAAAATTATTGCTGACGGCGGGTATCGGGGTTGCGCTTGTTTCAATGGCTAACGTGGCATTTGCAGCATGTACTGCGCCTGCGGCAACGCCGGTATCTACAGTTGCAGGCTTGATTACTTTGCTGCAGGGCAACACGGTGTGTGTGCCAACAACCACAATTCCCACGATGACCTGGCAAGAGCTGCACAGTGGCGGGAACGGCGGCCCCCTTATTGACTTCAAACGCGGACCAGGGCACGCGACTGACCCTTCCGAAACCGTAGGTACTTGGCTTGTTACGGGTAACGCGGGTGGCGCGCGAGCAAGTGTGACCCACAACTATGGCAGTGGTGGCAGCTACGCTTACACGGTTTGGAACAACGGCAACGGCACCCACAGTTTTTGCAGTGCTGCGCCTGAAATTACTGCCCGAATCAAACTGGGTGGCGGTGCGTGTTAATTTGATTTATCTAGTTCGGTCTAAAAAGCCGAACTAGAAAAACCAAACCAAACAAAAAACCCCGCATTTGCGGGGTTTTTTGTTGACCAGAGTTTGGTCAGAGCAGCCGATTCAGACTTGCTTGCGCTTTCTGACAGCGGCCAAACCCAGAAGACCCAAACCGAGTAGCGCGATCGAGCCTGGCTCAGGAACAGCGTTGGGGTCTGTTGGCGTAAAAGTTGGGCTGCCTAATACGGTCAGCGTCGCTTCACCAAACACGTCGTCTGTCGCGAAAACGTAAAAACCATACAGTTGCCCGCTGGCCACCGCAAAAGAGGTGTTGCCAGACTGGTCAACCAATCCAAAGTTGTCAGTAATTTGAAAGACGTTAGTCGGGTCATTGAGGTAATAGCCGGCCGGGTCAAATACAGCTCCACCCACGTCGTTCGTGTGATAGCTCCAATTGAAGAAAATTGTGCCGGCACCAGGGGCTGCGAAAGCGGGTGAGGATGTGGTGACACCGGTGCTCGTTCCACCATTCGACCCAACGACAACGATGTCAGCGACTGCTGACGCCGAAAACCCCATGCAAAGGGCCAATACGCTTCCCAGCATTGCAGACTTAAAAGTTTGGTTCATTTTGTTCGCCATTTCTGGCCAGTAGTTACTGTTACTGGCAATCAAGCACAAATTGTGCCAATTTTAAAGTAATTGTAAAATCAACAAGTTACGGATGACATGTTGTCAATGTTGATCCAAGTGTAATATTTTCCGACACTAACCCAATGGGTCTATTGGATTTTGGTCGTGCACTAAGAATGCCTCAATCAAGGATCGGGATGGGGATAATTGGCGGATGGCAAGCTTAAATTCGGTCAAATCAAATGGCAGGAGCCTCTCTGTCGCCCCCATGATGGACTGGACCGACCGCCATTGCCGGTATTTCCACCGCTTGCTGTCAAAGAACGCGCTGCTTTACACCGAGATGGTCACTACCGGCGCGCTGTTGCATGGCAACCCGCCGCGCCATCTGGATTTCAACGCCGAGGAGCATCCCGTCGCCCTGCAGCTGGGCGGCAGCGACCCATCAGAACTGGCCCGGTGCGCCAAGCTCGGTGAAACCTGGGGGTATGACGAAATCAACCT
>JANOYE010000300.1:0-9967 GCA_031428695.1 Rhodoferax sp. | reverse complement strand
AAGGCAGATGCCCGCAAAAGTCTGACTGCAATCAGTCAAATTTCCAGCGGTAAAGATGGCCTCATTACCGTGGAGGTGGACGATAAAGATCCAGTTTTTGCTGCCCAACTTGCCAACGGATATGTTGAAGAGCTTGGCAATTTGCTCAAACGCCTGGCCATCACCGAAGCACAATATCGGCGGGTTTTCTTTGAAAAGCAGCTCGCAGAGACCAAAGAAAAACTGACCCTCGCAGAACAAGCCATTCGGGCAAGTGGCGTTAACAGCTCGGTATTGCGCCAAAATCCGGACATATCCATCCGAGTTGTCGCTGAATTGCAGGCACGGATTGCAGCCCAGGAAATCAAGCTGGCGAGTCTGCGTGGCTTCCTTGCGGAATCTGCGCCAGATTTCAAACAAGCGCTGATTGAAATTAATTCCCTGCGCAACCAGCTAGCGAAAGCCGAAGGTGTCGCGCAGCCCACCACCGCCAATGCTGGCGATGCGAATTACATCGCGCGATATCGTGATGTGAAATATTTCGAATCGCTACTTGAATTTTTTGCGCGGCAATATGAAGCCGCCAAAAATGACGAGGCCCGGGAGGGTACTGTCATACAGGTTGTTGACGTAGCGCTGCCACCAGAGAAAAAGAGCAAACCAAAAAAGGCTTTCATTGCCGCTTTAACGACCTTGGCTACGGGCATGGCGTTGTTGGTCTTCGTATTTGTCCGGCAAAGTGCAAGAGGCGCAGCGCAAACCCCGGAATCTGCCGCCAAAATGTCCCGGCTGCGGCGGTCTTGGGCAAAGGCGTTCGGGCGCCCCTAGCCCGGCCAAGTCAACAAGCCGCAATTTCTTGCTCATGCAAACCGGCCTGCTTGTATTTGCCTCCACGCTGTTGGCCGGTTTGCTCTTGATTTTTACCCAAGGCTGGCATGGGCATTTCAGCCTCGATGGCCTGGACGGCGTCCAAAAGCACCACACCCAACCCACGCCACGCATCGGCGGCGTGGCCATTGCGGTGGGTCTAGTCGTCACATGGGCACTTTCTGCTGCGGCCGAACGCGCTATTTTGGGACCCATGTTGCTGGCAGGCATTCCCGCGCTGGCCTTTGGCCTGGCGGAAGACGTCACCAAACGGGTGGGGGTGTCGGCGCGTCTGCTGGCCACCATGTTCAGCGGCGCACTGGCCTGGTACCTGACCGGGGTGGCCATGCAAGACACCGGCCTGCCCCCGCTGGACTGGCTGCTGCAATTCTTGCCCTTTGCCGTGTTGTTCACCGCGTTTGCCGTGGGCGGCGTCGCCAACTCCATCAACATCATTGACGGCTTCAATGGCCTGGCGGCTGGCTCGGTGGCCATCATGCTGAGCGCTATTGGTCTGATCGCCCTGAGCGTCAACGACTCTGCGGTGGCCTCGGTGTGTTTTGTTCTCGCCTGCTGCGCGGCAGGTTTCGTCGCTGTCAACTGGCCACTGGGCAAGATCTTTCTGGGAGACGGCGGCGCTTATCTGCTGGGTTTTGTGCTGGCCTGGGTGGCCGTGTTGTTGCCCATGCGCAGCCCCAGCGTGAACGCCTGGGCCACCATTTTGGCCTGCTCCTACCCGGTGATCGAGGTCGGGTTCTCCGTGTGCAGGCGCCGCCGCCGTGAAGGCCATCACCCCGGCCAGCCCGACAAAGTTCACCTGCACCACTTGGTGCACCGGCGAATTGTGCGCAAGCTGTTCCCCAACATGAGTAGTGCCATGCAAAACGGCCTCACCAGCCCGCTGTGCTGGTTTTTCGTCGCGGTTCCGGCGGGTTTTGCGGTTTTGTTAGCAGAAAACACGGCTTTGCTGACCATCTCATTTGGCGTCGTCGTCTTGGCCTACGCGGTGGTTTACGCCCGCCTGACACAGTTCCGCTGGTGTTTCAGCGCGGTGACATTGAAACCACGCAACTCCTCAAAACTCAATCCGACCAAAAGTTGATGCTTGATGTTTGATGCTCGGCGACCTAAAATTCACCTTTGATTTTGGAGCAAGCATGCGCACGACCCTCGACATTGATGAAGACGTATTGTTCGCAGCCAAAGATATTGCGCGGCGCGACCATAAAACACTCGGCCAGATCATTAGCGAATGGGGCCGATTGGCCTTGCAGTCGAGCACGCGTCAACCGTCGAAACCAGCACCCAAAGGTGCAAACCCAAACAGCGACCCGGTCACCGAAGCATTCAGTGCCATGGGGTTTCAGCCCTTTGAAGCAAAACCGGGCGTGGTGGTTACCAATCAACATATCAGTCAAATGCGCGAGCAACTTGGAATCTGACTGTGCTTGCATTGCTTGACGTGAATGTTTTGATCGCTCTGCTGGACCAGGCCCACCAATACCACCGCACTGCCAGCCAGTGGTGGGTGCAACACCAGGCCGCCGGGTGGGCCAGTTGCGCCATCACCCAGAACGGATGCGTTCGCATAGTCAGCCAGGCAAGTTATGCAAACACGCAACCCTTGCAAGCCGTGTTTACGCAACTGCGCATCCTTACCGCCCATGCAGCCCACGTTTTTTGGCCGGAAAACTTCAGCCTGCTCGACAGCAGCATTTTTCGCCACGAACACCTGCACGGCCCAGCGCAGTTGACCGACGCTTATTTGTTGGCCATGGCCGTCAAAAACAAAGGCCGGTTTGTAACCTTAGACCGCGCCATTGCGCTCAACACCGTGCACGGTGCCAAACCTTCCAACCTTGTCGTGTTGTGACCCTCTGAATCCATCATGCAGCCATCATCCGCATTAGAAATGCACGGCGCTGACAACCCGCGCGTTTTTGGCTCGGTGGGGCAGGGTGACGACACCGAGACAAGCGACCTGGATCAGAAGCGCGCCCAGCTTTGAGTAGCCCTTGAAAATGCGGGTTCACCTGTTTGCTACAATACCGTTTTAAGTACTGAAAACGGATCTTTTATGAATACCATTACCGTTGCCGAAATCAAGCGCAGTGGTTTTACAGCGCTAGACGCCGCCCTGGCGCGGGGCCCCGTGCAATTGATGAAGCGCAATCGCCCCGGTGCCGTGGTGCTTCGCCCTGAAGATTACGAACGCATGGTCAACCTTGCCAATCGCGAACAGTCCAGCACGGCGAGCCGCGCGCTTGACCTCTTGATGGCACCCAACACTGGCCAAACCGGGCTGGATTCAGCTGCCATGAAGGCCAGGCTGGCTGATTTGGGCGACGCCTGGGGTGAGAGTCTGGGTGCCAGGTGAACCTGTTTCTTGACGCCTGTGCCCTGATTTACCGCTTTGAAGGCGCGGCTGAATTCCGAGACGCAACGGCCGCACTCATTGTGCAGCTGACCACGGGCGCGCCTACTGTGCGGCTGGCAGTGTCGCGCTTGTCATTGTTGGAATGCCGTGTCAAACCGCTGCGTGAAGGCGATGCGCCAACGCTGCAACGTTATGACGATTTTTTTGCTGAAGTTGAAATCATCGAGATTGATGCCTCCGTTATTGACCTGGCCACCCGCCTTCGCGCCCGGCACGGCCTCAAAACACCTGACGCGATCCAGGCCGCCAGCGCGCAAGTGTGGCAACGCAATACCCTGTTCATCAGCAGCGACCAAGCGTTCTCAAAGGTTCCGAAGCTGGACGTACACCTGATTCAGCCAAAAAAAGTATGAAATTGTCTTGCAGGTCTCGCACAGAAGGAGTAGCCAGCTCTATTAACAATAGCAACCCATGCGCATAAAAAACATCGCATGGAACCTCGCTGGGCTCGGCGGGCCGTTGATCGTCGCAGCGTTGACGGCACCTTCGCTGATCCGCATGATCGGCATGGAGCGTTTTGGCCTGGTGGCGTTGGCCTAGGGCCTGATCGGTTTTGACGGCATTTTTGACCTGGGCAATGGCCAGGCCACCACAAACTCCTCTGTGCGGGGGGTGTTTGGGCTCTGGCAAGGCACATAGTAAAGTCCTGCCAATGAGCTCCCCCACCAGCCCAAACAAAAACGAACTCCCAGCCGCCTTCAGGCAACTGCGCTCCGCCTTCGCCACCGTAGCCATCTTCAGCGGTTTTCTGAACCTGCTGATGCTCGCGCCTTCGCTCTACATGCTGCAGGTGTATGACCGGGTGCTGGGCAGCCGCAACGAGACCACGCTGTGGGTGCTGACGCTGCTGCTCATAAGCGCATACGTGTTCATGGGCGCGCTGGAGGCGATACGCACCTGGGTGCTGGTGCGTGTGGGGGCGCGCTTCGACGCGGGCCTGAACACGCGGGTTTTCAACGCCACGTTTGAGCGCAGCCTGCGCAACGCCGGCAGCAATGCCGCGCAGCCCCTGCATGACCTTAACACCGTGCGCCAAAGCCTGACCGGCACCGCCTTGCTGGCCCTGTTTGACGCGCCCTGGATGCCGATCTACCTGGTTGTGATTGCGCTGTTTTCATGGGAGCTGGCGTTTTTTGCGCTGTTGGGCGCATTGATCCTCGGGGCGTTGGCGCTGGTGAACGAGAAGTTGTCCAAACCCAAGCTTGATGAAGCGCAACGCTACAACGGGCTGTCGCAGATGGCCCTGACCAACCACCTGCGCAACGCCGAAGCCATCGAGGCCATGGGCATGTTGCCCGGCATCCGCCAGCGCTGGCATGGCCTGCACCAAAAGCAGATTGCGCTGCAGGCGGCCGCGAGCGACCAGGCCGCCGTGATGGGCGGCCTGACGAAGTTCGTGCGCATCACCATGCAGTCCCTTTCTCTGGGGTTTGGCGCCCTGCTGGTGCTCGAAGGCAAGATGTCGCCTGGCAGCATGATCGCCGCCTCAGTGCTGGTAAGCCGGGCGCTGGCGCCGGTGGAGGCCCTGGTGGGCAACTGGAAACAGATCATCACCGGCCGTGCCGCCTGGGCCCGGCTGCATGAGTTGCTCGACGGGCACCCGGCGCGCCAGGCGGGCATGGCCATGCCCGCGCCGCAGGGCGCCGTCCGCTTTGAAGGTGTCTCCACCGCCGCGCCCGGCAGCCAGCAGGCCATTTTGAGAAACGTCAACTTCGGCATCGCCGCCGGGGAATGTGTGGCCGTCATTGGCCCCAGCGGTTCGGGTAAATCCACACTGGCGCGCCTGATGGTGGGGGTGTGGCCAGCGCTGGCGGGCACGGTGCGGCTGGACGGCGCCGATTTGCACCGCTGGAGCAAAGACGAGCTGGGGCCGCATCTGGGTTATTTGCCGCAGGACATCGAGCTGTTTGACGGCACGGTGGCCGACAACATCGCGCGTTTTGGCGAAGTCGATTCTGCGCTGGTGATAGAAGCCGCCACGCGCGCGGGCATGCACGAGACCATCCTGCGATTGCCAAAGGGTTACGACACGCCGCTGGGCGCAGGCGGCAGCGCGCTGTCGGGCGGGCAGCGCCAGCGCATTGGCATTGCCCGCGCGCTGTATGGCAACCCGGCGCTGGTGGTGCTGGACGAGCCCAATTCCAACCTCGACGAAGCGGGTGAACGCGCCTTGACCGACACCATCCGCGACCAGAACGCCCGGGGCAAAACCACGGTGCTCATCACCCATCGCCTGTCGGCCCTCGCAGCCGTCAAGAAAATACTGGTGCTGATGGAGGGCAGCGTGAAGGCCTATGGCCCGCGCGACGAAGTGCTGGCGGCCATGCAGGCCAAGCCGCCCTCGCCCGCTGCTCCAGCCGCGCCTGAAGCGCTTGGCCGCCAGGAGGTGACCCATGGCTGACATCTCCACCGTTGACAACAAACGCGAGGTGGACATGAACGATGCCCGCCCGCGCCGCTGGGGCTGGTGGCTGCTGGCCATCGGGTTTGGCGGCTTCACCGCCTGGTCAATCCTGGCGCCGCTGGACGCTGGTGTGTCAGCGCCAGGCTCGGTGGTTGTCACCGGCAACCGCAAGGCCGTGCAATCGCTGGCGCCCGGCAAGATTGCCGAAATACTGGCCAAAGATGGTGACTCGGTGATGGCAGGCCAATTGCTGGTCCGCCTGGACAACACCCAAAGCCGCTCCCAGTTGGACATCACCAAGGGCCAGTGGTTGACCAGCCTGGCCACCGAAGCCCGCTTGATGGCCGAGCGCGCCGGCAAAGCCATGCCTGATTTTTCTGCCCCCGCGTTGCAAGACAAAGCCGACCCGCGTGCCGCTGCTGCGGTAGCCGGGCAAACCCAGTTGCTTGCGGCACGGCGCCAGGCCCTGGCGCAGGAGTTGGCCGTGATGCAGGAAAACATACGCGGCCTGGAGTTTCAGACTCAAGGCACAGACGCGTCGCGCCGCGCCAAGGAAGAACAGTTGAAGCTGCTCAACGAGCTGATCAATAACCAGCAGGGTCTGGCCGATGAAGGCTTTTTGCCGCGCAACCGCATCCTGGAGCAGCAACGCTCGGCCGCCAGTCTTGCCGGGGCCATTGCCGAAGACATCGGCGCCGTTGGGCGCAGCCGCCAGGCGGTCGCCGAGGTCCGGGCGCGCATGCTGAGCCGCCAGCAAGACCTGAGAAAAGAGGTTGAAACACAGCTGGCCGATGTGCAGCGCGACGCCCAATCGCAAAAGAGCCGCCTGGATGCGCTTGAATTCGACCTGGCCAATACCGACATCCGCTCACCCGCTGCGGGTGTGGTGATGGGCCTGGCCGTTCATACGGCAGGGGGCGTGGCAGCCGCTGGCACGCCCCTGATGGAAATCGTGCCCCAGGGTCAAGCCCTGCGCATTGAGGCGCAAATAGCGCCGCATTTGATTGACAAAGTCAAGGCCGGGCTGCCGGTAGACATTTTGTTCACCGCCTTTGACCAGGCCAACACCCCGCATGTGCCGGGCAAGGTGCTGCAAGTGTCAGCCGACGTGTTGATGGAGCCCAAGCAGAACATGCCCTACTTCAAGGCCACTGTGGAGGTCACGCCCGAGGGCATGGCCAGCATGAAGCGGTATGACATCCGCGCGGGCATGCCGGTTGAAGTGTTTGTGCGCACCGGTGAACGCAGCGCGATGAGTTACTTTTTGAAGCCGCTGCAAGACCGCATGAAACGCGCGCTAACCGAACCATGAGCGAGCCATGAGCGCGCTGGCCCATTGTTTTGGCGCACTGCTGCTGGCAGCGGCCTGCGCGCCATGCACCAGTGGCGAGCTGCAAAAGGCGTTTGACGCCGCGCTGCAAACCGACCCCAGCTACCAGGCAGCCCGGGCCGAGCTGGCCTCCAGCCTGCAAAACCTGCCCATCGCCCGGGCCGGCCTGCGCCCTTCGCTGAGCCTGAGCCTTACAGACAGCAAGGTGGATGGCTCTCGCACCATTGACAACCCGCCCTTTGCGCCGGTGACGCAAACCCTGGACTACCGCTCCCCCACGCAAAGCCTGAACCTTCGCGCGCCTTTGTACAACCGCGAGGCGGCCAAAAAAATCGAGCTTGCCCAGGCGCAGGAGGCCTATGCCCTGGCGCTTTTGCGGGTGCGGCAGGCCGAGCTGGCTGACCGGCTTGCCAAAGCCTGGCTGGAAGCGCTGTTCTCTGGCCATAAACTTGCGGCTGCCCGCATTCAGCTTGAGGCAGCCCAGGTGCAGAGCACCGTCGCTAGCCGGCGCCTGGCGCTCGGCGAAGGCACCCGGCCGGAGGTGGCAGACGCCGTATCTGCGCACGACACCGCCAAGGTTCAGGTGGCGGAAGCGCTATCCCTGCGCGAACTGGCATTGTTGGCGCTGCAGCAGATGAGCGGGTTCAGCGCCACGTCAACCGCACCTGCCTTGCCCACAGCCTCAGGGTTAACCGACTGGCCACCATTGCCCCCACTGCCCGAGACGCTGGACCGGATGCTGGCGCAGGCTGACGCGGCAAATGCCACTTTGGCCGTGCGCCGTTTTGCAGTGCAGGCAGCGAAGACTTCCGTAGAGCGCGCCCGGTCCGGCCACTACCCGAGGCTGGACTTTGTGGCCAGCCTGACCCAGGCCAGCAACGAGTCTCTGAGCACCATCAACCAGTCGGCCAACCAGCAATCCTTTGGCTTGCAATTCAACATGCCGCTTTACAGCGGTGGCGCGGTGTCGGCAGGCGTGGCCCAAGCCCTGGCCGACCAAACCCGCGCCGAAGCCGAACTTGCCGCCGAGCAGCAGACGGTGGTGCGTGATGTGACCCGTCTTTATCACATGGCCAGCCTAGGCGGCGACAAGCTGGCAGCGTTGCAAACCAGCATTGACGCGGCAACGCTCAACCTTGAAGCGGCGCAAAAAAGCCTGACTGCCGGCCTGGCCACCCAGCTGGATATCGCCCAGGCCCGGCGCAAGCTCGCGGTGGCTGCCCAGGAGCAGGTTCAAGGCCTGCACGATCTTCTTCTGGGGCGTCTGCGCCTTCACTTGCGCACTGGCGAGGAACCCGCTGCAGCGGTGCAGCGCCTTGAGGAGGCTCTCGCCGCCAGCCCATGACACCCAAAAAATTCCTTTTCATCCACCAAAACTTTCCGGGCCAGTTTGTCCACGTGGCCGCTGAGCTGGCCCGCCTGGGCCATGAAGTGGTGGCCCTGGGCATCAAGGGGCGCCCGGTGCCCGGCGTGAAATACCTGCGCTACCTGCCCAAGGCCCCTTCCAAGGTCTCAGAGGTGGAAGCGTCGATTGATTTTGAAACCAAAATCGTGCGCGGCACCGCCTGCGCGCAGGTGATGGCCAAGCTTAAAAATGACGGCTTCACGCCGGATGTGATCGTGGCCCACCCCGGCTGGGGCGAGTCTCTTTTTTGCAAAGACGTGTGGCCCGAAGCCCGACTGGTGATGTTTGCCGAGTTTTTTTACCGGGCAGACGGCACCGACTACAACTTCGACCCCGAATTCACCACAGACAGCCTGGCTGGCCGCGTGCGCCTGCGCATCAAAAACACCGTGCACCTGCACGCGCTGCATGCCGCAGACGCCGTCTATTCACCGACCGAGTGGCAAAAAAGCCAGCTACCCGGCGAATACCTGCCCAAAACGCGGGTGATTTTTGACGGCATCGACACCGCCGTGGTGCAGCCCGAGCCCAAAGCCTTCATCCACCTGAAGCGCGAAAACCTCAAACTCACGGCCACTGACGAAGTCATCACCTTCGTGAACCGCAACCTGGAGCCTTACCGCGGTTTCCACGTCTTCATGCGCGCGCTGCCCGAGATCATGCGCCAGCGCCCCAAGGCGCACGTGCTCATCGTGGGGCGCGACGAGGTGAGTTACGGCGCCATGCCGAAAAACGGCAAAAACTGGCGCGAAGTGATGTTGGCCGAAGTCGGCGCGCAGTTGCCCATGACACGCGTTCACTTCCTGGGCGGGCTGGACTACAAGGATTACCTGCGCGTCATGCAGGTCTCCAGCTGCCACGTCTATTTGACTTACCCGTTTGTGCTCTCCTGGAGCTGCCTGGAAGCCATGAGCTGCGCCAAAGTCGTGGTGGCCAGTGGCACGCCGCCCGTCCGGGAGGTGATCGAACATGGCAAAACCGGCCTGCTGTTTGATTTTTTTGACGTGGCGGCCCTGAGCCGGCAGGTCATCGGGGTGCTGGAAAACCCTGAGGGCTTCGCGCACCTGGGTGCCACCGCACGCCAGCGCGTCATCGAGCGGTATGACCTGAAAACCCGCTGCCTGCCTGAACTTCTCAAACTGATTGACGCTTAGTTTACTATCATACTAGTAGCACATTATTGAATAAATACGTGACTTAAGGCCCAATTTAATCAGAATTTTCGAAAATCCGGCGTCAAAAAGCAAATTGTTAACTTTTATGTTAATTATTTTTTCATGTAACGAAAAAATCACCAGCCGTCATCATCCATTTGGGGGATGGCGCTCCGCCAACGACGTGGTATAAAACGTCAATCACATTACAACTTGATACACCGTGGCTCCGCTGGAGTGATCCAGAAAGCCACGATAAACAGACTGGGGAAAAAAACATGGCAACCATCACTGGCACACTTGGCAACGACACCCTGACCGGCTTTGCGGGCGACGACACCTTTGTCATCAACGTCACGATGCTCAACGGCGTGGTCACAGCCGCCGAGGG
>JANOYE010000299.1:0-11478 GCA_031428695.1 Rhodoferax sp. | reverse complement strand
CTTGCGCGAGGCACGCGAGGGCGACACAGTGCAAATCGAGGCCACCGTCACGCACTGCGAAGTGACGCTTGGCGCGCGCCGCCAGTTGGTGGTGCGCGTAGACGATGGCACCGACATCTGCACCTTGCGCTTTTTCAGCTTCTACGCCTCGCAGCAAAAGGCGCTGACGGTGGGCAACAAAATCCGTGCGCGGGGCGAAGTGAAGGGCGGCTTTCCCGGCTTCACCATGCTGCACCCGAGTTTTCGCACAGCAGGCGGCGAGTTGCCCACCGCGCTTTCACCGGTTTACTCCACCGTGGCCGGTTTGCCGCAGCCTTACCTGCGCAAGGTGGTGTTGAGCGGGCTGGCGCGCGCCGAGCTGTCAGAGACGATTCCTGCCGAACTCATAAGCAAAAATGATTCCTGGGTCACGTGGAATCTATATAAGTCGCTATCGTTTTTGCACTACCCTGCACCTGACGTTTCCTTGCCAACGCTGTCGGATCACAGCCATCCGGCCTGGCAACGGCTCAAACTCGAAGAGTTGTTGGCCCAACAGCTCTCTCAGTTGCAAAGCAAACGCGCGCGCGATTTGCTGCGCGCGCCATCCTTGCCCCAGCCCAACAAAGCCAGCCTCCACCACCGGCTTTTGGCCGCATTGCCCTTCAAACTCACGGCGGCGCAGCAGCGGGTGTGCGCCGAGATTACCGGCGACATCGCCAAGCCCATCCCCATGCACCGGCTGTTGCAAGGCGACGTGGGCAGCGGCAAAACCGTGGTCGCCGCGCTCGCCGCAGCGGTTTGCATCGACGCCGGCTGGCAATGCGCCTTGATGGCGCCCACGGAGATATTGGCCGAGCAGCACTTTCGCAAACTCATCGGCTGGCTGGAGCCGCTGGGTGTGAAAACCGCCTGGCTCACCGGAAGCCAGAAAACCAAAGAGCGGCGGGAGATGCTGGCGCTCATCAAAAGCGGCGAAGCGGGCCTAGTTATTGGCACCCACGCCATCATCCAGGACAAAGTCGAATTCAAAAACCTGGCGCTGGCGATCATCGACGAGCAGCACCGCTTTGGCGTGGCGCAGCGGCTGGCACTCCGCGGCAAAGCCTCGGATTCCGAGAACGGCAGCAAGATGACCGAGCCGGGGTGCGAGCCGCATCTTCTGATGATGACGGCGACACCGATTCCGCGCACCCTGGCCATGAGTTATTACGCCGACCTCGATGTCTCCACCATCGACGAGTTGCCGCCGGGGCGCACACCCATCGTCACCAAACTGGTGAGTGACGCGCGCCGCGACGAAGTGGTCGAACGCATCCGCGCGCAGCTGGCGCAAGGGCGCCAGGTGTATTGGGTCTGCCCGCTGATCGAAGAAAGCGAAGTGCTGGACTTGACCAACGCCACGCAAACCCACGCCGACTTGACAGCCGCCCTGCCCGGCGTGATGGTCGGCCTCTTGCACTCGCGCATGCCGGCGCCAGAAAAGAAAGCCGTGATGTCGCTCTTCACCGGCGGGCCGGGCGAAAAAGGGCTTGCTGCGAAAGCGGGCAACGCATCAAGCAACGCCAGCGTTGCGCCCATGGGTGTGCTGGTCAGCACCACCGTGATCGAAGTCGGCGTAGACGTGCCCAATGCCAGCCTGATGGTGATCGAACACGCCGAGCGTTTTGGCCTCTCGCAATTGCACCAACTCAGAGGCCGCGTCGGGCGCGGCGCGGCAGCCTCAGCCTGCGTGTTGATCTATTCCACCGGCGACGCGCCGCGTTTGGGCCAAATGGCCAGAGACCGCCTCAAAGCCATGGTGCAAACCAACGACGGCTTCGAGATCGCCCGGCGTGATTTGGAGATTCGCGGCCCGGGAGAATTCCTGGGCGCGCGGCAGTCGGGGGATGCGCTGCTGAGGTTTGCCGATTTGGCCACCGATACCCAGTTGCTGGACTGGGCCCGCGCTGCAGCCCCGCAGATGTTGGACAAATATCCTGATTTGTCGGAAAGGCACGTAGATCGGTGGTTGGGGGGGAAGGCGGAGTTTTTGAAGGCTTGAGGTTTCTGCTGAATGACTCGGTTATTCGTGGCCCGGTCGCGGCGACAAGGCAAGGGGCGTGCGGTTTTGGTTCGGAAGCACGCGCGGTTGCGAAAAATGGGTCAAGCTGGCGCCAGGCCATTTTTTTCCGATGACCGACAGACTGCTCCCACGCACTTTCCGAACCAAAGCCCGGTTCCCTTGCCTTACCACAACCCGCGTTGTTGACGTTTCGCTTGGCAAGTGGGTCGGACGCGACCAAAAGATAAACAGAGTCAAGTTTATCGATACCCGTTGCGTGATGCGCAACGCGCTAAAATGTCACCATGATTGCATCGTTTCGGCACAAGGGACTGCGAAAATATTTTGACTCTGGCAGCCGAGCGGGCATCCAGCCAGCACATGCCAAACGCCTGCAAATGCAATTGGCCGCGCTGGACACCGCTGAAACGATTGACGACATGGATATCCCAGGCTTTCGGCTCCACGCATTGAAGGGCAGCGACAAAGGGCGCTGGTCAATCTGGGTGAACGGCAATTGGCGACTCACTTTTGAGTTTGAAAACGGCAACGCAATGATTCTGGACTACGAGGACTACCACTGATGGCCATGCACAACCCACCGCACCCTGGGGCGTTTATCCAGGAGGTCTACCTGACACCCAATGAAATGAGTGGCCGCGAGCTCGCCTTGCAGTTGGGCGTGGCGGCGTCTACGCTGAACCGCGTGCTGAATGAGGCCAGTGGCGTGAGCCCGGAAATGGCGTTGCGCCTTTCCAAGGCATTGGGGCGCTCGCCTGAGAGCTGGCTGACGATGCAGCATCACTACGATCTGTGGCAGGCCAAGCAGACGGTGGATTTGAAGAAAGTCCGAAAAATTGAGTTCTGGTTTGCTTGATGCGGATGAGCGCAGACATCAAATGCCCCGTCACAATTTGTGCGTGAGCGCTTTCGCCGCGCTTAAGGTCGCTGCCAGCGATTGGCGGCGTGGCGCCGCAGAAAAAAGACATTCGCTAGGCGGCGAATGAATTACCTTCGCGTGTTTGCAAAAATCGGCCTGGTGCTTTTGGCTCTGCTAATGTTTGCGGGGATTTATTTTGCAGTGCAGGCGGAAGATTGGTCGGGCACATTCTTATGCACTGGCTTCCTGGTAATTCTTGCGCATTGGTGGGACGTGTTTCGAGTCCAGTCGTTACGCGAAAGAAATCCACACGGCAGCTTTGCAAATAGCAAGAGAATTCACGGGCTTTTGTTCCTTGTAATGGGCTTGGGCGCAATCTTAGGCGGCGGTGCGAAATTGTGGGCCGGATCGTGCTGGGGAGGCGGCGCATTGCTTGTGATCGGTTTGATGGCTTTGTCAGGCGCCATCGACGTATTTCGCGGACGAAACTAAAAGGCGATGCCATCCGCTCGCCTGGAAACGTCCGCTGAGTCCAAGCTTTGGAGGTAGGCAACTGAAATCCCGAAATCCGGCAATTGGACTTCAGCAGCCTTACCCAAAAAAGCCGGGCGCGGTGATCGGGCAATGCGACTGGGCTTTGGTGTGAAATGCGCGCGGAAGCTCGTCTGGCGGGAATAACAAAAAATGCGCGGCCACCTTGTCGCACACATTTTTCGTGTCGCGTGTGTTTTCACACCAAAACCGCACGCGCATTGCCCGGTCGCCGTGCGGGGCTCATCGTGTTGACCCATTCCCACAAAACCAAACGAATTTTTGAATTTTGAATTGCTACACAATTAATAGCTAGTTACGCACATTATTCGTGACTTAGAGCCCCGAAAATCTTAAAAAAATAGGAAAGCCGAGTCAAATCCAAAAACTGTTAATACCCATATTAACAATTCAGAAATTTCGCAATCACCCCTCCAGCCAAAACAAAACGCGCAGAAAGCCAAGTGCCCGCAGACTTGAGTATGCTCACCCCATGCCCCGCCTGACGCAAGCCCCGAATCTGGCCATCGCCACTTTGTGGGCGGAGGCGCTCACAGCGGGAGGAATCGCCGCCAGCGTGCAGCGGCAATACCTGGCGAGCGCGGCCGGGGAGTTGCCGCCCGACCAATGCCTGCCCGAGGTCTGGTTCAAGCACCCAGAGCAGGAAGCCCAGGCGCGCGAGCTGCTGTACCACTTGCAGCATGTGCCGCAGCGCCGTTGGCTGTGTGCCTGCGGCGAACTGGTGGAGGGCGGCTTCGAGCAGTGCTGGAATTGCGCTGCGCCCATGCCCGCTTGACCGGAACTTCTGGCCGCAAAATAGCGCCATGACCCTCACCGAACTCAAATACATCGTCGCGGTGGCGCGCGAGCGGCATTTTGGCCGCGCGGCGGAGGCCTGCCACGTCTCCCAGCCGACACTGTCGGTGGCGGTGAAAAAGCTCGAAGACGAGCTGGAGGTGAAACTTTTCGAGCGCAGCGCCAATGAAGTCACCGTGACGCCGCTGGGCGAAGAGATCGTGCGCCAGGCGCAGAGCGTGATCGAGCAGGCCAGCCTGATCCGCGACATCGCCAAACGCCGCAAAGACCCGTTGGCGGGGGCGTTGACACTCGGCGTGATCTACACCATCGGGCCGTATTTGCTGCCTGACTTGGTGCGCCAGATGATCAACACCACGCCACAAATGCCGCTCATGTTGCAGGAGAACTTCACCGTGAAGCTGCTGGAGATGCTGCGCAATGGCGAGATCGACTGCGCGATTCTGGCCGAGCCTTTCCCCGATGCGGGCCTGGCCGTGGCCGAGTTGTACGACGAGCCATTCATGGCCGCCGTGCCAGCCAACCACCCGCTGGCCGCAAAAAAACACGTGAGCAGCGAAGTGCTCAAAAAGGAAACCATGCTGCTGCTGGGCGCGGGCCACTGCTTTCGCGACCACGTGCTGGAGGTGTGCCCCGAGTTTGCACGGTTCTCCAGCAACGCCGAGGGCATTGCCAAGTCATTCGAAGGCTCGTCGCTGGAGACCATCAAACACATGGTCGCCGCTGGCATGGGCGTGACGCTGGTGCCACGCCTCTCGGTGCCTTCCGAGGCTTTGACCGACAAACCCCGTCGCAAAAAAGAAGATGCACCCTTTGTGAAATACCTGCCGATTCAAGATGGCAACTCGGGTGCGCCACCGACGCGGCGCGTGGTGCTGGTGTGGCGGCGCAGTTTCACGCGTTACGAGGCGATTGCCACTCTGCGCAACGCGGTGTACGCCTGCGAGCTGCCAGGCGTTACGCGGCTTCATTAGGTGAAATTTGGCAGAAATTTATGTCCAGTTGGCCTGTAGGTCACGGAAATTGTGCCTAAGAAGCTATTGAATTGGTAGTGACACCTCTTGACTCCACCTGACTCGCGCTTGCGCCATCACCTTTGCCTTTACCTCGACCTGATCCGCTGGAACCGCCCGGCGGGTTGGCTGTTGCTCTTGTGGCCTTCCTTAAGCGCCTTGTGGATTGCCGCGCAAGGTTTCCCTGGCTGGCACCTGCTGGCGGTGTTTGTGCTGGGCACGATTTTGATGCGCAGCGCTGGCTGTTGCATCAACGACGTGGCCGACCGCGACTTTGACAAACACGTCAAACGCACGGCGCAGCGCCCGGTGACCAGCGGCAAAGTGTCGGTGAAAGAAGCCTTGTGGTTGGGCGCGGCATTGGCGTTGCTGGCCTTCTGCCTGGTGCTGACGACGCGGCCCGCAGCGGTGGCTTGGTCGTTCGTCGCGCTCTTCATTGCCATCGCCTACCCGTTCGCCAAACGATTCCTCGCCATGCCCCAAGCGGTGCTCGGCGTGGCCTTCAGTTTTGGCATTCCGATGGCCTTCGCCGCTGTCACAGGCGAAGTGCCCCGACTGGCCTGGGCGCTGCTGCTTGGCAACCTCTTTTGGGTGCTTGCCTACGACACCGAATACGCCATGGTTGACCGCGATGACGATTTGAAGATCGGCATGAAAACCTCGGCTGTCACGCTGGGGCGGTTTGACGTGGCGTTTGTCATGTTGAGTTATGCGGTTTATTTGGCAGTGTGGGCCTGGGCGTTGTCCAGCCCGGCGCGGTCAAGCCTCTCCATGACCGCTATCGCCGTGGCGATTGGCGTGGCCGCAGCACAAGCCATTTGGCACTGGCGGCTGATTCGCACGCGCACACGTGAGGGCTGCTTCAAAGCCTTTCGGCTCAACCATTGGCTTGGGTTCACGGTGTTTCTGGGTGTCGCAGTGGCCTACGGGTTGAAGTAAGCTGCCCGGTTAAACCTCGGCGCGTTCGGCCAAAAAAAAGCCGCCCTTGCGAGCGGCTTTTTTTGGAAAAGAAAACCTGCTTCAAGCGGCTTTCTGCTTCGCCACTTTCTTTTTGCCTGGCTTTTTGGCTTTCGCTTTGGCTTTGGACTTGTCGCCCATCTCTTTTTTGTCGGCTTGCGCCTGGACAGAAGGTGTCGCTGCGCTTGCAGTCGTCGACAGGGTTGCCAAAGGCATGGCGATCACGGCCGCGATGACCAACATAGAGAGCAATTTTTTCATAGTGTGATTCCTACCAACAGGTGGTTTGAAAAGTGACAGGTAAAGGGCCGTTGAGTGCAACAACAAGTCGTCGCGCCGAAAATTGTATCCAGCATGCAAGGGTAAATCCGGCTGAAATGCGCCAAAAAAGGGTGCCAAATCGCAACATGAGTGCGCTAATTTTGGCATCACACATGAAGATTATTGGTGCTTGCGGGGACAGGGCGACGTGCTCACAATGACTTTACTATTACAGGAGTAGCTTATGGACAAGTCTGTGAACCTCGATCTGGGTGGCGGTATGGGCAACCGTGTGAACGGCGCACGCCGACGCGTTTTGGGCGCCTCGCTGGCCAGCGGCGCGCTGGCTACTATGGGCTCGTATTTGCCGGCAAGCGTGCTGGCGCAGGCCAAAGAAAAGGTGAACCTGCAACTGGGCTGGATCACCGGCGGCAACCAGACCGGCGAAGTGGTCGCCAAACGCATGGGGTTTTATGAGCAAGAGGGCATTGATTTCGCCATTCAACCGGGCGGCCCCAGCATTGACGGTGTGGCCATAGTGGCGGCGGGCCGCTTTGAAGTGGGCCAGGTGTCGAGCAGCCCGTCGAACATGCTGGCGGTGTCGCAAGACATTCCGATCAAGGTCTTCGCCACCGGCTTGCAGCAACACCCTTACACCTTCTTTTCGCTGAAGAAAAACCCGATCCGCACGCCGCAAGACATGGTGGGCAAAAAAATTGGCATTCAGCCCACGGGCATGGTGCTGCTGCGTGCGCTCTTGGCCAAAAATAAGATCAACGAGAAAGACCTGACGATCATCCCGATTGGCAACGACCTCACGCCTGTGCTCACCGGCCAGGTCGATGCCGCCACGGGTTGGCAGACCAACACCTCGGCGCTCAAGCCTTTAGGCGCAGACCGGGTTGACCTGCGCCTGTGGGACACCGGCGTGCGCCTGTACGCGCTGCCGTATTACGCCACCGTGGAGACGCTGCAGAAAAAGCCCGAGCTGATGGCGAAGTTCTTGCGCGCCACCACACGCGGCTGGGCCTATGCCAACAAGAACCACGATGCGGCGGTGGAACACCTGCTCAAAGAGTATCCCAACCTGAATGCCGCCGACGAAAAACTGGCGCTGGAAACGCAGTTGGGTTATGCCTTCAACGCGCAGACGCAGGCCAATGGCTGGGGCGCGATGGACCGCAACGTCTGGCAAGAGCAGATCACGCAATACGCCGAGCTGAACCAGTTCACCAAACGGGTGCCCAAGGTGGACGAGGTGATGACGCTCGACGTCTTGACCGCCACACGCGACTACCGCCTCAAAGCCTTCGCCGGCTGAAAGCAGTTTCATGTCTGCAGTGATGACTTCCCCGCTTGCAGCGGGTGAGGCGGGGGGAAAAGCGGCCCCTATCGCGACCGATATCGCGGCCCATCTCGCCGCGGTCAGTTGCCGCAACGTCGCCGTGCGTTTCTTCACCGAACGGCGCTCGGTCGTCGCCTTGCAGAACCTGAGTGTTGACGTGGCGCAGGGCGAGTTTTTGACGCTGCTGGGGCCCTCGGGGTGCGGCAAGTCCACCCTGCTGCGAGTGGTGGCCGATTTGATTTCGCCTACTCAGGGAACCTTAAGTGTGTTGGGCACCAGCCCGCAAGAGGCCCGCTTGCGCCGGGACATTGGTTTCGTGTTTCAAGACCCGGCTTTGTTGCCCTGGCGCACGGCTTTGCAAAACGTCGAGTTGCCCTTGCAGGTGGCGCGCCAGACCTTGCAGCATCGGGGGTCGGGCGCTCGGGGCAGCCAGAACACGCGTGCCACGCCGCAAGAACTGCTGGAACTCGTCGGCCTGAAGGGCGCAGAAAACGCCTACCCGCATGAGTTGTCAGGCGGCATGCGCCAACGCGTCTCGATTGCCCGCGCCTTGGTGAGCGACCCGCGCGTGCTGCTGATGGACGAGCCCTTTGGCGCGCTCGATGAGATCACCCGCGACCGCCTGAACGAAGAATTGCGCCGGCTCTGGAAAGAGCTCGGCATGACGATCCTGTTTGTCACCCACAGCATTTACGAAGCCGCTTACCTCGGCCAGCGCGTGATGATGATGGCCGCCAACCCGGGCCGGGTGCAGGAGCTGGTGAAAGTCGATTTGCCGGAAGACCGCACCTTGGCAGTTCGCGAAACGCCCGAATTTGTGCAGCTCACCGCTTACCTGCGGCGCGTGCTGGAGGTCTGCTGAGATGTCAACACCCATGCTCCCCCACGGCGCCGCCAAAGACCTGGCTTTGCCGGACTCGCTCGGCAACGCCTTGCCGAAGGGCGCAGGCAGCCCGCTTGACGACGACGAAACCCTCGCCTACCGGGCCGAACAGCGGCGCAAGTTGTGGCGCACCCGCGTGTTGCCGGCGCTTGGCGTGGCGGCGCTGCTGTTTGGCTGGTGGGCCATCGTGGCGGGTTTCCAGGTCAGGCCCTTCATTGCGCCGTCGCCACAAATGGTGTTGCAAACCCTGTTTGAGAAACGCCATGTGTTGCTGTCTAACCTGATCCCGACCGCGCTCGAAGCCGGCGGCGGCTTCCTCTTAGGCAACTTCGTCGCCATCTTGATGGCCACTGTTTTTGTGCACAACAAAACTTTGAACGACATTTTCTTCCCCGTCGCGCTGATGTTGAACTCCATCCCCGTGGTGGCGAAAGCGCCGGTGCTGGTGTTGATCATGGGCAACGGCGTGGAACCCAAAATCGCCATCGCCGCGCTGGTGTGTTTTTTCCCGTCTCTCGTCAACATGGTGCGTGGGCTGAATTCGCCGAACCCGCAGGCCCTGGAGCTGATGCGGGTGTTGTCGGCCAGCAAGACCGAGGTGTTTTTCAAGCTGCGTCTGTACAGCTCGCTGCCTTATCTCTTTTCGGCATTGCGTATCTCGGCCTCGATGGCAGTAATCGGCGCGGTAGTGGGCGAATGGATTGGCGCCACGGTGGGCATCGGCGCGTTGATCATCCAGGCGACATTCAATTTTGACTCGGCACTGCTTTATTCAGCGATTGTGATGAGCGCGGCGTTGTCGGGCAGCTTCTTTCTGATCGTCGCGCTGGTCGAGCGTGCCGTCGTGAAGTGGCAGCCGGAACAGACCCATTGAAACGGGAGACCCAACTATGAACATCAATGACATGATCCAACGCCCCGCACGCGGTGTGCGGGTGGCCGCCAAAGCCGACGTTGTGGTGGTTGGCGGCGGCCCGGCCGGTTTTTCTGCCGCGCTGGCGGCCGCCCGCAACGGCGCCGACACGATTTTGCTGGAGCGTTACACCCACCTGGGTGGTTTGGCATCGGGCGGCATGGTGCTGGTGCTGGACGACATGTGGGACAACCACCTGAATGAAATTTCGGTGCGCGGCGTGTGTATGACCCTGCTCGAACGCATGGCCGCGATGGGCCTGGCGCACTACCCGCGCCAGAACGATTGGGGTTATGACGCCGGCAGCATCCGCCGTTGGTCGCGTTGGGGCGCGTTTGACTTCCACACCCAGCAGCAGCCGCACCCCATCGTTTTCGCCGCTGCGTTTGACCCGGACGCTTGGAAACGCGCCTCCCTTGAAATGGTGCAGGAGCACAAGGTCAAGCTGCGGCTGCATTCCTGGTTTTCCGAGGCAATTGTGGAAGACGGCAAGATGAAAGGCGTGATCTGCGAAAGCAAAGCAGGCCGCGAAGCGATTCTGGGCGACATGGTGATTGACGCCACCGGTGACCTCGACGTGGCCGCCAGCGCAGGCGCGCAACACACCAGCGGCAACTACATCATGACGACTGTGTTCCGGCTGGGCGGTGTCAACACCGACGCCGCCGAAGCCCATGAACGCGCTGAGCCGGAAGCCTTCGCGGCGCTGGACAAACAAATCAAAAAGGTGCTCGGTGGCTCCTGGGGATTTTGGTGGCTGAAGACGCCGCTGCCCGGCATCGTCTGGTGCAACTGCCCGCACATGGCCGGGCTGGATGGCTTGAAGGTCGAAGACCTGACCCGCGCTGAAATCCAAGGCCGCCAGCACATCCATGCCTTGGTGGATTTGGTGCGAGCCAAGATGCCCGGTTTCGAGAAGTGTTACGTGGTCGATGTGGCGCCGCAAACCGGCGTGCGCCAAACACGGCTGCTTGAAGGTGAATACGTGCTGGCCAAGGAAGACCTCGCGCAACGTACCCGTTTTGACGACAGCATAGCCCGCGGCCGTGATTACTACATGCCCTACCGTGTGTTGCTGCCCAAAACCGTGGCCAACGGTGGTGTAGACAACCTGCTGGTGGCAGGGCGGCACTTCTCCGTGACTTCGCAAGCGCAAAAAATCTCCCGCGAAATCCCGCCTTGTATGGCGATGGGGGAGGCCGCCGGTGTGGCCGCCGCACTCGCGCTCAACGCCGGTGTGACGGTGCGCCATGTGGACGTTAAAGCGCTGCAAAAAACACTGCGCGCCCAAGGTGCCGACCCGGGTGACCAAACCGGCTTGAATGCCGACGTGCCCGCCCTCGCCCGCGCCATTGGCAACCGCGCAGAAAAAATACTGGAGACCGCATGAGCACCGCCACCGCTACCGCTACCACTAACGCTGCCACCGACTTGCCCCTCAGCGGCATTCGCGTCGTTGATTTCACCCAGGTCATGATGGGGCCGGTGTGCACCCAGATGCTGGCCGACTATGGCGCTGACGTGATCAAGATCGAGCGCCAGGGCGCAGGCGACTTGAGCCGCTCCACCTTTGCGCCGGTGGCTGGTGCAGACAACCCGATTTTTTGCAGCCTCAACCGCAACAAACGCAGCGTGGCGCTGGATTTGCGCAACGCCGAACACATGGCTGCTGTCAAAGCCATGATCGCCGAGGCCGACGTGGTGGTGAATAACTTCCGCGCCGGTGTGATGGATCGCATGGGTTTGGGCTACGACGACTGCAAGGCCCTGAACCCGCGTGTGATCTACGCGGTGGGCACCGGTTTTGGCGAAAGCGGCCCGTATGCGCACAAAGGCGGCCAAGACGTGTTGGCGCA
>JANOYE010000298.1:0-4366 GCA_031428695.1 Rhodoferax sp. | reverse complement strand
AGCACTCATCAGCCTGCTCGACGCCAAAGGCCGCCCGAGCGAGACCGAGCGCGTGTATGTGTTGCCGCCAGGCAGCCAGATCGGCCCGATCAAGCCGGAGCAACGCCAGGTGTTGATCAAGGAATCTTTGGTGGCGGGTGTTTATGAAAAGACGGAAGACCGCGAATCGGCCTACGAAAAAATCAAGGGCCGCGTGATGGCTTCTTCGGCCACGCAAGACGACAAGCTGCCCTCGGGACCGAGTTCCACCGGCTCGATGGCGGGCACGCCGATGGGTGGCAGTGCCGGCAACGGCAAACCGGCTGAATCCGGTGGCGGCATGCTCGGCGGCATCACCGACGTGCTCTTCGGCACCACGGGCCCGCGCGGTGGCCGCCACGAAGGCCTGGCCACCAACATGGCCCGCTCGGCCGTGCGCACCATGGGTTCGGCAGTGGGCCGTGAAATCATTCGCGGGGTGTTGGGCGGGCTCTTTGGCGGGCGCCGCCGATGAAGCAATCATACCCATTATGGGTACGATTGATCTCTTAAAACGGCAACACTGCAGGCCTTTAAGAATTATTGGCAGCTAAGTCACGAATTATATGGCTTTGTTGCTATATTATTTATAGTTATTAAATTCAAAACTCATGCCCACAAACGCATCACCGCAGCACATCCGCCTGACCTCCCACTCGGGCGGTTTTGGCGCGCTGCCGATCCAATGGGCCGCCGCCACCGCGCAGGAGCGCGGCCCGGTGATCGGCACCACCACCAAACGCAGCCACCGCAACGTCATCGGCACGCACAGCGGTTCGTACAGCATTTACCGCGCACTGGCCGTAGCCTCGGGCGGGCTTTCCAAAGACCACAAAGCCGACCTCACCAACACTTCGCCCACCACACAAATTGGCCCGCACCCGCAGTGGAGCGAACCGGGCCGCATCGTCGCCATGGACCCCTGGGGCGCCATGATTGCCGAGGTGTTTGAAGACGAGCTGGCAGCGGGTTACGACATCCGCCCGACCATCGCCGTCACCCAAGCGCACGTGATCCTGCCTGAGGTGATCGAGGCGCTGCAATCGGGCCGCCTCCAAGCCGACGGCAAATATTTGACGGCAGGCGGCGCCGCCATGGTGACCAAAGTCGCGGTGGAGCCGGTGTGGTTTCTGCCCGAGGTCGCGAAGCGTTTCAACTGCAGCGAGGCCGACCTGCGCCGCGTGTTGTTCGAAGAAACCGGCGGCATGTACCCCGAGCTGGTGACACGCAGCGACCTTGAAGTCTTTTTGCCGCCCATCGGCGGGTTGACAGCCTATATTTTTGGCAACCCGCAAGACCTGGCCAACCCCGAGATTGAACTCACCGCCCGCGTGCACGATGAATGCAATGGCTCCGACGTGTTCGGCTCCGACATCTGCACCTGCCGCCCCTACCTCACCCACGCCATTGAGGAGTGCATTCAAGGTGCGCAGCGTGGCGGCGTGGGCCTGGTTTCATACTTCCGCAAAGAAGGCCGGGCGCTTGGAGAGGTGACCAAATTCCTCGTCTACAACGCGCGCAAACGCCAGCCCGGTGGTGACACGGCAGACCAGTATTTCAACCGCACCGAATGTGTGGCTGGCGTGCAAGACATGCGTTTCCAGGAACTGATGCCCGACGTGCTGAACTGGCTCGGCATCCGCAAAATCCACCGCTTGGTGTCGATGAGCAACATGAAATACGACGCCATCACCCGCGCCGGCATCGAGGTGGTGGAGCGCGTCAACATCCCGGATGGTTTGATCCCTGAAGACGCTCAAGTGGAGATGGACGCGAAGAAGGCTGCGGGTTATTTCACGCCTGATCAAGTGCCCGATGCGCAACAGTTGAAGATCGCCAAGGGGCGTGGCCTGAATGAATGAACCCATGATTGACGCTGTCGCCGCAAAACAAGTCGCTACGCATTCAGTAGCTTCTCACGCAAGTTTTTCGAGGCCTGAAGTCCTTTTGCGCTCTACCAAGGCAGTGCGTGAGCGGGCTGCGGCTTTGCTGGCGCGTGCACGGGCGGGGCAGTCTGCTTGCTTCACGATTGACGACGCGGCATTGCCTTCGTGCGCCGCCCGTGTGGTCGAGGCCACCCGCGAGCGGTACCCCGACTTGAACATCCCCTACCACAGCCGCTGGCGGCATTTTGAAGCGGGCGGCACAGCGGGCAAGGTTGATCGCCTGGCGCAGCTCAATGAAGATTTGGGCAAAGTGTCGCTCGCCAAACGCGCCCGCGCGCAGATTGATTTGGCCATCGTCAGCGTGTTGTTAGACGCTGGCGCCGGGCCGCAGTGGAAGTACCTTGACGCCCGCTCCGGCCAGGCCTATTCACGCTCCGAAGGTTTGGGCGTCGCCAGCTTCAACGCCTTCACCACCGGCCTCTTTTCCAGCAAACCGACGCAACCCTGCCAGGCCGACGCGGCTGGCTTGCAGGCCGTCACGGCGCGCCAACTGGGTGACGCTTTTCAGGTCACCAAAAACAACCTGCTGGTCGGCCTCGAAGGCCGCGCCGCTTTGCTGCGCCAACTCGGCGCCGTGGTCGAATCGCAACCCGAAGTGTTTGGCGGCGCGGGCGGGCAATGCCGGCCAGGCCGATTGTTTGACCACCTGCTGGGTCAAGGAGACGATAAAGGCGATGGCGCTGCCATCGCCGCGCATGACATCCTCACGGCGCTGCTCAACACCTTGTCGGGCATTTGGCCTGCGCAAAACACGCTTGAACTCGAAGGCGGCCAACAGGTGGCGTTGGGCGACTGCTGGCGCCACAGCGCCGTTGGCGGCCAGGGCATCACCGCCGGCTGGATGCCCTTCCACAAACTCTCCCAGTGGCTTACCTATTCGCTGTTGGAGCCCTTCCAATGGGCGGGCGTGACGGTGAGCGGCCTCGACCAGCTCACCGGCCTGCCCGAATACCGCAACGGGGGCTTGCTGATTGACGCC
The DNA here is from genome assembly GCA_031428695.1 of Rhodoferax sp. Taxonomy (GTDB): domain Bacteria; phylum Pseudomonadota; class Gammaproteobacteria; order Burkholderiales; family Burkholderiaceae_C; genus JANYCG01. Next base: position 1,423 of record JANOYE010000298.1, on the reverse strand, counting down.
GAAGTGATCCAGGTGAAAGACCCGGCGCTGCTGCAGGCGCAACATCTGGCAAGCGACGAATTCATCGTCGAATGGCGCGCCTTGACAGTCGCCCTGCTCGATGAACTGGCGCCTTTGGTGCGCAGCCAGCTCGACCGCAGCGCCGAACAAATGCCGCTGGCCTGTGTGCTCGAAGGCGGCACCTGGGCGGCCGGCCGCGCGTTGGCACTGCGCCTGCGTGGCGGCGCGCCGCCCTTGAATATCGAGAGCGACGGCACGGTTTTCTAATTCCACCCAACCACCCGCGAGGCCTTTGATGACCCACCCCATGACCACCCTTGGCGCCAACGTGCACCTGATCGACCACCCGCTGGTGCAACACAAGCTCACCCTGATGCGCCGCAAAGACGCCTCCACCAGCACCTTCAGGCGGCTCTTGAACGAGCTGTCCGCGCTGATGGCCTATGAAGTCACGCGCGACATGCCCACGCACGAGATCGAGATTGAAACGCCGCTGGAGAAAATGCAAAGCAAGGTGATCGACGGCAAGAAGCTGGTCTTCGTCTCCATCCTGCGGGCGGGCAACGGCATTCTGGAAGGCATGTTGAACGTGGTGCCCGGTGCCCGCGTGGGCCACGTGGGCCTGTACCGCGACCCGAAAACCCTGACAGCGGTGGAGTACTACTTCAAGATGCCGCACGACATGAACGACCGCGATGTGATCATCGTCGACCCGATGCTGGCCACCGGCAACTCGGCCATCGCGGCGGTGGACCGCCTCAAGGAGCTGCACCCGAAGTCGATCAAATTCGTCTGCCTGCTGACCTGCCCTGAAGGCATTGCGGCGCTGCAAAAGGCGCACCCCGAGGTGCCGATTTTCACCGCCGCGATTGACCGCCAACTGAATGACCACGGCTATATCCTGCCCGGCCTGGGTGACGCGGGGGATCGGATTTTTGGGACTAAATAAATATTCTTAATATTGAGTGCTCGATTGTTTAGCAACTGAAGTCACGAATTAATCAACTTTTTCGCTATAAAAATTAATTAATTTATGATACTTTTTAGATCATAACTGCATTCAATATTAGTAATAAACGAGTAATTTCACGATCTATTAACATCCATGTTTATACCCATGTTAATTTCCGAATTTGCACTCACCCATGTTTGACCTGCTCATCACCCACGCCACCTTGCCCGATGGTCGCCAAAACATGTCGCTGGCGGTGCAAGGGGGCAAATTTGTCGAAGTGAAGGAAGGCCTCAACGCGCTGGCGCACGAGACCATTGACGCTGGCAATCTGCTCGTCAGTCCGCCCTTCGTCGATGCCCATTTCCACCTCGACGCCACCTTGAGTTACGGCCTGCCGCGCATCAACCAAAGCGGCACGCTGCTCGAAGGCATCGCCTTGTGGGGCGAGCTGAAGCCATCACTCACCTT
>JANOYE010000297.1:0-4883 GCA_031428695.1 Rhodoferax sp. | reverse complement strand
CGGCGCAGCGGGTTGAGTTGCCCGATTTTTCCCTCAGAGCCTTTTTCACGCGCCATGTCGAAAATCGGTTTGGTCATGCCGGTTTCAATCAGGCCGGGGCAAATCGCGTTGATGCGAATGCCGGTGCCGGCAAACTGGTTGGCGCTGGTCTGCACCAGGCTGATCACGCCCGCTTTGCTGGCGCTGTAGGGCGCGCCGCCCGCGCCTGAGCGAAGGCCCGCCACCGAGGCGGTGCAGATGATTGAACCGCGCCCCTGCGGCACCATCACGCGGGCCGCGTACTTGATAGCGAGGAAAGGGCCAATCAAATTCACGCTCAAGATTTTGGTCCAGTAAGCCGCCGTGATTTCGTCAAAGCGCGGCATGCCGCCACTGATGCCGGCGTTGGCGTAAACGATGTCGAGACCGCCAAAATGCTTCACCGCATGCTGGATGAAGGCCTCCACGTCGACCTCGCTCGACGCGTCTTTTACCAGCGCCACGCCTCGCCCGCCGGCCTTGTTGATAGCGTCGGCCGTGCCTTTGACACCCTCCGACTGATCCACCGCCACTACATTGGCTCCGTGCTGGGCAAACAGGAGAGCACTGGCGCGCCCGATGCCGCTGGCGGCGCCGGTGATAACAGCGGTTTTACCTTCGAGACGTTTCATGAGGGCTTCCTGATAGTTGGGGTTTAGGATCAGCGTCCATCATAAATGCTATATTATATATAGCAAGATATCCATATTATTCGTGACTTGGATGCCTATTTTATCGATATTCTTGATTGCACAAAGAAATTAGCTTATTTGTTAACTTACATGTTAATTATAGTAGGTGATGGCCTGCACATGGCGACTCCATTCGGTTCACACGGCGATCATCTTTAAGATTCTGCCTGCTGTCGCGACCAAGCCGGATCAAACTTCTGGAAACCCCATGCCCGGACACACCCGCTTTGGCACTTTGCTGCTCGCCGCCGCCATGGCCTTCACCGCTTTTGGCTTGCCTGGGTCAGCCTGGGCGCAAAATCCTGCTTCGACTGCGCAGGTGCCAGCCATCTCCGGCAACACCTTGGAAAACAAAGCCTTCCATCTTGCTTCGCGCAAAGGCAAGGTGGTGTTGGTGATGTTTTGGTCTACCGATTGCGCCGTGTGTCGCTGCTGATCGACAAACAGGGGAAATTGGTCGAACGTTACAACGGGCGCATTGCGGCGCAGGTGTGGGACACAATTTCCGAACTTTTGTGACTTATGTCACAGCCGCCGCAATAATCTCGGTGGGCAGTAAGAAGTACAGGGCTTGCCCGGACTTACCAGCAACCGAAGCCCTTTGAATGGCAGCGGTTTTTGTGCCAACTAACTCTGGAGTATTTCATGAACCAACGCGCTTTGATTGCAGCCGCCGCTGCGTCCCTTCTCGCCACTGCCCTGGTGTCCGCGCCTGCCGCGGCGCAGGAAAAAGAGAAATGTTATGGCATTGCCAAGGCCGGTCAGAACGACTGCGCCAACCTGGCTGGCACACACACCTGCGCTGGCCAGGCCAAAGTCGCCGATGACAAGGGTGAGTGGAAATATGTTGCCAAAGGCACCTGCGTGTCAATGAAGGGCATGACGGCAGAACAGGCCAAAAAGGGGTCGATGATGAAAGAAGGCGGGATGGAGAAGGCGATGGAGAAAAAGATCTGATCGGGTCTGCCGGACCGACTGCTTACCCAAAGGCCATTTGCGCCATGCCAGTCCTGCCTGCCGGCCCTGAACTCGGCGCCACAGGCATTGGCTGGCGGCACCCGCACTATGCGGCGCTGCTTGAAAGCCTGCCAAACGTCGGCTTTCTGGAAGTTCACTCGGAAAACTTCTTTGCGCCAGGCGGCGCGGCGCTGGCCACGCTGGAACAGGCCAGGCGCGACTACCCCATCAGCCTGCATGGCGTCGGCCTGGGGCTGGGCTCGGCCTGCGGGGTCGATCCGTGGCACCTGGACCGCCTGCGCAGCTTGGTGGATCGCATTGACCCGGTTCGGGTCAGCGACCATGCCTGCTTTGCGCGGGGCGCCGTCAATGGCGCTGCGCTGCACGCTGCGGATTTGTTGCCCATCCCCTTCAGCCGCGTAGCGCTGGACGTCTTGTGCGCCAATGTCCAGCAGGTGCAAGACCGGCTTCAGCGCGCCATTTTGGTAGAAAACCTGTCGGCCTACGTGCAGATGCCCGGCGCCGACCGCACTGAGCCTGAATTTCTGCGGGCGCTGGCCCAGCGCACCGGCTGCAAGCTGCTGGTCGATGTGAACAACATTTACGTGAACGCGCTGAATGGGATGAACGGGATGAACGGGATGAATGAGATGAGCGGGATGGGCGGGATGAAGGCCCAGAGACTCGAACCCGCCGAAAGCAGTGTGGCGCGGGCCGTGGGTGCGTGCCGTGACTGGCTCCAGGGCATTCCCGCCGCCGCAGTTGGAGAAATCCACCTGGCGGGTCACTGCGACGCAGGCGACATCGTGATCGACGACCACGGCGCGTTCGTGTGTGATGGCGTGTGGCAGGTGTATGCACTGGCCGTGCAGCGCTTTGGCGACGTGCCCGCCTTGATTGAATGGGACACCGCCATCCCCCCACTTGAGGTCCTGCTCGGCGAAGCCAGACGAGCCGACGCCATCCAGCAGCAATGGCGGGCCAGCCTTCCGCAGGGGAGCCGCCTTTGATGACCAGCGCTGTCTCTGCCAGCACAGAATATGCAGACAGCGCAACGACGCTCGCAGGGCTGGCCGGTCAACAAAACCGGCTGCTGGCCCAAATTCATGAGCCCGGCTTGAATGGCGAGGCGCGCGGCCTGGCGGCCTACCGCGCCAATGCCCATGCCAATGCCAAACGCGCCCTGGAGGCGGTCTACCCGGTCATGTTGCAATTGATTGGCGAGGAGAACTTTGCCTTCCTGGCGCGTGATTTCTGGCAAGCGCACCCACCCATCTGTGGTGATCTGGCGCAATGGGGCGAACCCCTGGCGGCGTTTGCGGCGCAGGCGCCTCAACTCGCCGACCTGCCATTTCTGCCAGATGTCGCGCGCATCGAATGGGCACTGCATGTCTGCGCGGGCGCCGCAGACGACCTTCAAAACACAGCGAGCTTTGCCGACCTGGCCGAAGGCGACCCCAGCGCGCTGTGGTTCAGCCTGGCGCCGGGCGCTTGCGCGCTGGCGAGCGCCTACCCAGCAGCCGCCATTACGCTGGCCCACCAGGGGCAGGGCCGTTTGGATGCCGCTTTCGAATTACTCAAGCAGGGCGTGGCGCAGACTGCGCTGGTGTGGCGGCAGGGTTACGCGCCGCGCTTGCGCCCGCTGGATCAGAACGAAGTGGCGTTTACGCAGGCCCTGCTGGCGGGCCGGGCGCTGGCCAACGCGCTGGATGGCGCACACGCCGATTTCGATTTCAGCCAATGGTTGGCGGCCAATGTGCAAAACGGCCTGCTGCTGGGCGTTGTGGCAAAGCCACCTGCCAGCCCATCAAGCCAGGAACTGGATGTCAGGCAAGTGTGAACCATAATTGCTACTTTATTTCTAGCAAACTATGACCAATATTCGTGACTTAGATGACAAGTATGCTGATATTTTTGCTGATTTTGCCTGAATTTCGAAATTTGTTAATATGGGTGTTAATTTTAGTCATCCAACCTTTGCCGCGACCCAAGCCTGCACACTCGCCAACGCAGCGGGCAGTTTGGCCGGCTCGGTGCCGCCGGCCATCGCCATGTCGGCCTTGCCGCCACCTTTGCCCCCAACCTGCGCTGCGATGTAATTCACCAGCTCGCCAGCTTTGATCTGGGCGGTGTTGTCAGGCGTCACGCCTACGGCGATCTGCACCTTGCCGCCATCGACCACACCGAGCACCACCACGGCCGACTTCAGCTTGTCTTTGAGTTTGTCCATGGTGTCGCGCAGGGTTTTGGCGTCGGCACCGTCAAGCCTGGCCACCAGCAGTTTGAAGGTCTTGCCGTCTTTGCCCGTCATATCTGTCGCCTGGCTCAGCATCTCGTCGCCTTGGGCTGACGCGAGTTTGCCTTTGAGCGCGGTGACTTCTTTCTCCAACGCCTTCATGTGATCCAGCACGCTCTGGAGGCGGTCGTTCAACTCAACCGGCGGCGCTTTGAGGCTGGCTGCAGCGCGGCCTAAGCTGTCTTCGAGCTGCTGCAAATACGCCAGCGCGTTGTGGCCCGTCACGGCTTCAATGCGGCGCACACCAGCGGCCACACCGCCTTCGGCCACCACTTTGAAGAGGCCGATGTCGCCCGTGCGCGCCACGTGTGTGCCGCCGCACAGTTCGCGGCTGCTGCCGATGTCGAGCACGCGCACCTCGTCGCCATACTTCTCGCCAAACAACATCACCGCGCCAGTTTTTTGCGCCGATTCAATGTCCATCACGCGTGCCTGCGTGGCCACGTTGGCGAGGATTTCCGCGTTGACTTTGGCCTCAATTTCGCGGGTTTGGCCGTCTGTCACGGGGCCGTTGTGGGTGAAGTCAAACCGCGTGCGGTCGGCGTTGACCAAGCTGCCTTTTTGCTGCACGTGCTCGCCCAGCACTTCCACCAGCGCTTTGTGCATCAGGTGCGTGACGCTGTGGTTGCGCATCGTCGCCGCGCGCACCTGCAGGTTGACCTGCGCGTGAACCTTGTCGCCGACCTTGATGGAGCCGTTGGCCATGGTGCCGTGGTGGCCGAACACGTCGGCCTTGATTTTTTGCGTGTCGTCCACCTTGAAGACGTTTTCTGCGGGTACGGCGTTTGCGCCCCAAGGCTCGCTGGCGATCACGCCCTCATCGCCGACCTGGCCGCCGGACTCAGAATAAAAGGGTGTGGTGTCGAGCACGATCACCCCTTGTTGACCCGTCTTTAGCTCGATAACCGATAAACCATAAG
>JANOYE010000296.1:0-5600 GCA_031428695.1 Rhodoferax sp. | reverse complement strand
GGGGCAAACCGGGGGCTGGATTAAGAACTTACGCCACCAGCAAGCTCAAGCGATTATGGGTTTGCCACTGGCGGAGACCGGTCCGACCGCCGCGCAGGTCGTGAAGTGTAGTAATACTGCCACGAACTGAGATCCCCTGATTTCCTTGCAAATCAACAACTTGATGCACCTGCTTGAAATCCAAGTGTCACTTTCACCCCATTTGTTACAGTAGTAATGTTGCCACTTACTGTCTTTATGTACTAATATCGCCACTTGCGTCGGTGAGTGAAGACGCACTGCGTACAAATTCAATGAGGCAAGGCCATGACCAAGTCGAAGCCGTACGCCAGAGCAATGCCGTTTTCCCGTCCGCCAGGGCGCCGGCGCATTGAAGTCTTCAGTCCCAAGATAGGACGACGCCTGAGCCTTGGCAGCTACGATGCGTACAGGACTTGGTTGGTCATCGAAGCCAATCCACGCATCGTCACCTTTTGTGAACGCCCGACCTACGTCGATGGACCGCGAAGTCCCGTGATCGATTTTTGGGTGCAGCTGCGTGGTTTGCCCGCCGGTGAATTCTGGATCGTAGAAGGTCTACCGCCTCCATCATCGAAGCACGATACTGCGCAGCCTGAGCGCCATTCCCATCTGCACGATCTTGCCGTGCGGTACATCAACCGGGCTGACTTGATCGGCTGGGCCATCCCCATTGCCAATTGGGCGCGCATCATCCCCTATTTGGTCAGCCACAGACGCTACCGGGATGCCTTGCTTGAGCAGCAGATCATGGCCTTTCTCAACCAAGATGAATCGGTGGACTCGGTGCTCGCACATTTCACACAGCGCGACCAGACCACCGTGCAGGCAGCGCTGTTTCAGTTGCTGGCCGAAGGCCGCGTTGTCAGCCCGGATCTGGCCATAGAACCCTTGGACGGAGCCACCCGATTTCACCGATTGCCAGTCGTCTTGGCGATTGCACCCTGATGCCGCGTCGCTCCATTGAATTGCAACGTATTGCCGAATGGCCCAGACTCGACGAGCAGGCCTTGGATGAACGTGCCCGCGACGTCTATCGGGCACGCTGTGCGGCTGTAGAGGCTTATGCCCAGGGTGAGCCGGTCGCAAGCATCGAAACGGAACATGGCATTGACCGTTCAACCCTTTTTCGCATGGTCAAACGCGCGCAACGTGCACATGCCGACGGAAGCCTCTGGGGATACCGGGCCTTGGAGCCACATGCCCATGTCAAAGCGTATGAGCGAAGCCGACCACCGCGCGCACTGGTTCACGGCAAGGCGGGCAACGCTGGCGCCTTCACCCAGCTTTTGCAGCGCCACCCCGCGCTGGAGGCGCATTTGCGGCGTGAACTGAGCGCCAAGCGCGTGCACCTCAAAGGAGTAGGGGAGGCTGCACGCCTGTTCAACTTCAAACCGGCGCTACAACGCTTCCAGCAGGCCTGCCGTGAACAGGGGCTACTGCCTTCGGACTACCCGTTCAACCAACAGGACAAGGGCGTGCGAAGCCTGGCGCGGACCCTGCGCGCTTGGCTGCATGACCGATTCGATGACGCGGCGCATGCCGCTGGAGCCCGCTTCAAACCCTCATCGGCCCTGCGCCAATTGCCTGAGCGCGGTGCCGATGAAGCTTTCGACACCGTGGAGTTCGACGCGCACAAGATGGATCTGCGACTCAAGGTCGTGGACGTCGATCCGATGGGAATTGAGCGCATCTATGAGACGGAACGAGTCTGGTTGTTGGCCATCATTGACGTGGCAACCCGCTGCATCCTCGGATACACCCTGTGCCTACACCGCGAATGCAGCCGGTATGAGGTGATCGCAACCCTCAGGCACGCACTCACGCCCGCAGAAGTGCCTAAGATCACGCTGCCGGGCCTGTCGTTGTCAGGATCCGGTGGTTTTGTGTCCCAAGCCCTACCGATTACACGTCACGCCTGTTGGCGCCACATCCGCTTGGACAATGCGCGCGCGCACCTGGCCACCACCAGCCTTGACGTGGTGTGCGAAGCCTTGGGCTGCGTGGCCGATTTTGGGCCAGCCTATGAACCCGATGATCGACCGTTCATTGAGCGCTTCTTTGGAACACTGACCAATACGCTGTCGCGCCGCTTGCCCGGCGGGTTGCCTGGCAAACAGGCGACAACTTCCAAACGCGTGCGCGATGCGGCCAAAGATCTGCGTCTGGTTGTCACAGCCCAAGAACTCGAAGAATTGCTGCACGCCACCGTATGGAATTACCACGGCACGCCACACTCCAGCCTGGGTGGCCTGACGCCATTAGAGCGAATGCGCCAACAGGTGGATGGGGTAGGGCGGCCCCCGGTTCGCCTGCGCCGGGTGCCAGAGGCCTTGCGCAATCGTTTGGAGCTGTTGCACGATCCAGCCTATTGCCTGGTGCACGGCAACGTGGGCCGCGGCGAGCGACCCTACATCTCCTTCATGCATGTGCGCTACACCAGCGAACAACTGGCGCGCCGCTCCAACCTGATCGGCAAGCAGTTGCGGGTGTATTTTGAGGTGAAGGATTTGAGAACCCTGAAGGTGTTCACCGAGGATGGCCAGCCACTGCATGATTTATTGGCCAGTGGACCCTGGCGCCATGAAGCGCATTCGTTGCGGTTGCGCCAGGAGGTGTTCAAGGCCAAGCGGAACAAGCAGTTGCAGTTCGTGGCGGGCGAAAGCCCGATTGATGCATTCGTCAAACTGCGCCGGGCCAAAGCACCCAAATCACGCCGGGCAGCCAGCGACCTGGCGCGCATACAGCGGGAGCGCCGTGATGCGCCTGAAACCCCGCCCAGTCCGGTGGAGCCATCAGCTCAGTTGGCATCTGGACCAGTCAAAGGCAAGAACCTGCGCATCGCGCGCGGCTTTGCGCGGTAAAAAGGAAATACTGGTTGCGGGCCGCCTGGGCGGCACTGACGGGTCACTGGCGCGATCCAGCGCCGTGAGGTTGGGCCGGGGCCTTCACGCCGGCCGCAAGCGCTGCGAAGGCGCGAAAGGCATTCATGACCGATTCCATGCAACCGACAGTGGCGGCAACGCGCATCAAGCAATCCTCTCCCAAAAAAGCCGTGCCTGTCTGGACCGTGCCGCAACCGGCCTCGTTGACACTGCAAAACCATCCTTTGGTGCGCAGGCACTACCGGGTCGCCACCGCCGCAATTGAACAGTTTGTTGACCTGGTTGAGCGTTGTATCCGCGTGCTGGTTCCGGGTGCCCTGATCCATTCCCGCCCGCGCATGGGCAAGACACACGCCATTGACTACGTCGCACTCCACTTAGAACGCCACCGCCCTGACATCCTGGTGCTGCGCATGTCCTGCGAGCACCATCGCAGTGATTTCGAAGGCCCATTCTTCAGTACCTTGTTGAGCGCCGCTGGAGTGCGCCACCCCCAACCAAAGTCGATCACAGACAAACGCTTTGCGCTCATGTGTCGCCTGAGCGAGCAGTTGCAGATGCGTGCGGGTCACATCGTGGTCTTGCTGTGTGACGAGGCCCAGCGCTTGTCCAAGCATGCCCTGGAATGGCTGCGCGATGTCCATGACCAGTTGGCACACCACGGGGTGCGGTTGTTGACGTTTCTGGTGGGGCAACCCCAGCTGATGGAGCAGAAGGCGCATTACCAGCTCAGCGGGGACGAGCAGATTGTGGCGCGCTTCATGATCGAGCAACAACACTTTAGGGGGATCGGTGATGCGGTGGATGCCGCCACTTGTCTGGCCAGCTATGACTTGAGCCGATACCCAGAGACCACCGGCAAGACGTTCACCGAGTTTTTCTACCCACGGGCGTGCGAGCGCGGCTTGTTGCTGGAGCAATCGGCGGCCATGTTGTGGAACACGTTTGTCAACGCGCACGCCTCGGCGCAGTTGGCCGGTCCGGCGGAAATACCCATGGATTACTTCACACGCGCGGTGGAAAGTGTGCTGTTGCAGGGTTCACAGTGGGATACACAGGACTTGGCGTTGGGAGTGGCCCATTGGGAGCGCGCGGTCAGAGAGTCCGGTTATGTGGCGGCCCAGCAGACGGTGTCGGTCATGCCAGGACAGTGACTCCAATGGCGTTGCCAATCATCGTGCCGGCCTGGGATTTTGATCAACAAAGTCGGTTTCAAAGTGACCTTGCGTTGCCGTCAAAACGTCTGGCACCTCGGTCTTTCAGAATACCGCGGCCGTTGGACGCTGCGGGCGGCTCGACCCGTGAACCCTGCGAGCGGGAATTGCTGATCATGCGATGGTGTCGGATCGCCCACGTGTATTCACCTACGCCCTCTGGCCGCAATGCGATTGCCTCAATACACCGTCCTTCGTTGGTTGAGACCGAGTTGGTCGAAGGCGAGGTCAATTTGTTGGCTACTTGCGAATGGCTGCTGCGCAAACGGCTGCGTCAGGATTGGGCGCTGCTGCGTACAGCAGACCGAGCCCAGATGCTCATATTGGCGAAGCGTTTCAAGAGAGAGGCACCCATCGTTCGAAGAACTGAGTTGGCGGCGGATGCCGCCGCGTGGACGTTGTTTGCGATGTATTGGTGTGGTGCCAGTCATCCGGCTGCGCTGTTCAACAAGTCATTGCATCCGCCAACTGGGTTGGTGCGATGGATCAGTCAGTTTCATGTCGATCAGCAGAGGACTCGGGTGCGAGAGATTCAGGTGCAGTTTGCTCACTATCTGGGTGTGACCAGAGGTCGCTGTGACGTGCTGGTTCGGCGAATGTTGAAGCGCACCGGCAGCGTGGCATTGCTTCGGGAACTGTGCAAATTTTGAATTAGTGGCAATATTACTACTCGTTGGTGTCAACATTACTACACTTCACGATGGCCGTGGCCAGATGCGTCTTGCCGGTGCCAGGCCCGCCAATGAGCACGGCGTTTTGCGCCGTGTCGGTGAAGTCCATTGTGCTCAATTGCGTGACCAGTTTTTGATCCGCCTTGGAGGCCTCAAAGTCAAAGCCCGCCAGGTCACGGTGCAGTGGGAACTTGGCCGCTTTCATCTGGTGACGTACCGAAGCCATGGCTCGCTGGGTGTGTTCGGCTTGCAGCAAATGCTCAATCAGCCACTGCGAAGGCTGTACGCGCACATCAGTTTGCACGCCCTCCTGGATCGTCAAGTCAGTCCAGGCCGCGGCCATGCCATGCAGGCGCAGCTCTTTAAGCTCGGTGGCAATGTCACGGCGCATGGGTCACCTCCGTGGCGTTGTTGCCCACACGACCCACACAGCGCAGGCTGTCATAGCGCCCGGTGTTGGCCACCGGTGCCTCCCTCAGGTGCAAACTACTTTCAACCGATTCAGGTCTTGGCACTGCATTGAGCCGTGCCAAGACGTTCAAGACATGCTCGCAGCTCAGCGCCCCCGATTCGATCACCAACTCCACCGCCACCAGCACCGCCTCCAGGCCATGGCTGGGTACGCAGTTAAGCACCTGCGCCATGATCCTGTCGCCGCCATCGTGGCGCAGCAGCCCTTGGCGCAAGCGTTGCAAGGGCGCTGGCATGTCGGCAAAGGGCGCCCCGTTGCGCAGGGCGCCAGGCTTGCGCTGCACCAGCGCGATGTAGTGCTGCCAGTCATAGCAGATGTGGCCTTCGTCGGCCACGCGCGC
>JANOYE010000295.1:0-36043 GCA_031428695.1 Rhodoferax sp. | reverse complement strand
CAAAGGCGTGTTCAATACTGGTGTGCCGTTCTTGGAGCACATGATGGATCAAATCGCCCGCCACGGCATGATCGATCTCGATGTTACTTGCGAGGGCGATACTCACATTGACGATCACCACTCGGTAGAAGATATCGGCATCACCATCGGCCAGGCTATTGCCAAAGCGGTGGGCGACAAAAAAGGCATTCGCCGTTACGGCCACGCCTATGTGCCGCTTGATGAAGCCCTGAGCCGGGTGGTGATTGATTTCTCAGGCCGCCCTGGGTTGGTGATGAATGTGCCGTTCAAAAGCGGCATGATCGGCACCTTTGACTCTCAACTCGCCCACGAGTTTTTCCAGGGTTTTGTGAACCACGCCTTCGTGACTTTGCACATCGACAACCTGAAGGGTGAAAACGCCCACCACCAGTGTGAAACCGTGTTCAAAGCCTTCGCGCGGGCGCTGCGCATGGCGCTGGAGATGGACCCGCGTGCGGCGGGCATCATCCCATCGACCAAAGGCTCGCTGTAGGCCATTGCAGCGTGATGTTGATTGTAATTAATACCCTTGTTAATTTTTGACTGTTTTTCATCGAAATCTGTCTATTTTTTGAAAAAAATGGCAATTAAGTCACGTATTTATTGAATAGTTTGCTATTAAATTAATAGTAAAATCGGAACCGCTGTGCGTCAAAAAACAATCGCTGTCGTTGATTACGGCATGGGCAACCTGTTCTCCATGGCGCAGGCCGTGCGTCATGTGGCGCGCGACAGCGGCTTTGAGGTGGTTGTTACCGCCCGACCCGATGAAGTGCGCAACGCCGAGCGCGTCATCCTGCCCGGCCAAGGCGCCATGCCCGACTGCATGCGCGAGCTGCGCGAATCCGGTTTGCAAGAGTCGGTGCTCGAAGCGGCCAAAAACAAGCCGATGTTTGGCGTGTGTGTCGGCATGCAAATGCTGCTGGACCAAAGCCACGAAGGCCGCAAAGAGTCGCCCGGTGAACACACGCCGGGCCTGGGGCTGATCTCGGGCGAAGTCATCAAATTTGACTTGGCCGGCCAACTGCAAGAAGACGGCAGCCGTTTCAAGGTGCCACAAATGGGCTGGAACCAGGTCTTCCAAAAACCCCAAAATCGACCTGCGCACGCGCTCTGGGCGGGCATCCCAGAGGCCAGCTACTTCTATTTTGTGCACAGTTTCTATGTCAAACCGTCTGATGCGCGCCACAGCGCGGGCGAGACCGACTATGGCCAATTGTTTTCATCGGCAATTGCGCGCGATAATATTTTTGCCACCCAATTCCACCCTGAAAAAAGCGCTGCCCAAGGTTTGTCACTTTACAAAAACTTCCTCACCTGGAACCCGTGACCCCCCGCTTTTTTCTGCCTTCCCCGCGCTCTGCCTTTTCTACGTTCCATGCTGCTCATTCCCGCGATTGACCTGAAAGACGGTCTGTGTGTCCGCCTCAAACAAGGCGACATGGACCAAGCCACCACCTTCGGCGAAGACCCGCCCGTCATGGCCCGAAGCTGGGTTGACAAAGGCGCGCGGCGCTTGCACCTGGTCGACCTGAACGGCGCCTTCGCCGGCCACCCGAAAAACGAAGCGGCCATCCGCAAAATCTTGAAAGCCGTCGGCAGCGAAGTCGATGTGCAGCTGGGCGGCGGCATTCGTGATCTGGACACCATCGAGCGTTATTTGGATGCCGGCCTGCGTTACGTCATCATCGGCACGGCAGCGGTGAAGAACCCCGGTTTTCTGCAAGACGCCTGCACCGCGTTTGGCGGCCACATCATCGTCGGCCTGGACGCCCGCGAGGGCAAAGTCGCCACCGACGGCTGGAGCAAACTCACCCGCCATGACGTGATCGACCTGGGCAAGAAATTCGAAGACTACGGCGTTGAGTCCATCATTTACACCGACATTGGCCGCGACGGCATGCTCTCGGGCATCAACGTTGAAGCCACCGTCAAACTCGCGCAGGCCTTGACGATTCCCGTGATCGCCTCAGGCGGCCTCTCCAACATGGCCGACATCGAAGCGCTGTGCGACGTGGAAAGCGAAGGCGTCGAAGGCGTGATCTGCGGGCGGGCGATTTATTCGGGCGACTTGGATTTCGCGGCGGCGCAGGCAAGAGCAGATGAGTTGAACGGCTGAACGACTGAGCCATTTCAGCGAATCATCATCACCTTCACGCCGACCGCGTCAGCCACATCCTCCCAAGCTCGGTCCGCTGTGACTGCGCTGCCCTGCAGCAGTTTTGCCAGCGCCAGGCAAGCCCGGTCACCCAGCGACAGTCCCGCCGATTTGGTGAGTGGGCGCAATGCCGCGCAGGCCAAGGCTTGCTCTTCATTGAAATCGATCACGTCAACGCCAAATTGCGCCATACCGCGATGCAATTCGTGCTGAGGCAGCCCCAAGTCCAGCAAGCGGGTGGCAACTTCGGCCAGGTTGACGCTGCTGATCACGCAGTCTTTCGAGTCGATCAGGTCGATGACAAAGTCGGCACCGTTTTCGCCCTTGCTTACCGCCAGCAATGCCGACGAATCCAGCACATGAATCATGGCGCTGGGTGAGGTGGAGTAACTTTCATGGTCAAGGGTTCTGCAAAGGACTCATGAAAGTCAGTCCCGTGTTTCCGCCTGGGCCGCAAGTCTGCGCTCAGCAACGAATTCATCCACCGTGTCGCGGCCCGGAGTTGGCGTCAAGTGCTGGTCAAAATAGGTCCTAAGCCGCGCATAGTGCTGCGCGGCCGATGTCAAAATCAGGCCGCCGTCTTTCACTTCAATGAAAATGCGTGTGTTGGGCTTGAAGCCGAGCTGCTCGCGCAAGGCCGCTGGTATCAGAACGCGGCCATTGTCAGTCATAGCAAGGAAAGTCATAACATCCTCTGGTGATCCTTTTCGTAATTGTGACATAATTTTAATAACTGTCAATAAATTGTATAGCGTCAATCAATGCACGCCAAACGCCCTATCTGTTGTACCTTCAACCACAGTGCCTGTGGCTGCGCCCTTGATGCGGCCATGTAAACACGACGTGGCGATCAACACTAAGCGCGCAGAATTCAAAATCCTGCTAATAAATCCCCCTCATACGGCGATAGGTAGCAGGGTGCCGCGCGAGCAGCTTCCGCCGCTGGGCTTGCTCAGCATTGGCGGCCCGTTGCTAGACGCTGGGTTCGCCGTGGAGCTATTGGATGCTGAGTTTGGACCCTTGGGCTTGAGTGACATTGCCAGCCGAGCGCAGCAAGCCATGCCTTCGGTAGTCATGCTGGGGCATTCTGGTTCGTCCTCGGTGCATGCGACGGTCGTTGAGCTTGTCGCACTTTTGAAAAAAAACCTGCCGGACTGCTCGATCATTTGCGGTGGCGTGCATCCTACGTACCACTGGGAAGATATCTTGCGCGACATAAAGCAAGTGGACTACATCGTTCGTGGCGAAGGTGAACGTACTGCGTTGGCGCTAATTGAAGCGATTTACGGTGGCAGGCCGGTGGATCAGGTTGACGGGATCGCTCTGCGCGTTGACGCCCGGCCATACGCAACCGCCCAAGCTGTTGTCATCGAGAATTTAGACGATTACCGCGTCGGTTGGGAGTTGATTGATCACACCAGGTACTCCTACTGGGGTGGTATGCGCGCCGTGGTTGTGCAGTTTTCGCGCGGTTGCCCTTACCAGTGCAGCTACTGCGGTCAACGAGGCTTTTGGACGCGTTATCGGCATCGCGATCCTGTCAAATTTGCCAAGGAGCTTGCCCGGTTGCACCGAGAGCAGGGGGTGCAACTCATAAATTTTGCGGATGAACTGCCCACCGGGTCACGTAAGGCCTGGCAAACTTTTTTGGAGGCGTTGATTGCGGAAAACGTCAACCTCACGTTGGTTGGCTCGACACGCACAGGCGACATCGTGAGGGACGCAGATATCCTGCATTTGTACAGAAAAGCGGGTGTCATACGATTTTTGTTGGGGATCGAGAGCTACGAGGAATCTACCCTCAAAACGATCAAGAAAGGTGCAACTACCAGCGAAGATCGAGAGGCTATCAGGCTGCTGAGGCTTCACGGCATGATCAGTATGGCAACTTATGTTTTTGGTTTTGAAGAGGAGAGCGATGCAGATTACTGGCGTTCCTACAGGCACCAGCTGCGCTACGACCCCGATCAGATTCAAATGCTTTACGTCACCCCGCATCGCTGGACACCGTACTACCCGACAGTTTCCCACCGTCAAGTGATAGAGCCCGACAGTAGAAAGTGGGACTACAAGCATCAGGTGCTGGCTACTCTCAAAGTGCCGCCGTGGCGAGTCTTTTTGTGGGTCAAGGCGATCGAAGTGATGTTGCAGTTGCGTCCCAAAGCCTTGCTGCGTAGCTACTTCACAAAAGGTGACTACGGGCACGCGATGCGCTGGTAGGAGCAGATGGGCCGAAGAGTTTGGACGCGCGAGGTGTTTGAATTTCTGTTCAGAAGAAATCACTTAAAAAGCGGGCCAACGCTAGGCGCTTTTATTGGTCAACCAACAGCGGGCGGGGAAGGCTCGATGGCGCGGCGCAAAACTGTCAATGTGCCGATAAAAGTCATCGCTTCCGCAAACACGCCTTAGACCACGAATTGGCAGTATTATTTTTTGTCTCGAACTACACCATGCTCGCCAAACGAATCATCCCCTGCCTTGACGTAACCGGTGGCCGTGTCGTCAAAGGCGTCAATTTCGTCGAACTTCGCGACGCGGGTGACCCGGTAGAAATTGCCGCGCGTTACAACGAGCAGGGCGCGGACGAACTCACCTTTTTGGACATCACCGCTACCAGCGACAACCGCGGTTTGATCCTGCACATGATCGAAGCGGTGGCGTCGCAAGTCTTCATTCCGCTCACCGTGGGCGGTGGCGTGCGCACGGTGGACGACGTGCGGCGCCTCTTGAACGCGGGCGCCGACAAAACCAGCTTCAACTCAGCAGCGATTGCCAATCCGGACGTGATCGACGCGGCCTCGGCCAAATACGGCGCGCAGTGCATCGTTGTGGCGATTGATGCGAAGCGGCGTTCGGTCGCGGATGCGAAGCGAATAGACGCACGCGGGATGGAGATCGGCCCCGGCTGGGACGTCTTCAGCCACGGTGGCCGCAAAAACACCGGGCTTGACGCGGTGAAGTGGGCCGTCGAGATGACGCGGCGCGGCGCGGGCGAAATTTTGCTCACCAGCATGGACCGCGACGGCACCAAATCTGGCTTCGACCTCGAGCTCACCCGCGCCGTGAGCGACGCGGTTGACGTGCCGGTGATCGCCTCGGGCGGCGTCGGCAACCTGGATGATCTCGTCAACGGCATCAAAATAGGCGGGGCTGACGCGGTGCTGGCGGCCAGCATCTTCCACTATGGCGAATACACGGTGGCCCAGGCCAAAGCGCGCATGGCAGCCAGTGGCATTCCGGTGCGGCTCTGAGCTTGATTTTGTCAATTTCTTAAACCAAATTGGCCCCCAAGTCACGAAATATATGCGTAAGCAGCTGCGCAAAATATAGCAAATCAAAATCACTGAAAATAGCCGGATGAACCCGCCAAACTGGTTAAACGACATTCAATGGGACGAAAAAGGCCTGGTTCCCGTGATCGCACAAGAGCAATCCTCGGGCGACGTGTTGATGTTCGCCTGGATGAACCGCGAGGCTTTGCTGGCGACGGCGGAGACCGGAAAAGCGGTCTATTTCAGCCGCTCACGCAGGCGCTTGTGGCCCAAGGGCGAGGAGTCGGGCCATGTGCAAACCGTGCATGAAATTCGCGTTGATTGCGACAATGACGTGGTGCTGCTCAAGGTGACGCAGTTGGGGCATGAGCCCGGAATTTCCTGCCACACTGGCCGCCACAGTTGTTTTTTCAGCGTGCTTAAAAATAACCAGTGGGAAGTGATCGAGCCGGTCTTGAAAGACCCGACCACGATCTACAAATAGCCCCACCATTCAAAGGCCGCATGACATCCAACGATTCACTC
Organism: Rhodoferax sp.; assembly: GCA_031428695.1. Lineage (GTDB taxonomy): Bacteria > Pseudomonadota > Gammaproteobacteria > Burkholderiales > Burkholderiaceae_C > JANYCG01. The sequence continues at coordinate 30,067 of JANOYE010000295.1, read as the reverse complement.
GACAATTTGGCGCAGGTTTTAGAGGCGCGCAAAAGCGGCAACCCAGAGACGAGTTACGTTGCGCGCCTGCTGCACAAGGGGCCAGACGCGTTTTTGAAAAAAATCGGCGAAGAGGCCACCGAGATGGTGATGGCCTGCAAAGACGCCAGCCACGGCGGCAACACGGCAGCGTTGCAGGAGAAAATCGTCGCCGAGACGGCCGATTTGTGGTTTCACAGCCTGGTGGCGCTGGCGCATTACGGTTTGGCGCCCAAAGATGTCATCGCCGAGCTGGATCGGCGCGTTGGCATCAGTGGGCTGGAAGAAAAAGCCTCGCGCAAGGCGGGCCAACGTGAGCAAGAAGAGCGAATAGTGCGTGACGGGCAACACTTGAAAGGTACATCATGAACAACGCGGCAGGTGACATTGTGGACGTGCGGGCCATAGATTCGGAAAAAGCCCAAAGCCTAAAAGCCGTGGGCTGGATCAGTTATGTGATGCACTTGATCGTGGCCATTGGCGCCCTCGTTCCGGGCGGCCAATTCGGCGCGTTGCTGTTGATCGTTGCGCTGGTGATCGACTTGGTGAAAAAAGACGAAGCCGAAGGCACCTGGCAGGCCAGCCACTTCAGCTGGCGCATCCGCTCGGTGATTTGGGCGGGTGTCTTGTATGTGCTGACGTTTCCGCTGTTCCTGCTGCTGTACCTGCCGGGCGCCATTGCCTGGGCGACCATCTCGATCTGGTTCCTGTACCGCATCGTGCGCGGCATGGTGGCGATGAACAACAACCGCGCGGTGGGGAATTGAGCCGATGACCGATGGTGCGAAACCGGGTGTACACCACGACCCCAATTGCCTGTTCTGCAAAATCGCGGCGGGCATAATCCCGTCGAAAAAAGTCTACGAAGACGCCGAGTTGTTTGCTTTTCACGACATCAACCCCTGGGCGCCGGTGCATTTTCTGGTGATCCCGAAGGCGCATATTCCCTCCATGGCGCAATTGACCGACGAACACGCCGGGTTGATGGGCCGCATGATGGTGCTGGTGCCCAAGCTGGCCCTGCAAGAAGGCTGTAACCCTTATCCTGAAGGGGGCTTTCGTTTGATCTCGAATATTGGCGCTGAAGGGCGCCAGGAAATCCACCATCTCCACATTCATGTCACCGGTGGCCCCCGCCCTTGGCTGAAAGGTTGAGAGAGCGGCTGATTGGGCGCGTAAAATCACCACAATTCCTTAGGAGCACCACATGGGCTTGTCCACCACACACCTGATCATCTTCCTGGTCATCATCATCGTCATCTTCGGCACCAAGAAACTGCGCAACATCGGCTCTGACCTGGGCGGCGCAGTCAAAGGCTTCAAAGACGGCATGAAAGACGGCGCAGACAAGGCCGCTGCGGACGCCGCCGCCGCCGCCGCCCCGGCGACCCAGCAAGTCGGCACTGCCGCCGCTGGCGCGACCGCCGCCGCCAAAGACACGATTGACGTTGAAGCCAAAACAAAGAGCTGAAACCCTTGTCTGAACCTGGCCAGAAGGCCTGCAACAACCTGACTGCGCGTTTGCAGAAGTTGCGCGAAGGCTGTGTCTAAGTGCTTGATATTGGCGTCACCAAGCTGGCCATCATCGGCGGCATCGCACTGATCGTTATCGGCCCGGAGAAGCTGCCTGGCTTGGCCAAAACGATTGGCACGCTTTTGGGCCGCGCGCGCCGTTATGTGGCCGATGTGAAGGCCGAAGTCAGCCGTTCGATGGAGCTGGATGAGCTTAAGAAGATGAAAGACACCATGGAGAACGCCGCGCGCGACGTGGAAAGCTCCATTCAAACCACCAGCAGCGATTTCGAAAAAACCTGGGCCGACGCGACCGACGGCCTCAACAGCAACACCACGCTGGCGCCGCCGCCGCCGAGTTTTCCCGAATACAAACACCCGAAGAAAAAATGGCGCATCAAACAGGGCGCCACGCCCAATTGGTACAAAGCCCGCACTGGAACCCGCACCAAAGCGCTTTCAGGCGCGGCGCGGGTGGCCCGCTTCAGGCCGCAGCGGCTTGGTTGAATGATTGATGGCTGACACCGAATCCAAATCCGACGACAAAAAAGATGCCACTCAGGACGCTGCGAAAGTAGACGAACTGGCGGGCACCGAGCAGCCGTTTGTGCAGCATTTGGTCGAGCTGCGAGACCGCCTCTTGATGGCGATGTACGGCATCGTCGCCGTGCTGGTGGTTTTGCTGTTTTACCCAGGGCCGTCCGAGATGTACGACCTGCTGGCCAAACCGCTGGTGAAGGCGCTGCCCGAAGGCTCGAAGATGATCGCCGTGGGCGTGGTCTCGCCGTTTCTGGTGCCGATCAAAGTCTCGGTGCTGGCGGCGATTGGCCTCACTTTGCCGTGGATCCTTTACCAAGTGTGGGCTTTTGTCGCGCCAGGCCTGTACCGCCACGAGAAGAAACTGGTGTTGCCGCTGGTGGCTGCGAGCACGATTCTTTTTTACGCGGGCGCGGCGTTTTGTTACTTTTTCGTCTTTGGGCAGGCCTTTCCGGCGATCCAGAAAATGTCGCCCACCTCGGTGGCCGTGAGCCCTGACATCGAGGCCTACCTTGATTTCGTCATCACCATGTTCATCGCCTTTGGCGTGGCGTTTGAGGTGCCGATTGCGGTGGTGATTCTGGCGCGCATGAAGATCGTGACGATTGAGCAATTGAAGGCGTTTCGCACCTATTTTGTCGTCGGCGCGGCGGCGGTGGCCGGCCTGGTGACGCCGCCCGACCCGGTCTCCATGATCGCCTTGCTGGTGCCGATGGTGCTGCTGTACGAGGTGGGCATCATCGCAGCGCGCGTGTTCATCAAACACACAAAAGCGCCGGAAGATGCGGCGCAAGCCGCGAAAACCTGACGTAAACCGGCGGGTCTAGCGTTCAGCCGGCCTTCTTGGCTTGGGCCGCACGCCCGGCGTCACATCCAATTCCAGCTTTTCGTCGCGTCGCTGCAGGTTGAATTTGGATGCGGAGCCCGGCTTCAACGCCGCGACCTGGCCCAGCAACTCGGCCACGCTGGCAACCGGCTTGCCGCCGACACTGGTGATCACGTCGCCGGGGCGCAAACCGCCATTCGCAGCCGGGCCGTTTTGCAATACCCCGGTGATGATCACGCCCTGTTTGGCTTTTACGCCAAAAGTTTCGGCAAGTTCCGGCGAGAGTTCGTTCGGTTCCACGCCAATCCAGCCCCGTGTGACCTGGCCGTCTTTCACGATGCCGTCCATCACCATGCGCGCTGTGGCCACCGGAATGGCAAAGCCGATGCCCATGTTGCCGCCCGAACGCGAATAAATGGCGGTGTTGATGCCCGTCAGGTTGCCGTTCACGTCCACCAGCGCGCCGCCCGAGTTGCCAGGGTTGATGGCGGCGTCGGTCTGGATGAAGTTCTCAAAGGTGTTGATGCCCAGCTGGTTGCGGCCGAGCGCGCTGACAATGCCGCTGGTCACCGTTTGGCCGACGCCGAACGGATTGCCGATGGCCAGCACCTGGTCGCCCACCTGCAGAGCGTCTGAAGCGGCCAGCACGATCACCGGCAGGCGGTCCAGGTCGATTTTCAACACGGCCAGGTCAGAGTCAGGGTCGGTGCCGATCACTTTGGCGATGGCGTGGCGGCTGTCATTGAGCACCACTTCGATTTCATCGGCGCCCTCGACCACGTGGTTGTTGGTCAAGATGTAACCGCTGGCGCTCATGATGACGCCGCTGCCCAGGCCCGACTGCGGCTGGTTGCCCTGCTCGCCGAAGAAAAATTTGAACCAAGGGTCGTTCGAACGCGGGTCGCGCCGGGCATTCTTGCTGGTATTGATGCTGACCACGGCGGGCGAGGCTTTTTGCGCGGCCAAGCGGAAACTGCCGTGAGGCACTGCGCCGGCTGCGGCTGGGCCGGAAGAGGGTGCCGTCGCCGCCTCGATCACACTGACGATGCCGGAGCGGGCGAGGTTTTTGCCCAGCCAGTCTGGCTTGAGCGTGGCCACGACAAAATAAGCCGCCAGCAACACCGTTGCCACCTGCGAGAAAAAAAGCCAAAGTCGTTTCATGGCGTAAATTGTAGGGCGCGCCGGGTAATTGCAATGGCAGACGCAGTCGCCGTCCTGGCGCGCCTGGGCCATCCTTTCGACGCACTTCCCGGTTTTTCAAAATAGTACCCATATTGGGGTTGATTGACGCCCAGGAGGTCGAAAAACAAAGTTTATAAGAAAGATTGGCATCCAAGTCACGTATTATATGAATACTATGCTATATTAAAAGTAGCAGTTAAACGGACTTGAAAGTTCGATTTCCCAAACGATTTGGCCACTGGCAGGGCGCGATTTGCCCCAAAATGGCGGCTTCCCAATGATGCCTGACCACGATGCCGATTGAATTGTCCAAAGAAGTGAAGAAAGAAGCCATCACTTCCATCGAGCGCTATTTCCAAGAAAACATGGCCGAAAAAATCGGCAACATCGCTGCCGGCGCGCTGCTTGGCTATTTTCTGGAGGAGCTTGGGCCCCTGGTCTACAACCAGGCGGTGGCCGATGTGCAAGAGCGCCTGCAAATGCGCGTCTCCGAGCTGGATATTGAGATTCATGAGGACGAGTTTCAATATTGGCGCAAGTTTGACCGATTGAAAAAGCGCTGAGCCCGACACGCGACACCCGACACGCCAAACTCGGCGCGCGCCCTGGCTGAGTGACAATCGCAACCCATGGCACCCCGGCACGTCTCCCGCACCGCGCTCACGCAGGCTTTTGATGCGTTGCTGCAACCCGAACGCTTCACTGATTACGGCCCCAACGGCTTGCAAGTCGAGGGCAAAGACCGCGTCCGGAAAATCGTCTCCGGAGTCACCGCCAGCCGCGCCCTGATCGAAGCCGCCATCGAGGCCCAGGCCGATGCCATTTTTGTCCACCACGGCCTGTTCTGGCGCGGTCAAGACGGGCGCGTGACGGGCTGGATGAAACAACGGCTCTCGCTCTTGCTGCAACATGACATCAACCTGTTTGCCTACCACCTGCCGCTGGACGCGCACGCCGAGTTGGGCAACAACCAGCAGCTTGGGCTGATGTTGGGCCTGAAAGCGTTTGACGGCGCTGCTGGGCGTTTTGGTGAGCAAAATTTGGGTTTTTTCGGCGCCCGTGCGGATGGGCGCAATTTTGCCAAGGCGGCGAGTTTGGCGAACCATGTGGAGCGGGTGTTGAAACGGCCAGTCGCCCTGGTGGATGTGCCCGATAAAACCATCAAAAAAGTAGCCTGGTGCACGGGTGGCGCGCAGAGCTATTTTGAAGCCGCCATTGCCGCCGGGGCCGACGCCTTCATCACTGGCGAGATCTCCGAGCCGCAAGCGCATTGCGCGCGGGAATGCGGCGTGGCCTACCTGGCCTGCGGGCACCATGCGACCGAGCGGTATGGCGCGCCCGCAGTGGCCGATCATGTCGCCAGGCAATTCGGCCTGGAACACGAGTTCATCGACATCGACAACCCGGCATGAATATGGCCCCCACGCTTGTCACTTCGTGTACTGCGCTGCCCCCCGAGGGGGCTAATTTTGCTAGGGGCGGCCCGTCGCAAAATTGCCCATGAAACCCATTGCTATTACCTTGGGCGACCCGGCCGGCATTGGCCCGGAGATCATCGCCAAGGCGTTCCGGGACGCACCGCAAGTCACCGCCGCGTGCTTCGTGGTGGGTGATGTGGCCACCCTGCGGCGCGCCGTTGGGTTCATCAGCGCGGGCCAAATCCCCTGGCCTGTCGTGCAAATTGAATCGGCCCAGGACGTGAAAAACGTGCCGCCACGCGCAATTCCAGTGCTTCAAATTCAGGAGCTGGCTACCCTGGTTCCTGTTGGACAAATCAACGGTGTAGCCGGAGAAATTGCCGCCAACGCTGTGGTTTGGGCGGCCAAGGCGGCGCTACGCGGCGAAATTGCGGCGCTGGTCACAGCACCCTTGCACAAAGAAGCGCTGGCTGCTGCCGGGCCGCCGCATTCAAGGTTTCCCGGCCATACCGAAATGTTGCAGTTCATCGCGGCAGAACACCTGGGTAAAACAACCGCCGAACTGCCGGTACGCATGATGCTGGCCAATGACGAACTGCGTGTGGTGTTGGTCAGCATTCATGTCTCTTTGGCCGACGCAATTCGGGCGGTGACTTATGACAATGTGTTGCAAACCTTGCGAATTGCTGACACCTCATTGCGCACTATGTTGGGGCAGGAGTCGGGACAAAAGTTGGGCGGAAAAGCCCGAATCGGCGTGGCTGGGCTGAACCCGCATGCGGGCGAGGGCGGTTTGTTTGGGCGCGAGGAGATCGATGTGATCGCCCCTGCCATTGCGCAAGCCCGCCGTGAGGGCATCGACGCCCACGGGCCGTTCGCGCCAGACACCGTGTTCATGCGTGCACGCGCGGCCAACGGCAAGCCGGGTGAATTCGACGCGGTGGTGGCGATGTACCACGACCAGGGGCTGATTCCGGTGAAATACCTGGGGGTCGAGAAGGGCGTCAACGTCACGTTGGGATTGCCCCTGGTGCGCACCAGCCCCGATCACGGCACCGCTTTTGACATTGCCGGTGAGGGCATTGCGGACGCTTCGAGTTTGATCGAAGCCATCCGCATGGCAAAAGTGATGGTTTTTTCGACGGGCCGCCCCTAGAAAAAATGCGCCCCCCGGGGGGCAGCGACCCGCGTAGCGGCGGAGCGTGGGGGCTCTATTTCTTGAGACTGTCGCGAATTTCACGCAGCAAGACCACGTCTTCAGGCGTGGCGGCGGGGATGGCTGGAGCCGCTTCCTTCTTCAGCCGGTTCATCTGTTTGACCATCATGAAAATAATGAACGCAAGAATGATGAAGTTGACCAAAATCGTGAGGAAGTTGCCATAGGCGAACAGATTGGCCCCTGCTGCCTTCAGCGTGGCGTAACTGGCCACGCCCTCCACGGCCTTGGCTGGCGGCGCCAGCATGATGTACATCTCTGAGAAATTAACTCCTCCCAAAATCTTGCCGACGATGGGCATGATCAAGTCGCCAACGACTGAGTCAACGATCTTGCCAAACGCGCCGCCGATGATCACACCGACTGCCAAGTCCATCACATTGCCCTTGAGCGCGAAGTCTTTGAATTCCTGCATCATTCCCATTTAAATCTCCTTGGTTGATTAAAGCGAGGTGCAGTATCGCCGCGAAACTCACCCTGTCAAGCGCTGAACTGGCGGCCAAAACCGCCGTTTCACTCGGCTACAATGCCGGGTTGACCCCTAGAACACCGGTGCAAACCGCTATTTTGAGACATCTTTTTGAGGAATCCCATGAGTGAATCCCTGGTTGGCGAAGGCCACATTGACGCCAGCAAACGGACTTGGTTGATCACATCCAGTTGCGCTGGCGCCGTCGGCGCCGGTTTTGTTGCCGTGCCTTTTGTCAGCAGTTTCCTGCCATCCGAACGCGCCAAAGCCGCCGGCGCTGCCGTTGAAGTTGACATCTCCGACCTAAAACCGGGCGAAAAAATCGTCCGCGAATGGCGAGGCAAACCAGTTTGGATCGTCAAACGCACGCCCGAGCAACTCGCCACGCTGGGCAAGGTTGACAGCCAATTGGCAGACCCAAAATCGCTGCGCAACCCCGACGAATTGACGCCCGCTTACGCGCGCAACGCCAACCGCTCCATCAAGCCTGAAATCTTTGTCGCGGTGGGCATCTGCTCGCACCTGGGTTGTTCGCCGTCAGACAAGTTCCAGGTCGGCGCGCAACCCTCGCTGCCCGACGACTGGGCGGGCGGCTACCTGTGCCCCTGCCACGGCTCCACCTTCGACATGGCCGGCCGTGTGTACAAAAACAAACCGGCGCCAGACAACCTCGAAGTGCCGCCGCACATGTACCTTGCTGACAACCGCCTGCTCATCGGCGAAGACAAAAAGGCCTGAAAGAAATAAAAATGGCTGACTTCAAGGAAATCTCTCCCAACGCCAGCGTGACCGCCCAGGTCACCAACTGGTTCGAAAACCGCTTCCCCACCGCGTTTGACGCCTACAAGGTGCACATGTCGGAGTACTACGCTCCGAAAAACTTCAATTTTTGGTACATCTTCGGCTCGTTGTCACTGTTGGTGCTGGTGATCCAGATCGTCACTGGCATTTTCCTCACGATGCACTACAAGCCAGACGCCGCTTTGGCCTTTGGCTCGGTTGAATACATCATGCGCGACGTGCCTTGGGGCTGGCTGGTGCGTTACATGCACTCCACCGGCGCATCGGCCTTCTTTGCGGTGGTCTACCTGCACATGTTCCGAGGCCTGATTTACGGCAGCTACCGAAAGCCGCGCGAGTTGGTTTGGGTGTTTGGCTGCGCCATTTTCCTGTGCCTGATGGCCGAAGCCTTCATGGGCTACCTGTTGCCCTGGGGCCAGATGAGCTACTGGGGCGCTCAGGTCATCGTGAATTTGTTTGCCGCCATCCCGTTCATTGGCCCCGATTTGGCTTTGCTGATCCGTGGTGACTTTGTGGTGGGCGACGCTACTTTGAACCGCTTCTTCGCCTTCCACGTCATCGCCGTGCCTTTGGTGCTGCTGGGCTTGGTGGTCGCGCACTTGCTGGCTTTGCACGACGTGGGTTCCAACAACCCCGATGGCGTCGAGATCAAAGCCACGAAAGACAAAAACGGCATTCCGCTGGATGGCATCCCGTTCCACCCGTATTACACGGTGCACGACATCTTTGCTGTCAGCCTGTTCTTGATGGTGTTCTCGGCAATTGTCTTTTTCGCGCCCGAAATGGGTGGGTACTTCCTCGAATACAACAACTTCATTCCGGCCGATCCGCTGCAAACACCGGCACACATTGCGCCGGTTTGGTACTTCACGCCGTCTTATTCGATGCTGCGCGCCATCACCAGCGAGATGATGTACGTGCTGATCGCCTGTGTCGTGGGCGGCGCTTTGTTTGCGGTGGTCAAGTTCAAGATTCCTGCGTTCCTCAAAGCGGCAATCGCCGTGGCAGCTTTGTTGGTGGCCGCCATGATGTTGGCCATCGACGCCAAATTCTGGGGCGTGGTGGTGATGGGTGCATCCACCATCATTCTCTTCTTCCTGCCTTGGCTTGATTTCAGCCCGGTGAGCTCCATCCGTTACCGCCCGACCTGGCACAAATGGATGTATGCCGTGTTTGTGGTCAATTATTTTGTGCTCGGTTATCTGGGCACCCAGCCGCCGTCGTATGTGGGTGAGCGCATTTCCCAAGTCGGCACCCTGTTCTACTTCGGCTTCTTCATTCTCATGCCCTGGTGGAGCCGGATTGGCGATGCCAAACCCGTGCCTGCACGGGTGACTTTCGCAGCCCACTGATTAAGAGCAACAACGATGAAAACCATGGGCAATTTCAAGAAATTCATTCTCGGCGTGGTGGCATTCACGTTCACGGTTGCAGCCGTGATCGCCGGTTCCAGCAGCGTTGCGTTGGCCGTCACGGGTGGCGGCATCAAGTGGGACAAAGCGCCAGACCAGCTGAATGACAACGTGGCCTTGCAAAACGGCGCCAAGTTGTTTGCCAACTACTGCCTGAACTGCCACTCAGCAGCTTATGTGCGTTACAACCGCTTGACAGACATCGGCCTCACCGAAGGGCAGATCAAAGACAACCTGCTTTTCGCCACCGAAAAAGTCGGCGAAACCATGAAGGCTTCGATTGACCCAAAACAGGCCAAGGAATGGTTTGGCGCGAACCCGCCCGACCTTTCGCTGATCACCCGCGCGCGCTCTGCGCAAGGGCAAGGCACTGGCGCAGACTACCTCTACACGTACCTGCGCAGCTATTACCCTGATAGCACCAAAGCCACCGGCTGGAACAATCTGGCATTCCCCAATGTCGGCATGCCGCACGCGTTGTGGCAATTGCAAGGCAACCGCCAGCCTCTTTTTGACAGCACCAAAGTGGATGGGCATGAAGTCAAAGTGTTCAAAGGCTGGCAACAAATCACGCCTGGTGCGATGACCTCCGTGCAGTACGACCAAGCCGTCGGCGACCTGGTGAGTTTCTTGCAATGGGCTGGCGAGCCCGCCCAAGGCTCGCGTGTGCGAGTGGGCGTCTGGGTGCTGCTGTTTTTGAGTGTCTTCACCGTTTTCGCGTGGCGGCTCAATGCGGCCTACTGGAAAAATGTGAAGTAAGCATCGACCATTTGCCCGGCAAGCGCGCCACCAGCCACCAGCCAAAAGCAGCGGCCAAAAACGCGCCCGGGAACCTCAGAGTGGGACGGTCTGTGGCCGCCCACTCTTTCATTTTTTAGGAGTCCCCACCATGATGGTCTTGTATTCAGGCACCACCTGCCCGTTTTCCCACCGCTGCCGCTTTGTGCTGTTTGAGAAGGGCATGGACTTCGAAATTCGCGACGTTGACCTTTACAACAAACCCGAAGACATCAGCGTGATGAACCCGTACGGCCAAGTGCCGATTCTGGTCGAGCGCGATTTGATCTTGTACGAGTCGAACATCATCAACGAGTACATCGACGAGCGTTTCCCGCACCCCCAGCTCATGCCCGGCGACCCGGTCGACCGCGCCCGCGTGCGCCTGTTCTTGCTCAATTTTGAGAAAGAGCTGTTTGTGCACGTCTCCATGCTCGAGTCACGCGCTGCCAAGTCCAACGAAAAAGCGCTGGAAAAAGCCCGCTCCCACATCCGTGACCGTTTGACACAACTCGCGCCGATCTTCTTGAAAAACAAGTACATGTTGGGCGACAATTTCTCGATGCTTGACGTCGCGATTGCTCCCCTGCTCTGGCGCCTGGATTACTACGGCATTGACCTGTCTAAAAACGCCGCGCCGCTGCTTAAATATGCCGAACGCATTTTTTCGCGCCCCGCCTACATCGAAGCGCTGACACCTTCTGAAAAGGTAATGAGAAAATAACGCTCAGATGTTTGACGCCAAGGACTCTACCTCCACCCGCCCGTACCTGATACGGGCGCTTTACGAGTGGTGCACCGACAACGGCTTCACGCCGTATGTCGCGGTGCTGGTTGACGACACCGTGCGTGTGCCCAACGAGTATGTGAAAGATGGCGAGATCGTCTTGAACATCAGTTTCGACGCCACCAGCTCGTTGAAACTCGGCAACGAGTTCATTGAATTCAAAGCCCGTTTTGCCGGGACAGCGCGAGAGATCATGGTGCCGATCAGCCGCGTTATCGCCATCTATGCCCGTGAAAACGGCCAGGGCATGGCCTTTCCGATGTCGGTGCCAACGGCCACGCGCCCAGACGGGCCCACGCTGTCTTCAGTGCAGGAAGTTCGCCCGGCCGCCAGTGGCACGGAATTCAACAAAGTGGTGCAGCTGATTGGTGATTCGCCGCAGGGCGCTGGGGCGAGTGGGGCTTCCGCAGGCACGCCAACCCCGCCAAAACCACCCTCTGGCCCGCGCCCCGCGCTCAAGCGTGTGAAGTAGAATGGCAGACGCGCCGATTTAGCTCAGTTGGTAGAGCACCCGCCTTGTAAGCGGAAGGTCGTCAGTTCGACTCCGACAATCGGCACCACAATTTTTCAAGCGCTATTCAAGCTCCACTTAAGCTCCACTCAAGCTCCACTCAAGCGCTCAAACAGGGCGTAAAGTCAGAGCCCAATGTCTTTTCCCTCACCCGACCAATCCCTTCAGGCTGATCCAGCTGAGGCCTGCGAGCCCTCCTCGCGCTCACGCGAGCGGCTTGAGAAGCCAACCCTTGTCTACCCCTTCGCGGCGGCGCCCGAGCCCGGCAAGACGCTTGAAATCGTGCCCGGTGTGGTCTGGATGCACATGCCCATGCCCGGCAGGCTCGACCACATCAATGTCTGGGGCTTGCAAGATGGCGACCGCGGCTGGGCCGTGGTGGACACCGGCCTGCACACCGACGAAACCGTGGCCGCCTGGCGCAGCGTGTTCGCCAGCACGGCGGGTGAAAGCGGCACGCTGACGCGTTTGCTCATCACCCACATGCACCCAGACCACATCGGCATGGCCGGGCGTTTGGTGAAAAAGTTCGATTGCCGCCTGTGGATGACGCAGCTTGAATACCTGAACTGCCGCGTGTTGTGCGCCGACACGGGCCGAGAAGCGCCGCCAGACGCGCTTTTGTTCTACCGCCGCGCCGGCTGGAGCGAAGCGGCGATTGAAAATTACCAGACGCGTTTCGGCAATTTCGGCAAAAACATCTTCGCGCTGCCGCAAAGTTACCGAAGAATTGTGGACGGTGAAGCCATCAAAATCGGCGAACACACCTGGCGCGTCATCATAGGCACCGGCCATTCACCGGAGCATGCCTGTTTTTACTGCCCTGAGCTGAAGCTGTTCATTTCAGGCGATCAAGTTCTGCCAAAGATATCCAGCAACCTGTCCGTCCACCCGACCGAGCCCGACGCCGACCCGATGCGCGACTGGCTGGAGTCCATCGAAAAAATCAAGCGCCTGGTGCCCGACGACGTGCTCGTGCTGCCTTCGCACCACGATTGTTTTCGCGGCCTGCACGCGCGGCTGGATTACCTGGCGGCCTCCCAGTTGCGCACCTTAGACCGCCTGCGCCGCACCTTGCGCGAGCGCAAACGCGCGATTGACGTCTTCGTGGCCCTCTTTGGCCGAGCGATTGACGCCGCCGATTCAAGCCTGCTGAATTTGGCCACGGGCGAGGGCATCGCCTGTTTGAACTACCTGCTGCATCGCGGTGAGATTTCGCGCACGCTGGATGACGCGGGTGCAGCTTGGTACCAGGTGGTTTGACTGCGCCTTGCCCTGTCGCTGTGCGCACGCAAATCACCCAGCGGCTTGGAAGTTCGGAAGTTGGTATTCAGCCCCCGCGCCCCAGCGGCACAGAAACCAACCCAGTGGACAACGCCGTCCCGCAAACAATCACCAAGCCGCTCATGAGCATCCACAATGTCACGGCTTCCTGTAGAAACACCACGCCCATCAGCACCGCAAAAACGGGAATCAAGAACGTGACCGTCATGGCTTTGGCCGGGCCGATGCGTTCGATCAGCCGAAAGTAAAGGATGTAAGCCAAGCCGGTGCAGACCACGCCCGAAACCAAAATGGCGACCCACGCGGTGCGGCCAGGGTTCACCGTCGGCCACAGCCAGAGCATGGGCGCACACAGGGCCAAGGTGGCGCCGCATTGGCTGCCCGCAGCCGTCACCAAGGGAGGCGCCTGCGTGAGAAAACGCTTGGTGAAACTCGCGGCGATGCCGTAACACAGGCAGGCGAACAAGAGCGCGAGGATGGGCCAGATTGGGTTCATGGCGGAAGCGTTGGAGGCCGTGCCCGCCGTACTTCCGCCGGGCAGCCTAACGTTGTCCCAGGCCAATAGCACCACGCCGATGAAACCGATGGCCAGGCCCAGCGCGCGCGAGCCGGTCGGGCGGTCTTTGAGCCAGGCCCAGGCCACCAAGGCGCCAAACAGCGGCACCGTGGCGTTCATGATCGCTGTGAGGCCGGTGCTCACGTACAACAAGGCCCAGGCAAAACACACGAAAGGCATGCCGCTGTTCAGCAGCCCGACAAAGAACGATTTGCGCCAGTGTTGGGCCAACAACGGCAATCGCTGTTTGAACGCCAGAATGACCAGCAAGGTGAGGGCCGCGATGCTCACCCGCATGCCAGCCATGGCGAAGGTGCCGAATTCGACCACCGAAAGCCGCGTGGCCAGGAACGACGAGCCCCAAATCGCGCCCAGCAGAATGAAATCGACCAGCCAAGGCTTTGCCCTCGCGGTTGGCGCAGCGGCGACGGTATTGGATGCGTTCAAAGGAGGTAGTTGCGTCAAATCAGGCTGGCCTGGCCAGTGGCGCAAGCGGCGCTTGCGGCTTTTTGACTGTAGCCCGGCACACCTTCATGGTCGAGCAGCCAGGTTTTGCGATGCAACCCGCCTGCGTAACCGGTGAGCGAACCATCGGCGCCCAACACCCGGTGGCACGGGATGATCACGCCCAGCGGGTTGCGGCCAACCGCCATGCCGACGGCGCGCACTGCCGCTGGGTTGTCGATTTGCCGCGCGATCTGGCCGTAACTCGATATCTGCCCATGGGCAATTTTAAGCAGTGCCCGCCATACTGATTGTTGAAAAATGGTGCCGCCATTGATGTCCAAAGGCAGGTCGAACGCTGTGCGTTGGCCCGCGAAAAACTCGGCCATTTGTGTGGCTGCTCGCTTTAATGTGGGGTGGTTGTCGTCGCGCGGCCAGGCGTACGGCACGTTTTTGAAATCCATCGCCTCGGGCCGATGGCGCTGGTCGGTGAACCAGGTGCCAGCCAGGCCGTCTTGCGTGGCGGCTAAAACCATCACGCCGAGCGGGCTGTCGATGGCAGACTGAACGATTGAGGTATGAAATTTCATAATTTTAAATTTATTTAAATTAAATTTAAGACATTAAGTCACGTAATATATTATGTTTTTGCTATTTAAGTTATTGCAAATACTTATAAATATTAATCGTAATTCGTTATTAAATTAAAATTCAACGACTATTTCAGTGAAATTATTAATACAGGAGTTAATTACGTTGCTTCGACTTCCACGTCCCAAAATCACGCTAAAACTGCGCCGCTCCCTCTCAACGTCGCCCAAGCCCGCACCACCGCGTAACTTCGCCACGGCTTCCAGGCCTGCGACATCGCTTCAACTTCTTTCGCAGCCGTTTTTGATCCCCAAAGCGCCTTGGCAACGCCGAGCGCCTTGTGCAGCGCCACGTCGCCCGCCGGAAACGCGTCCGGCCAACGCAATGCGCGCATGGCGATGTAGTGTGCTGTCCAGTCGCCGATGCCGGGCAACTCCTTCAGCGCCGCCATCGTCGCGGGCACATCGGCGCCCGCGCTGAGCGTGATGCGTCTTTCAGCCACAGCCCGCGCAATCGCCACAATTGCCGCCTGGCGTTGCTTGACGATGCCCAAACTCCCCAGCGCGTCGCCACTCGCTTCAGCCAACACCTCGGCAGCTGGAAACAGCCGCGTCAAATCCGCGAACGGGGTTTCAATCGGAACGCCAAATTTATCGACCAGGCGCTGCGCCAAGGTGCGCGCCGCCGCCACCGTGATCTGCTGGCCCAGCACGGCCCGCACGGCCATCTCAAAGCCGTCGAGGCAACCTGGCACGCGCAGGCCCTCGCCAGCGGGAAAACTGCCCCGCATCACCTGGTGGATCGCCTCTGGGTCGGCGTCCAGATCAAGCCAATGGCGCACGCGGCGGATCACCTGCGGCAACGCGTTCAATAGCGAATCGCTCACCTTGAGCAGCACCTGCGAATTCGCTTCGTCAAACGTGGCGGCGAGCCAGCCCGCTTGAATTATTGATGCGGATGGCTGAGTGGAAGCGCTGGCTTCAAAGTCGCTGCTTTTCAAGTAGAGCGTCGTTCTTACCGTTTGAAAATGTGCGTGAGCGGCTCCTGATTCAATAGTGACTCCATCGACTCCTTTGACGTCATCGGCCACAGCGCTCACAGAGCCCACCGCGCGCTTCTGCAAAAACGCCAGCATCGCCGCCGCGTCATACGGCGGGCGGTAGCCTAGCCGCACCGTCGCGCCTTGTACCGCACCGGCAGCCCCTGAAGCGCCCCGCGAGCCTTCACGGCGCAAGGCAGTAGGGTTCAATTTGTAGTGGCCCACAAACGCCGCGTTGAAGCGCCGCACACTGGAAAATCCGCTGGACAGCGCCACTTGCGTGACGGGCAAATCGGTGTCAGTCAGCAGTTGTTTGGCCGCCAGCAAACGCCGCGTTTGCAGGTACTGCAACGGCGAGACGCCAAACTGGGCCTCGAAGATCCGCCGCACATGGCGGTCACTCACGCCCAGGCGGCGGCTGAGTTTCTCGACGCTGGCGCCACTGGCCTGTCCGTCATTGCCCCAGGCTTCAGGATCATCGAGCAAACGCGCCGCCTGTTGCGACAACATCGCGCTGGCGTCTTGCGTGGACCAATGCAACACCTGAGGTGCCAGCTCCGGCCGGCAGCGCAGGCAAGGCCGAAACCCAGCGCCCTCAGCCTGCGCCGCGTGGTCGAAAAAGCGGCAGTTCTCCTTCTTCGGCGCTTTGACTTTGCAGACCGGGCGGCAGTAGATTTTGGTGGACGTGACGCCGGTGAAAAAGCGCCCGTCAAACCGCGCGTCGCGGGCCTTCAGTGCGAGGTAACAGGCGTCGGCATGGGTGGCCTCGTTGGCCTTTGATTCCTGGTCTGTTTGAAGTGATTCAACCGTGGTCATGGGGCCGATGATAGGCGTTGGACGGCGCATGACTGGCCGTTTTCGGACATGTTCTTTTTACCGCTGGAAAGCTTTCTATCCGACCAACTCTGCTGCACGCCCTCAACGATACTTACAGGCCATGGCGCCGCCCAAGTCTTCAATTTTCCTGCTGGCACTCGTCTATATCTCCTTCATCAGCCTGGGCATGCCCGACGGCGTGTTGGGCGTGGCTTGGCCAGCGATGCGGGCGGCGCTGAACCAGCCGGTCGAAGCGGCGGGGCTGGTCACGATGGTGTTGACAAGTTGCGCCGCGCTTTCTGGGTTTGCCAGCGGGCCGGTGTTGCGGCGGTTCAGCGCCGGGCAGGTGGTCACGGCCAGCGGCGCCATGACCGCGTTGGCGCTGCTGGGTGTCAGCCAAGTGCCGACATTCACCTTTTTGCTGCTGCTGGCTGTACCGCTGGGTTTTGGCGCGGGCGCGGTGGATTCGGCGATGAACCACTTTGTCGCGCGGCATTATTCATCGCGGCACATGAACTGGCTGCACGGCTTTTGGGGCCTGGGCGCGACGCTGGGGCCCGCCATCATGGGGGCGGCGCTGGCGCAGTCGGCCTTCGGCGCGGATTCGGGTTCAGCGGGCTGGCGCGCCGGTTACCTGTACATCGGTGCCCTGCAATTGGGGCTGGCTGTGGTTTTCCTGCTCAGCCTGGGCCTCTGGAAACACGCTGCCGAACGCGTTATGCCAAGCACCGGCGCGGCGATTCTGAGCGAGCCGCCAGCGCCGCACCCGATGGCCTTGTGGCTGGCCCCATTTCTGTTTTTCTTGTACGCTGGAATTGAGGTAGGCACCTCCCTGTGGGCCGCCACGGTGTTGATTGAAGAGCGGCAGGTGAGCGGCGCCACGGCGGGCTTGTGGGTGTCCGCCTTTTTTGGGGCCATCATGGGCGGGCGTTTTGCCACCGGGTTCATTTCGCGGCGATTCGGCAATCGCAGGCTGGTGCGGTGCGGCTTGGTGCTGGCCGTTTTGGGGGCGGGCCTTTTCAGTGTGGGCTCGCTGCCCGCAGCCTATTCCTTGATCGGCCTGGTGCTGCTGGGCCTCGGGTGCGCGCCGATTTATCCCTCACTCATGCACGAGGCGGCGCGGCGGTTTGACGCGGCCACAACGCAAAAGGTGATTGGCCGCCAGGTTGGTTCGGCCTACATCGGCTGTGTGGTGTTGCCCGCCGCACTGGGGCTGATTGGCGCGACTTGGGGCCTGTGGCTCATCATGCCTTTGATCGCCGCGATGGCGGTCTTGCTGCTGTGGTTGTCCGCTAGGCTGGACGCCATGACCGAACCCTACAATCCCAGGTTTTAATCGCCGACCAGACCGCGCGTTCGGCGGCCTCACTGGGAATTTATACATGCAAGTGGCATCCTCCATTTTCAAGGCTTACGATATCCGCGGGGTGGTGCCGTCCACAGTTACTGAAAGCGTGGCCGACGCCTTGGGCAAGGCATTTGGCAGCATCGCGCTGGCCGAAGGGCAGACCTCGGTGGCCGTGGGGCGCGACGGGCGCCTGAGCGGCCCTTCTTTAAGTGCCGCGTTGGTACGCGGTCTGGTGTGGGCCGGTATTGATGTGATCGACATTGGCCAGGCGACCACACCCATGCTGTATTTCGCCGCCAACACCTTGTGCGAAAGCGGCATCCAGGTCACCGGCAGCCACAACCCAAAAGACTACAACGGCTTCAAGATGGTGATGGGCGGGCGGGCGATTTATGGGGAAGAGATTCAGGCCATCAAACGCATGATGGAGGCTGAGAGTTGGGCCGAAAAAAGCGGTGGAAAGATCCGGAACGTTAATGTGCTTAAGCCTTACCGCGACCGCATCGTGGGTGACATCAAACTCAAACGCCCGATGAAAATCGTCATCGATTCGGGCAACGGCATCGCTGGGGCGTCGGCCCCCGGAATTTTTCGCGCTTTGGGCTGCGAGGTGACCGAACTCTTCAGCGAGGTGGACGGCAATTTCCCCAACCACCACCCTGACCCAAGCAAACTGGAGAACCTGAACGACCTCATCGCTGCGTTGAAAACGGGCGACGCCGAGCTGGGCTTGGCCTTTGACGGCGACGGCGACCGGCTGGGCATCGTCACCAAAGAGGGCAACAACATCTACCCCGATCGCCAGATGATGCTGTTCGCGCAAGATGTGCTGTCACGCGTGCCCGGCGGCACGATTCTGTTTGACGTGAAATGCTCGCAGCGCCTGGCACCAGCGATTGAGGCGGCGGGCGGCAAGGCGATGATGTACAAGACCGGCCACTCGCTGATCAAAGCCAAGATGAAAGAAATTGAAAATGGCGGCGGCGCGGCGCCCCTGGGCGGCGAGATGAGCGGCCACATTTTCTTCAAGGAGCGCTGGTTTGGTTTTGACGACGGCACCTATGCCGGGGCGCGCCTCTTGGAGATTTTGAGTGCCTCGCCCGATGCCAATGCCGTACTCAACGCCCTGCCCAGCAGTTTCTCCACGCCGGAGCTGAATGTGAAATGCCAGGAAGGGGAAGCCCATGGCCTGGTGGAACAATTGGTTGCACTTGCAAACTTCGATTTGCCAGCGAAAGTCAATAACATCGACGGTTTGCGTGTCGACTGGCCGGATGGCTTTGGCTTGATTCGTGCCAGCAACACCACCCCGGTGCTGGTGCTGCGTTTCGAAGGCCACACCGACGCGGCATTGCACCGCATTCAAGCTGAAATGTTGGCGCTGCTGCGACGGGTCAAAGCCGACGCGTCTTTTGAGGCTTCAGCGCACTGATTAAAGACTGTCAAACAGCCCATGAAAATTCTTGTGGTCAAACTGTCATCGTTGGGTGACGTGGTTCAGACCATGCCGGTGGTGGAGGACATTCTCAAGAAGTTCCCCGATGCCGCCATCGATTGGGTGGTGGAAGAGGACTTTGCCCCGCTGGTCAAACGTCTGCACGGCGTGCGGCGAGTCTTGGCCATCGCCGAGCGGCGTTGGCGCAAGTCGCGGTTCGATGCCACCACGCGCCAGCAGCAGGCGGCGTTCGTCGTCAAACTGCAGGCAGAAAGTTATGACGCGGTGATCGATTTTCAGGGCCTGATCAAGTCGGCGCTGGTGGCGCGCAAGGCGCGGCTCGCGCCCGGCGGTTTTCGCGCCACCTACGCCAATGCCAGTGAGGCCTGCAGTTACGAGTGGCCGGTGCGCTTCATGGTGAACCGGGCCATCCCGATGGCGCGCCGCATCCACGCCGTGGCGCGTTACCGCACGCTGGCGGCGGCGGCGCTGAAGTATTCGCTCAAAGGCGAGCCGGTGTACCAACTGCGCCACCACGCGCCTGAAACCGGCCCGGCGCGGCTGGAAAACCGCCGCACGGTGGTGCTGGCGCACGGCACCACGCGCCTCGACAACGAGTGGCCGCAGGCGCGCTGGATCGACCTGGGGCGGCGCTTGGTCGGCCAGGGTTACCACGTGGCGCTGCCGCAAAATGGTGGCATGGAGCTGACATTTTCCAAGACTGTGGCGCAAGCAATTGGTGCGAACGCCGAGGTTTGGCCACGCATGGCGCTGGCGCCGTTGTTGGACCACATGGCACTGAGCGCGGGCGTGATCGGTGTTGACTCAGGCTTGAGCCATCTCGCCGTGGCGCTGGATTTGCCGCATGTGCAAATTTTCAGCCAGCCGCGCGCATGGCGTGCCGGGCCGGTCGGGCGCGAGCACCAGCGCGCTGTTGGCGGCGAGGCCGCGCCGAATGTAGATCTGGTCTGGCGCACCTGGCTTAAAGTTTCTGAAGGCAGCGAATCACAGTGGCAAGCGCCCTCCTTTTGACGTGCTCTTTTGACGTGCTTCGAGTGACATGCCGGTTGTGAAGACTCGCGTGTGAAAGCCCGCGCGAAGGCTCGGGTGTGATGCGGGCGCTGTATTCGCTGGTGATGCGGCTGGCGCAGCCCTTCATGCGCGCCAAGTTGCAGCGGCGGGCCCTGGCCGAGCCGGGTTATGCGGTGGCGCCGGCAGAGCGCTTTGGCAGTTATTCTTCACCCGACAGCACTGCAAGCGCGGGCTCGCGCTACATCTGGATCCACGCCGTCTCGCTTGGTGAAACCCGCGCGGCGGCGATGCTCATCGCGCGTTTGCGCCAGCAGCTGCCCGGCATGCGGCTGCTTCTCACCCACGGCACCGCCACAGGGCGCGAGCAGGGGGCGACCTTGTTGGAACCCGGCGACGTGCAGGCATGGCAGCCGTGGGACACACCTGCCGCCGTGAGCCGGTTTCTGCAGCATTTCAAGCCACGCATCGGCATCTTGATGGAGACCGAGGTGTGGCCGAACCTGGCGGCGCTGTGCCAAGAGCGCGGTGTGCCGCTGGTGCTGGCCAACGCGCGTTTGAGTGAAAAATCTTTCCAGCAATCCATGCAACTGGCGTGGTTGGCTCGGCCTGCCTACCGCGCACTTGCGGCCGTGTGGGCGCAAACGGCGGCGGACGCCGATCGGCTGGCCCAGCTTGGCGCCCCGGTGGCGGGCGTTTTTGGCAACCTGAAATTTGACGCCGCGCCGAATGCCGAGCAACTCGCGCAGGGCCGTGCTTGGCGACAAAGTTTGCAGCGGCCCGTGATCCTCTTTGCCAGTTCGCGCGAGGGTGAAGAAGCCGCATTTTTGAAAATTCTTAAGAAAAACGTGCCGCTAAGTCACGAAAATATTGCGTTGTCAGCTCCTGAAACTATAGTAATTCCAACGCCGCTTGAGGTGCAGTGGCTGATCGTGCCGCGCCATCCGCAGCGGTTTGACGAGGTTGCGGCGCTGATCGAACAGGCCGGCTTTGCCGTTGCGCGCCGCAGTGCCTCAGTCGGTGAAAGCGATGAAAAGCGTGAAGGCAAAGTGGCTCAACCCTGGCTGGCGGCGTCGGGCTCTGACAAACCGACGATCTGGCTGGGTGACTCTTTGGGCGAAATGGCGCTGTATTACGGCTTGGCCGATGTGGCCTTGTTGGGTGGCAGTTTCGAGCCGCTGGGCGGGCAGAATTTGATCGAGGCGGCGGCCTGCGCCTGCCCGGTGGTGATGGGCCCGCACACCTTCAATTTTGCCGAGGCGGCCGAGCTGGCGCAAATCGCGGGCGCTGCTTTGCTTGCCGACAATTTGGCGCAGGCGGTCGAACAGGCGCAGGCCCTTGCGTTTGATGCCGCGCGCCTGGAAGCAGCGCAGGCGGCGGCAGAAGCTTTCGCGGCGGCGCATCAGGGCGCCACCGAAAAATTGGTGCGGGCGCTTAGCGCTGTGCTGTTGAAGACCGGATAGATTTGCGCTGCAAATTCCAAAGAAAATTCGCCAAGAACCCAGAAAGGCGCCACCATGACCCAGACCCGCACGGTCAAGTCCGTCAGCCTGATCGGTGCGCCCACCGACATTGGCGCTGGCACACGTGGCACCAGCATGGGCCCCGAAGCGCTGAGGGTGGCCGGCATCGCGCAGGCGATTGAGCAGTTCGGAATGGCCGTGCAGGATCGCGGCAACCTCCCAGGGCCGGGCAACCCGTGGCAACCGGCAGTCAACGGCTTTCGGCATTTGGACGAAGTTGTGCAATGGAGCCACCTGGTGCACGCAGCGGTGCACGCTGAGTTGGTCGCAGGGCATGTGCCCGTGCTGCTGGGTGGCGACCACAGCTTGGCCATTGGTTCCATCAGCGCTGTCGCGCGCCATTGCCGGGAAGCGGGCAGGTCATTGCGCGTTTTGTGGTTCGACGCCCACGCCGACTTCAACACCGCTGCACTCACGCCCAGCGGCAACCTGCATGGCATGCCGGTCGCCTGCCTGTGTGGCCAGGGGCCGCAAGCGCTGGTGGAAATGGGCGGCAACAGCGCCACCGGCCCGGCTTTGAACCCGGCTGATTTGCGCCTGATTGGCATTCGCAGTGTTGACCAAGGTGAAAAAGAGCTGGTGCACACCATGGGCATCGAGGTGTTTGACATGCGTGCCATTGATGAGATGGGCATGCGCCTGGTGATGGACCAGGCGTTGGCGCAAATGGACGCCAATACCCACTTGCACGTCAGCCTGGATGTTGATTTCCTCGACCCCGACATCGCTCCCGGCGTCGGCACCCCGGTGCGTGGCGGCCCCACCTACCGCGAGGCTCAGCTCTGCATGGAAATGATTGCCGACAGCGGGTGTTTGTCGTCCTTGGATATCGTCGAGCTCAACCCGGCGTTTGACATTCGCAACCGCACGGCCAATTTGGCCGTTGATCTGGTGCAAAGTCTGTTTGGCAAAAGCACCCTCATGCGCCGTTGAAGAATGCATTAGCATGGCTGGGCTAGCCTGATTGAACGGAAAAACCATGTTTTTGAAACGCATCCAGATCAGCCAAATTCGCGCGATTGACAACGTCGCGCTGGATTTCATCAGTGCGGCGTCCACCCGGCCTGGTTTTTTGCGACAACACACGGTCATGGTGGGCGACAACCATGCCGGCAAAAGCACAGCGCTGCGCGCCATCGCGCTGGTTCTGGCCGGCAGTGACGCCTTGGCTGGGCTGCTCCAGGAGCCTGCGCGTTGGGTTCGCAACGGGCAGAAGGAAGGGCGCATCAGCGCGACTTTGGTGGCCCCAGATGGGCGCGAGTTTGAAGCTGCTTTGACGTTGAACCCTTCTTGGAATGTGCGTAAGACGCTCACAAAAAATGAGCAATCGCTGGCCGCTTTGAATGCGGCGCTGGCCAGCCCGCAAGGCGGTTTTTTGACTTTGGGGTATGGCGTTGCGCGGCGCCCTGCCCTTGAGGCGCAGGCCGGTTCAAATGGCTCGGCAGACCTTTTTGCCCACCCGCGCGCACGCCATGTGGCCACGCTTTTTTCACCCGACGCGACACTCGCGCCGCTGCGTGAATGGGCGCAAGACAGCGCCGCTCTGCGTTCGATGCTGAAGGTTTTTCTGCCTGGCATGACCGTTGAAAAAGTGGACCACGGGCCGAAGGGCGGCGCCGGGCCCGGCCTGCTGCTGAAGACTGTAGACGGCTCGATTCCGTTTTCGCAACTCTCGGATGCCACACAAACGCTGGTCAATCTTTTCGGCGATGTGTTGTTCCGAATCAGCAATGCGTCAAAGGGCGCAAAAAACCCCCTGAAAACCAGCGGGGTGTTGTTGATCGACGAGCTTGAACTGCACTTGCACCCGGTGTGGCAGCGGACACTGGTGGCGTCGATTTCAGCGGCTTATCCGAACCTTCAAATTATCGGCACTACGCAATCGCCCATGGTGGCGCAGCAACTGCGCGATGGGGAACTGGTGTTGCTGCAACGGGCATCCGCCAAGGGTGGCGCTACATCCGGTGCCATGGCTGGCGACCCGAGCCAGTTGACTTTGAGCCAGCTGGTGGGGTCGGTGTTTGGCATCGGCACGGGCGACTCCGAGCGCGTGGCGGCGTTGCGCAGCCGCGCCCGTTCGAGCCCTGCGATGTTGGCGGCGCATGAACACATTGAACTGGCGCAACTTGCCCCAGTGCATGGGTTGTCGGCGCCGATGCAGGCGCAACTCGCGGCAACAACGGCTTTGACCCAGGCCATAGCACGCTCTGCCGGTCAAACTGTGCCCAAGTTGGATCCGGCCAAGTTGAGACAGAAAATGGGGGAACGCATCAAACTTGCCGCCCTGCGTGCCGGGGCCGCTTCGTGATTGCGCTGGAGCGCCTGCCCGCTGGTGTGCCGGCCAAATACCGGGGTGCCGGATTGAAGATAGCCATGGCGACGCTGCTGAAGGCGTTTTATGCCAACGCCGGGGTCGTGCCCTTCAACCAGCAAAAGAGTTTGCAAATATGGTCTGGGGCCAAACCCAACCTCAAACTTGAGTCGCACGACAAATGCGCCTACTGCGAAGCACCCACCGCCGCCGTGACGTTTGGCGATGTCGAGCACTTCCGGCCCAAAAGCAACTATTGGTGGCTGGCGTTTTGTTATGACAACTACGCCTATGCCTGCCAGATGTGCAACCAGGCCTTTAAAGGCGACGCGTTTGAGATTCGCGGCCCCAAAATCACCACCCCGGTGCCGCTGCCTGCCAAGCGCCCGGCGAAGGCCGTGCTGGAACGCCTCGTCGCCCAGTTGTGCCCAGACCCAGCCACCAGCACCAAGGCATCGCTGCAGGCGTTATGGAAGGGCGAAAAGGCGTCTTTGCCGCATCCGTATTTGGAACTGCCGGAATCGCTCTTGGCGTGGAAGGTGGACGAAATCAACCAGGAAGTGACCATAGTGCCAGTGCCCGGCAGCAGCGCCTCAAAAGTCGCCGTCAAAGCCTGCGAAAAGATGCTGGGACTGAACCGCGAGGAGTTGAAACGCATGCGGTTTCCGCAATACGACCGGGTCTTCAGCCTGGCCCTGGTGGTGCAGGAGGCCCGCACCGAGGCGGTTCGGCAACAGGCCCGCACCCGCCTGGCCATAGCCGCGCGCGACGACCAGCCGTTTGCCGGTATGACGCGTTATTTTTTACGCCAGTGGGGCGTGTTGGAGTGAGCGACCGTGGGGGAGAAGTTTTTGCGCCGGGCCGTCCCAAGCAAAAATGCGGCCCCCTTGGGGGGCAGGGAGCTACACGAAGTGAGCGACCGTGGGGGTCTATTTCACCAGCAATGCGTTCACGCCCATGAGGTCGCCGGGTGCCAACGAACCATTGGCCTGGCGCAGGCGCAGGCCACCGACCAGCACGTCGTACCGGGCTTTGGCGAGGTCTCTTTTGGTCTGAAACAACTGGCTTTGCGCATTGAGCACGTCGATATTGATGCGCACGCCGACCTTGTAACCGAGCTGGTTGGCTTCTAGCGCGCTTTGGCTCGACGCTTCCGCCGCTTCCAGCGCCTTGACTTGGCCTTGCCCTGACAACACGCCGTAATAGGCGGTACGCACGTTTTGGGCGACGACGCGTTTGGCGCCGTCTAAATCGACCCGCGCTTTTTCTTCCAGGGCCAGTGTTTCCTTGACGCGGTTTTGCGTGGCGTTGCCGGTGTAAAGCGGCATATTGAGCTGAATGCCCACCGTGGCCGAATTCACCCAGGAGCCGATGTTGGCCGTGCTGCTGCCGCCGTCGTTGCGGATCATGCCGTAGTTGCCAACAACATCAACCGTGGGTTTTTCGCCAGCGCGGGCTTTAGCGGTTTCCAGCACAGCCACGTCCAGCGCGGTGCGCAACTGGCGCAAGCTAGGGTGGTTCTGGTCAGACTGTTGCACCCAGGTATTGACGTCAGCGGGCAGCAGTGCGGGCAGAGTCAACGGCAAGGCCACGGGTTTGGGCACGACGTCGGTTTTTCCGATGGCCTGGTCAAGGGCCAAGCGTTTTACCAGCAAGTCATTTTCGGCCGCCAATTGTTGGGCAATCACCAGGTCGTAACGTGCCTGCGCTTCGCGGGTGTCGGTGATGGTGGAGGTGCCGACTTCAAAATTGCGTTTGGCGGCAGCCAGTTGTTCGGCCACCGCCGTTTTTTGTGCCAGTACAAAGGTCAAGCTGTCTCGCGACGCCAACACATCAAAGTAGGCCTGGCTGATGCGCACCATCAAGTCTTGGTCAGCAGCGGCAAGTTGCGCTTCTGACTGTTCCAGCAATTTCTGACCTTGGTCAAACGCTACCTGGTTGGCCGGGCGGTAAAGCGGGTAACTGCCGTTGATGCCGAATTGTTGGGTGCCAAAACCGCGATCAGAGCTGGGCCCGATGGACGGCGCCACCGCCACGTAAGACTGTGACGCACTTGCCGAAAGGGCGGCTGAAGGCAGCAGGCCAGCACGGGCTTGCTCGGAACGGGCCAAGTTGGCGTCGGCTTGCGCCTTGGCCGACAGGTAGGCGGCGTCTGAGGTGCGCGCCATCTCATACAGTTCAACCAGGCTTTGTGCCTGAGCAGGCAGTGCCAGCGCAGAGAAGGCGGCGAGCATGGCGGCAAAGCAACGGGAATAGTTCATAGAAATCATGGGCGGACAGTGCGATGGGCTGGCAAAGCGTTGGACTGGTGAAGCGAGGGGCGTCTCAGAGGTCAAAGCAGTTTATCAGGTTGCTACCAAAAAGCGAGTGAAAAACGACGCCATCCCGTGAGCTTGTGGCGCAATCACAATCGAGAAGTGGTGTGACACTGTCAATAACGCGCCACACCTGCATCGACTTCAGTCGCCCAGGCGTCGATGCCGCCAGCGACATTCACCACTTGCCCAAACCCTTGGGCTTGCAGAAATTGGGCCACCCGTTGGCTGCGGGCGCCGTGATGGCACAACACCGCCACCGGGCGGCTGGTGTCGAGTTCGGCCAAGCGGGCGGGCACGCTGTTCATGGGCATGGCGACCAGTTCAAAGGCTGCGCCAGGCGCAACGCTTGCTGTGGCCAGCTCCTTGGGTTCTCGCACATCCAACAGCACCGGCAGGCCCTGCGTTTTGTTGGACTCAAACCAGTGGGCGAGTTGGGCCGGACGAAGTTGGGGGATCATGCAGGAGCGCGGTCGATATCAGGACGCGATGACTTCAAAACGTGAAGCGGGAGGGTTCGGGGAAGTTCAGCAGCCTTGGCGCCACCGTGTCCCAAGGTTCGATGGTGCTGAAACCGGTTTCGCTGGTGCGAGTGACAAAAGTTGCGCGCATCACCGGCTCGTCGCCCACGATGGCGCCCAGGCGGCCGCCAATTTTCAAGCTGGCCAGCAGGTTGTGCGGAATTTCGGCCACTGAGCCGCTGAGCAAAATCACGTCAAACGGGCCTTCCACGGGCGCGCCTTTCGAGCCATCACCCAAACGCACTTCGGCGTTGTGAATCCCGCCTTTTTGCAGGTTGGCGCGGGCCATTTCCACCAGCTCAGGCTCGATTTCCAGCGAAATCACCCGCTGCGCGCGGTGGGCCAGCAACGCGGCCATGTAGCCAGAACCGGCGCCAAACTCAAGCACCTTTTCATGTTTTTGCACGGCCAGGTCTTGCAACAAGCGCGCTTCCACGCGCGGCGCGAGCATGGTTTGGCCCAGACGGGTGGCTTCCTCGAAGCTGCCGCGCAGCGGGATTTCCATATCAACAAACGCCAGGGCCTTGTGCGCCACGGGCACAAAATCTTCGCGTTTGACCACGGCCAGCAAATGCAGCACGTGGGCGTCCAGCACATTCCACGGGCGAATCTGCTGCTCAATCATGTTGAAGCGGGCTTGTTCCAAATTCATCTCATTAACTCCAGATTGACTTTCACTTTCGCTGTCATTAGCGCTCGGAATTTTACGTTGCCGCCGTCGCCACCCTGGCGCGGGCAGCAAACAAGCGCTTGAACCAATTCGCCAGGTCGTCCATGTAGCAATACACCACCGGCACCACCACCAAGGTCAATAGCGACGACGTGATGACGCCGCCAATCACCGCCTGGCCCATGGGAGCGCGCGTCTCCGAGCCTTCCGTTAAGGCAAAGGCCAGCGGCACCATGCCGAAAATCATCGCCAGTGTGGTCATCAAAATCGGGCGCAGGCGCACCTTGGCGGCCAATAGCAGCGCTTCGTGGCGAGGCAGGCCGGGCACGATGACGCCCGCATCGTTCAAATGCGGCTCGCGCGAGCGAATGGCGAAATCAACCAGCAAAATTGCATTTTTGGTGACCAAGCCCATCAACATGACCACCCCGATGACGGAAAAAATGGACAAGGTGGAGTTGAACATCATCAGCGCCAGCACCACGCCGATCAACGTTAAGGGCAAGGCGGTCATCAGGGCCAAGGGCTGCAGGAAACTTTTGAACTGGCTGGCCAGGATCATGTAGATGAACACAATCGCCAGCGTCAACGCCGAGATGGCATAGGCGAAAGACTCCGCCATGTCTTTGGTGGAGCCGCTGAACTGGTAACTGTAGCCCGGTGGCAGGGCGATTTTGTCCATCACGGTCTTGATGTCGGCGGAGACTTCGCCAGCCGAGCGGCCCGAGACGTTGCCTGTGAGCGAGACTTCCCGCGTCAAATTGCGCCGGTTGATTTGGTTCGGGCCGGTGGATTCCTTCACTTGCGCCACCTGGTTCAAACGCACGACGCGGCTGCTGCCGTCGGCGTTGTTGCCCATGGCGAAGGGCAGGCGGGCGAGGTCTTGGGTGCTGTTGCGGGCTTGCGGCGCCAGGCGCACGTTGACGTCATAGGTTTGGTCGTCCGGTGCGCGCCAATTGCCCACGGTTTGGCCGGCCACCAGAGTGCGCAAGCCCGCGCCGATTTGCGCCGTGGACAGGCCCAGGTCGGAAGCGGCGTCGCGCATAACCTCCACCTCTAAAGTGGGTTTGTTGGGTTTGACGCTGGAATCAAGATCCACCAAGCCAGCAATCGGCGTGACGCCGGCAATTGCCAGTTTGGTCAGCCGCTCCAGCTCGGCAGTGTCTGGCCCCAAGATCGAAAAAGTGATTTGTTTGTTGCCGCCGACGGTGTCCAACAATCCCACATGGGTGACGGTGATGCCCGGAACCTGTTTGAGGCGCTCCCGCAAAATCACCGACATCTCGTTCACACCGAGTTTGCGGTCTTTGCGATCGGTCAGGCGCACGTAAATGCTGGCGTAAATTTTGCCCTGCGCGTTGCCAGTGTTGATGGTTGCGAGCGTATAACGCACTTCGGGAAATTCGCGAATGATGGCTTCCACTTGGCGCGCCTTGGCCTCCGTGACTTCCAGGGACGATCCCACCGGCGTATTGAAACTCAACGACGTTTCTGAGAAATCGCCCTTAGGCACGAACTCGGTGCCTAACAGCGGCACCATCGCCACGCTGGCGGCGAAAATCGCAATCGCCAGGAACACGGTTTTGAGCTTGTGCACCAGCGCCCAGCGCAGAATGGCTTGGTAACTGTCGGCCAGCGACTCGGTGGCGCGGTCAAACCAGCCGGTGACGCGGCCAATCGTTTTGTCGTACCAGGTGACGGGCGGCCCCTTGCGGCCCAAGCCCTCAATGCTCGGGTCGTGCCAGATTGACGACAACATTGGGTCCAGGGTGAAACTGACAAACATCGAGATCAACACGGCGGCCACGATGGTGATGCCGAACTCGTGGAAGAACTTGCCGATGATGCCGCCCATGAAACCAATCGGCAAAAACACCGCGACGATGGAGAAGGTGGTGGCCAGCACCGCCAGGCCGATCTCTTGCGTGCCGTCCAGCGAGGCGGTGTAGGCGTCTTTGCCCATCTGCACATGGCGCACGATGTTTTCGCGCACCACAATGGCGTCGTCAATCAACAGGCCAACACACAAGGAGAGCGCCATCAAGGTGATGTTGTTGATGGTGAACCCGAACAGGTTCATGAACAGGAAGGTGCCGATGATGGCAATCGGCAGCGTGAGGCCGGTGATGACGGTGGAGCGCCAGGAGTTCAGGAACAAGAAAACGATCAAGATGGTGAGCGCCGCGCCTTCAAACAGCGTTCGCCGCACGTTTTCAACCGACACGCGGATTGGCCGCGAGCCGTCGACAATTTGCTCCAGCCGCACACCAGGCGGCAGCTGCGCTTTCATGTCGGCCAGGGTTTTTTGCAAGCCGTCCACCACTTGGATGGTGTTTTCGTCTTGAGACTTCTGCACGCTCATCAGCAAGGTGCGTTGGCCGTTGTACAGGGCCAGGGTTTCAATCTCCTGCGCACCGTCTGACACTTTGGCGATTTGCGACACACGCACGGCCGAGCCGTTTTTTCGGGCCACGATGATCTTGCCGAAGTCTTCCGGGCGCTGCATGCGGGCGTCAATCTGGATGATTTTTTCCTGCTCGGTCGAGCGGATCGCGCCCAGTGGCAAGTCTTGGTTCTCGTTGCGCACGGCTGCCACCACTTGGTCGGGCGTGATGCCGAACGACTCCAGCGCCTGCGGGTTCAGGTAGATATTGATCTCGCGTTTGGTGCCGCCCACGACGGTGACGGAGCCGACGCCACGCACGTTTTCAAGCCGCTT
>JANOYE010000294.1:0-2526 GCA_031428695.1 Rhodoferax sp. | reverse complement strand
CCGCGAAGCCGTGGCGATTTACGACCAAAGCAGCTTCAGCAAACTCCTGCTGCAAGGCCGTGATGCGCTGGCGGTATTGCAACGCCTGTGCGCCAACGAAATGGACGTGCCCGCCAACCAAATGGTCTACACCGCGATGCTGAATGAACGCGGCGGTTTTGAAAGCGATCTCACCATCATCCGCCAGCAGCCCAATTCAATGGGCGAACGTTTCCTCATCATCACCGGCAGTGTGCAAACCACGCGTGATTTCGACTGGATATCCCGCCACATCACGCCAAACGAACACGCCATCTTGACTGACGTCTCGCCGCTGTACAGCGTGTTGTCAGTCATGGGCCCCAAGGCGCGCGAGTTGCTGGCGCGGGTGAGCCCCGAGGATCTTTCGCCCCAAGGCTTGAAGTTCTCCCACACAAAATTGATTGATCTGGGCCTGGCCCGTGTGCGCGCAGCGCGCATGAGTTATGTGGGCGGCCCGGGCTTTGAGCTGTATGTGCCGGTGGAGATGACGCGGCATGTTTACCTGGCGTTGCAGGAGGCCGGGCAGGATCTTGGCTTGAAAGACGCCGGTTATTTCGCGCTCGATGCCCTGCGCATCGAAATGGGCCGCCGCGCCTGGGGAGCCGAGCTGGGGCCGGATGAAACACCGTTTGAAGCGGGCTTGACTTATGCCGTGAAACTCGACAAACCGGCCGATTTCATTGGCAAAGCTTCGCTCATTGCCAAGCAAGGCCAGCCGCTGCGCAAAAAGTTGGTGACGGTGGTGCTGGATTCAGGTGACGACTACATCTGGGGTGGCGAGTCAATCGTTCTCGATGGTGAGTCGGTCGGCGAGCTCTCCAGCGCGGGCTGGAGCCCCAAATCCAGCGCGTGTGTGGGCTTGGGCTACGTGCGCGGCAATGCAGCAAACCAGCCGCTCAGCGGCACAACCGCATGGATCGACTTGTGGGGCGAGCGGCGCCCGGCCAGGCTTTACGACAAGCGGCCTGGCTGATTCCCGTTCATGCGATCACACCGCTGCGCAGCCCAACAGCGTTCGCTCACTGGCCAAACAACCGGTCCATGTCAATGGTTGATCGCCGCCCGATGTCGCCATGGTGTTCGGCGAGCCAAGTTTGGGCCCGCTCACGGCCCTGGCTGTGCAGCAATTGCAGGAATGGCGCGTGTGCCAGCGCTTTGGTGTCGGATCGCTGCAGGCTGTCCAGTTCGTTCGCATTGATCATGTGAAACCGGGTCTGGTGCAGCCGCGCTGCGAAGTTGTCATCTCGAAGCGCGTCGGCGCGGGTGAACGCGGCCACCTTGGCAAACAGTTGCATTTCGCGCATGAAATTGGCATTGGTGGCAATTTCGCCCAGCCGTGTGTCGATCTCCTGCGCCGTGCGTGGTGTGGCTTCGTGTTGGAGCGGGTTCAATAACACCAGCAACACATCTTCCGAGTCGCAGTCGTAGAACAACGGCGAAACCGGCGGGTTGGCGCTGTAACCGCCGTCCCAATACGGCTGCCCTTCAATTTCAACCGGGGTGAACAGTCGCGGCAGGCAGGCCGAAGCCATCAGCACATCCAAGCTCATCTCGTGCTCGCGGAACACCCGCAATTTGCCGGTGTTGGCCTGGGTGGCGCCAACAAAGAGTTTGAACGGGCTGTGCGTGCGCAGGCGCCCGAAGTCCACCAGGCGCTCGAGCAAAGTGCGCAGCGGGTTCAGCGCCAACGGGTTGAGCTCAGCGGGCGAGAAATAACCGGCCCAGTGAGTGATCCAGCGACTCGCAGGAAGCATGTTGAAGGTGTCGCCCATGCCCCGCGCCACCAGACCGGGTGGAATGGGTTGGCCGACGCCGTTCCAGAAGTCGGCAAGGACTCGGCGAGCGCCCTCACGTTCACCGCCCGGGCCTTCTTGCGTTTGGCCCTGCAGCCAGCCTTGGGCCACCAACACGGCATTCATGGCTCCGGCGCTGCTGCCGCTCAAGCCTTCAAAACCGACGCGGCCGTCTTCCAAGAGCGCATCCAGCACGCCCCAAGTGAACGCGCCATGTGCGCCACCACCTTGCAAGGCGAGGTTGATGCGAAGGTTGTTTGTTTCGTCGCCCAGGTCAAGCGGCGCCTGGCGAAGCGGCAAGTCTCGCTTGGCATCCGCCGCCCGGGAAACGTCGTCCGTGGCAGCATCTACCCTGCTCTCAATTACATTTTGAGTCATAGGAATTTCCTGGCACCGGGTTTGGCACTTTTGTGCAGTGCAGTATAGGGTTTTCCCGCATATCACGCCCATGCCCACGCCGAATACGTGGGAGAGAATGCGCGCATGAACATCACCAAAGACACCGTTGTCACCCTGAGCTACAAGGTTTCAGACTCGCTGGGCCGCGTCATCGACGAGGCCAAGGAGCCGATGGCCTACCTGCATGGCGGTTACGACAACACTTTCCCAAAAATCGAAGCGGCGCTGGACGGCCAGGCCAAGGGCTTCGCCACCAGCCTCGTGCTGCAACCCGAAGACGTCTTTGGCCAGCGTGATGAGGCGCTGGTGCAGA
>JANOYE010000293.1:0-6575 GCA_031428695.1 Rhodoferax sp. | reverse complement strand
TTTGAGCGAGAGCTGAAACCAGTCGCGGCAGGTCACGCGGTTGCCCGTCCAGTTGTGGAAGTATTCGTGGCCCACCACACTTTCGATGTTGGAAAAATCAACATCGGTCGCGGTGGCCTGGCTCGCCAGCACGTATTTGGTGTTGAAGATGTTCAGGCCTTTGTTCTCCATGGCGCCCATGTTGAAGTCGCTGGTGGCGACGATCATGAAACGCTCCAGATCAAGCGGCAGGTTGAAACGCGCTTCGTCCCAGGCGACGGAGGCCATCAGCGAGTTCATGGCGTGTTCGGTTTTGTCCAGATCGCCAGGGCGCACGTAGACTTGCAGCAGATGGTTTTTGCCGGCGCGCGACCTGACGCGTTGCTCGCGGCAGACCAGTTGCCCTGCAACCAGCGCGAACAGGTAACACGGCTTCTTGTGCGGATCAACCCACTTGGCGAAGTGGCGGCCTGCGTTCTCGGCGCCGGGCAAGTCGCCTTGCTCGACCAAGTTGCCGTTTGAAAGCAACACCGGGTATTTGGTTTTGTCGGCCTTCAGCGTCACGCTGTACAGGGCCATCACGTCCGGGCGATCCAGGAAGTAGGTGATGCGCCGGAACCCTTCGGCCTCGCACTGCGTGAAAAACGAGTCGTTGCTGACGTACAGACCCATCAATTTGGTGTTTTTTGCCGGGTTGCAGGTGGTGAATATTTCCAGATCAATTGCGTCACTGCCTTCAGGCAGGTTCTCCAGCACCAACTGGTTGTTGTCGATTTTGAAGGAGGCGCCCTGGCCATTGACGAGCACGCGCGCCAGGTTCAGGTCTTCGCCGTCCAGGCGCAAAGCCTGAGCCACCACGCCAGGATTGCGGCGCAGGCGCATTTTGTTCAGCACGCGGGTTTTGGCAGGATCAAGGTCGAAGGTGAGATCGACAGTCTCAATGAACCAGGCCGGAGCAGCGTAGTCTTCCCGGCGCGTCACCGCAGCGGCGCCCTCACCATCACGAAATAGCAACATTCAAAGTCTCCAGAAAATTCGAATTCATAAGTTTTTTAACATTGTGAACGGTGATTGCGCGTGGGCGGCCAGCGCCTCTATGACGCGCCTTGGAATTTTGAATGTGAATCATGTCCCTCGTCTATCCCGATCTATTCGGATCCAATCGGTGGACGACAGGGCGTTAATCCGCTTTGAATAGATGCAAAGCAAATCCTCCAACTGCGCGGCTTCCAACTTGCGAAGGGCAAATTGAAATTCTTCAACACAGAGTTTCCCTCCCGCCTTCGCAAGGTTCGGAAACAGGACTTTGGCCCCAACTATTGAGCATGGGTTGCGAGATATTCGATGACGTACCGTTCCAACGGATTCGCAGAAACTTCCGCCAAACCAATTGCTGAACTTCTTGCAGCCATTTCACACACCTTGCTTCAACGACGCCTCGATAAACTGATCCAAATCCCCATCCAGCACCTTCTGCGTGGCCGAGGTTTCGTAGTTGGTGCGCAGGTCTTTGATGCGGCTGTTGTCCAGAACGTAGCTGCGGATTTGGTGGCCCCAGCCGACATCGGTTTTGGTGTCCTCCAGTTTTTGCTGCGCTTCTTGTTGTTTGCGCAGTTCAAAGTCGTACAGCCGCGACCGCAGGCGCTTCCAGGCGACATCTCGGTTGCTGTGTTGGCTGCGGCCGTCCTGGCATTGCACGACGATGCCGGTGGGCAAGTGGGTGAGGCGCACGGCCGAATCAGTTTTGTTGATGTGCTGGCCACCTGCGCCACTGGCGCGAAAGGTGTCTACCCGCACGTCAGACGGGTTGATGTCAATCTCGATCGAATCATCGACCTCGGGGTAGACAAACACGCTGGCGAAACTGGTGTGGCGCCCGCCGGATGAATCAAACGGGCTCTTGCGCACCAGGCGGTGGACGCCGGTCTCCGTGCGCAAGAGGCCAAAGGCGTATTCACCTTCGATCTTGATCGTCGCGCCCTTGATACCCGCCGTGTCGCCAGCCGTTTCGTCTTCCAACGTGGCTTTGAAACCTTTGCGCTCGGCGTAACGCAGGTACTGGCGCAGCAGCATGCTGGCCCAGTCGCAGGCTTCGGTGCCGCCTGCGCCGGCCTGGATGTCCAAAAAGGCGTTGAGTGGATCAGCCGGGTTGTTGAACATGCGGCGGAACTCGAGCTGCTCCACGGTGGCGGCGAGTTTGGCGGCCTCAGCGTCGATGGTCACCAGCCCAGCTTCGTCGCCCTCCTCTTTCGACATGTCGAAGAGTTCGAGGTTGTCTGAGAGTTCGCTGGTGAGTTTGTCGAGCGTGCCGACCACGCCATCGAGCGACTTTTTCTCTTTGCCCAGCTCTTGGGCGCGTTTGCTGTCGTTCCAGACTTTCGGGTCTTCCAGCGAGGCGTTGACGGTTCTTAGCCGCTCTGCTTTGGCAGGGTAGTCAAAGATACCCCCGTAACTCTTGCGTGCGGGCGCTCAAGTCTGTGAGCCGGGTGCCGATTTGGTTGATGCGTTCTGCGTCCATGAGATGAGCCTTGAAGATGTGGAGGGCGCTTTAACGTGCACTGTCTGTGCACTGTGGCGCGCCGAACCGGCTATTTTCTCACGCGGGGCCAGCGCAAGGGCTGAACCGCGTTCACAGAGCCACCTTCAGGCCAGAAAATCTTCGATCAATTTCGCCAATTGCTCGGGCTGGTCATGGTGCAACATGTGCCCGCAGTCGTCCATCTTCACGCGTTGGAGGTTGGGCACGGTGTTCAGGCGTTGGTGGAACTCTGCCAGCGAGAATTTGCCGCGGTGCCAGGCGTCGATGGAATTGTCTTGCGCCTCCACGAACAGCGTGGGGGCAGTGTTGGCGGCGTACAGCGCCAGCACTTCTTCGACCCGCGTCAACAACGCGCCGGTGATTTTGTGCGCCGGGTCGCCCAGAATGTCCCAGGTGCCTTGGTCGTTTTCCATCGCCCAATGGTGCGCGAGCCAAATGGCGCGGCCTCGGCCGGCCTCGTCGCGGGCCAGGCGTGGGTTGGTTTTCATCAGCCGCTGGGCCACGCCGTCGGCGCTGGCATAAGGCCGCAGCGCCATCTCGCCCTTGTAAAAGCCCTTGAGTTCGTCCATCCATTTGGACAGCCGTTTGGGCGCGTCTGCAGGCGGCATGACGGGCATGCCAAAACCTTCGAGGTTGACCAGGCGGCGAATGCGCTCCGGCCGCACGCCGGCGTAATGCATCACCACGTTGCCGCCCAGGCTGTGGCCGACGAGGTCAATCTTCTGGCCCGGGGCGTAATGGTCCACCAGGAAATCAAGATCGGCCAGGTAGTCGGCGAACCAGTAGTTGTCTTGCGGGTCTGCTGCATTGAGGCCGTAACCGCTCGTGAGCCCATAACCACGCCAATCCGGCGCAATGATCTGCCGCCCACTGGCAAACGCGTCTGAGAACGCGTCCACCAGAAACTGGTAAGACGCGGCCACGTCCATCCAGCCGTGCACCAGCACCATCGGGGCCAGATCTGGGTTGGGTTCGCCCCACACACGGGTGTGGTAGGTGAGGTTGCGAATCGGGACAAATTCGCTTTTGGGGATGCGCTGGGCTTGGTACATTTGGCCAATGATAGATAAACGCGCCATGGCTGTCAGTCAAAACAGGGACAAGCAAAACACGTCAACCCCAGACCACTACGCCAGCCTGCACGCCGGCTTTCGCTGGGCGGTGCCCGAGCGGTTCAACATCGCCGAGGTCTGTTGCGGGCGCTGGGCGGGGCAAAAAAGTGCTTCCAAAAATATAGCTGTCTACGCATATAAACCGAGACTTGAAGGCCAAAAAACCTTAAGCTTTTCGTACAAAGCGCTGCAGCAGCAGGCCAACCGCCTTTCCAACGTGTTGGCAGCCCGGGGCGTGCAGCGCGGCGACCGCGTCGCCATCGTCATGCCGCAACGTTTCGAGACCGCCGTGGCTTACATGGCGGTGTTGCAAATGGGCGCGGTGGCGATGCCCCTTTCGATGCTTTTTGGCCCCGAGGCCCTGGAATACCGCCTGAACGACGGCCAAGTCGTCGCCGCCATTTGCGACGCTGAGGCCTGGCCAGGTTTGCAGGCCGTGCGGGCCAGTTGCCCGCTCTTGCGCGATTGCCTGGTGGCCGGCGCTCCTGAGCGTGACGCGGCTAACCTCGGCGCGGGCGCAGCCGACTTTGCCTTGACCCTGGCCGCAGCGCCGGGCGAGTTCAAACTGGTCGAAACCCTGGCGAACGACGCCGCCATCTTGATCTACACCAGCGGCACCACCGGCCCGCCCAAAGGCGCCTTGATCCCACACCGCGCGTTGATCGGCAATTTGACGGGTTTTGTGGCGAGCCAGAACTGGTTTGGGTTTGACGGCGCTGCCAATGAGTCCACCAAAGCCGTCTTCTGGTCCCCTGCCGACTGGGCCTGGACGGGGGGCTTGATGGACGCCTTGCTGCCCACGCTCTATTTCGGCCGCCCCATCGTCGCCTTCAATGGCCGTTTCAGCCCTGACGTGGCGCTTGAGCTGATGCAAGATTGCGCCGTCACCCACAGCTTCATCTTCCCCACAGCGTTGAAGGCGATGATGAAAGCCTTCCCCGGCACGGCGAAGGCAACTGTGCGCCAGCAGTTCAAGCTCAAACTGCAAGCCATCATGAGCGCGGGAGAAGCCGTGGGTGATGCCGTGTTTGACTACTGCGAAAAGCAACTTGGCGTGCGCCCCAACGAGATGTTTGGCCAGACGGAAATCAATTACGTCGTAGGCAACTGTGATATGGCCCCCACGCTTGTCGCTACGCGTACTGCGCTGCCCCCCGAGGGGGCTAATTTTTCTAGGGGCGGCCCGTCGTTCTCGAAGAGCGGCGAAGCCAAAAATTGCCCCGACTTCGTCGGTTGGCCCGCCAAACCCGGCAGCATGGGCCGGCCTTATCCGGGCCACAACGTCAAGGTGATCGACGACGCTGGCACCGAATGCGCTGTGGGCACGCCCGGCGACGTGGCGGTGAACCGCTTCGACATCCACGGCCACCTGGATCCGGTGTTCTTCCTGGGTTACTGGAACAACGAAGCGGCAACCAAAGCCAAATACACCGGCGATTGGTGCCGCACCGGCGACATCGCGGTGCGCGACGCCGGCGGTTACCTCTGGTACCAGGGCCGCTCAGACGACATGTTCAAAGCGGCGGGTTACCGCATCGGCCCCGGCGAGGTGGAGAACTGCCTGGTCAAACACCCGGCGGTGGCCAACGCGGCGGTGGTGCCCAAGCCCGATGCCGCGCGAGGCGCCGTCGTCAAGGCCTACGTCGTTCTGTCGCCCGATTTTGTGGCCGCGCGCGCAGAATCGGCCAAGCGTGAACGTCAGTTTGATGACGACCTGATCGCCGAACTGCAAACCCACGTCAAAGGCAAACTCGCGCCCTACGAATACCCGAAAGAGATCGAGTTTGTCGATGCGCTTCCGATGACCACCACCGGCAAGGTGCAGCGCCGCGTGTTGCGCTTGCAGGAGGAAGAACGGGCGCGGCAGAACGCGCGGGCATAAAAGCAAATGGCCGAACGCCCATAAACTCGTCACCTGTTGCATCCCTCAAAACAAAGCCAAAACACCATGAAAAACATCCAGCTCGGGCAAAGCGCCCTGCAAGTCGCGCCCATTTGCCTGGGCACCATGACTTTTGGCGAGCAGGTGGATGAAGCCACTTCACACACCATCCTTGACCGGGCGCTGGAGCGGGGTGTCAACTTCATCGACACCGCCGAGATGTATTCGGTGCCAACCCGCGCCGAGACCTATGGCGCAACGGAAAAAATCATCGGCAACTGGTTTTCCACACGCCCCGGCGCACGGCAAAAAGTGGTGCTGGCCAGCAAACTCGCCGGCCCTTCGCGCGGCATGAATTGGGTGCGAAACGGCAGCAGCCAGGTGACTCAGCAGGACATCGTCGACTCGTGCAACGCCTCGCTCAAGCGCCTGCAGACCGACGTGATCGACCTTTATCAAATCCACTGGCCGGTGCGCCACGTGGCGGCTTTTGGCGCGGTGTATTTCGACCTCGCCAAGGACGTGCCCGTCACCCCGATTCTTGAGCAGCTGCAGGCGCTGGACGGCCTTGTCAAGGCCGGCAAGATCCGCGCCATTGGCCTCTCGAATGAAACGCCCTATGGCGTGCACGAGTTCGTGCGCCTGGCCGAGCAACACAATCTGCCGCGCATTGCCACCGTGCAAAACCCGTATTGCCTGATCAACCGCACCATGGACAACGGGCTGGACGAAACCATCCACCGGCTGGGTGTGTCGTCGATCCCCTATTCGCCGCTGGGTTTTGGCCTCTTGACCGGCAAATACGACGAGAGCGGCGCCGCCGGGCCAGGCGCGCCAATGGACGCACGCATTGCCAAGTTTGAGTCGGTGCGCAAGCAGCGCTGGGGCCGCGACGAGGCCCTCAACGCCTCGCGCCTGTACAACGCGCTGGCGCGAAGCAACGGCATGACGCCCACGCAGATGGCGCTCGCCTTCTGCTATACCCGCTGGCACGTGGCCAGCACCATCATCGGCGTCACCACGGTGGCGCAGCTGGATGAAAACCTGGATGCCTGGGGCACCA
>JANOYE010000292.1:0-25866 GCA_031428695.1 Rhodoferax sp. | reverse complement strand
CGATGCACCCAGCATGGCGTTTCGCAGAATATCGTTCAACCGGCTTTGGTAGCCGCTGCCCTGGCTTTTAAGCCATTCCAGCACATCGGCATCCACCCGCACGGTCAGCTGCTGTTTGATGGGCCGGTAGAACTTGCCGCGCGCCGCGCCCTGCCAGTCTTTGCGCGAGGTGGCGGGCAGGTCAGAAAAGTCAATGGCATCCTCGGGCTTGGCAGCCAAAGCAGCCAGCTCTTTGCGAACCGAATCAGGTACCTTGTTCATACGTTTTCCTTTCTATCCCGGTCGCGCGCCGCGCTGAAACAATGCGAATATGCTCGGTGCCATCGTCCTCATAGATCCAGGTGTGGGCCACAAGCAGCACCACACTGCCGGCCACCAAACCCAACTACACATCATCGGCGATCCAGGCCTTCACCAACAACATCAGGCACCTTGGCCAACGCGGCGTCAAACTTCTTGCGGCTTCCCCGCTTGCCGCGCAAAGCCAAATAGTCTTCAGTGGCCAACGCGGAGAGTTTTTCAGCCAACGCGGTGCTGATCAACTGGTTGACAGAAACGCCCTCCTGCGCGGCGTAGACCTTGGCATTTTTATGCAGGGACTCAGGGAGGCGGACACTCAATGCGCTCATGGTTTGGGCTCCTTCAAACGTTTCACAAACTGGTCTGGATGGCAGATATTGATGGCCATGTCCGAGGCCGCAGCGAAGTCGCGGACATTCCAGGTCACGATGGCGTCACAGGTTCCGTTGAATGCGGCTTCCAGCACCATGTCGTCCCGCACATCGGCCAGCTTGGGACGCCACAAAAAATGTACCTGCTTCCGCAATCCGCTGGCGCAAACGTAGTCCAGAACATCACCGACGGCAGCCTTGGAAAGCGGCACCATGCCTGGGCGATGCAGCACCTCTTCATACTCCATCACCAGCGGAACCGTGATCACATGCTCAAACTGGCCGGTGCCCAACCTGGCCAGCAGATCAAACGACCAGCCGGAACGGGATCGCAACGCGGACACCAGAACATTGGTGTCAATGACGATGACGGGTGGTTTTTTCACGGTATTGCCGATAATACCAAAAAATCAATTCTTTACCGCTCCGGCGCAACCATCTCCGCCCAGTCGTACAACGCGCCCAAAATGGCTTCACCGCGTTCGTCAGCAGCTTCTGAAAGGCGGTCGATTTCTTCAAAGTAAGTGTCTACCGGTTTGTGACCAGCCTCGCCTTCCAGCAGTTTAGAGGCGCGATATTCCTCCCAGCGCGCGGCGTCTTCGAGCGAGAGTGAGGCGAGGAAGTTTCTCGCGCGGTAGCGGAACACCAGTTCTTCCAGGCGCGGGTCGTCAAACGCGTTGCGCGCCTTCGCCAGTTGCGGGCCGTCTAGTTTGCGCAGGTCATTGAGGCGTTTGCGGTCAGTATTGCCGATGAAGCCGCCGTAGAGGTCTTCATCGACATCCACCGGGCCTTGCGGCTCTCGCGTGAAGACTTTGGCCCAGATGGCGCCCATGTCGGGCAAGTCTCTTGCAGCAGCGGCATGGCGCATGGCCGCGTCCAGGTCAATTTGCCACTTTTGGGCCTGCGCAGGCGTGAGCGTTTTGAGGTTGCCGACCACCATGGGCGACTTGTTCAGGTGCACGGTTTTGATGGGCAGGCGGCGCACGCCTTCGGGCAAATCGCTGCTCTTGGTGAACATGCGCTGGCGAATCTCTTCGGCGTTCAGTGTGGCCAGTTCGACCGGGTTGCTGTCGGTGGCGGACAAGTCCCAGGCGATGAGTTCGTTTTTGTTGACAGGGTGTGTGGCCAGCGGCCACATCACGGCCAGGCAGCCACGCTCAGGTGAGAACATGCCCGAAACGTGCAAAAACGGTTTGGCGCTTTCGCGGCTCGCGGGCAGGCCCAGCTCTTGTGCCACGCGCTCCTTTTTGTGCAGCGCCAGGCAGAAGTCCCAGAGCTTGGGGTTGTGCGTGCGGATGAGCCGCGCCAGCGCGATGGTGGCGCGCACGTCGCTCAAAGCATCGTGCGCGCTCTCGTGTGCGAGGCCATTGGCGGCGGTAAGGTCGGTGAGCTTGAAGCTGGGTTTGAGGTCGCCAGGTTGGCCGTTTTCATCAGGTTTTGTCGGCCAGTTGACACCCTCGGGGCGCAAGGCGTAGGCCATGCGCACGACATCAAGCAAGTCCCAGCGGCCGCAGTTGTTTTGCCACTCGCGCGCGTAAGGGTCGATGAGGTTGCGCCAAAACATGAAACGGGTGACTTCGTCGTCGAACCGGATGGTGTTGTAACCCACGCCGATGGTGCCGGGCTGGCTCAGTTCGCGCTCGATGGTGGCGGCAAATTGGTGTTCCGGCAGGCCTTTCTCAAGGCACAGTTGCGGCGTGATGCCGGTGATCAAACAGGCTTCGGGTTCGGGCAGAAAGTCGTTGGCCGGCTGGCAGTAAATCATCAGCGGCTGGCCGATTTCATTCAATGCGGCGTCTGTCCGGATGGCGGCGAATTGCGCAGGGCGATCACGCCTGGGGTTGACGCCGAAGGTTTCGTAGTCATGCCATAAAAATGTATTGTTGGTCATTTTATGAAATTTATTGACCTCTAAGTCACGTAAAACCTATGTAAAAAGCTATTAAAATCATACTAATATTGTATATAAATTACACATTTTTACCGTCTTCTAGCGTATTGAACGCCTTTTAACTCAGCGACATTGCTCAACACTTTTTGCAGCTTTCCGGAGTCCGGGACCTCCACCGTAAAGGTCATCCAGGCAGTGCCTTTGATCGATTGTGTTTGCACCCCGGTAACGTTCATTTTTTCTTTGGTGAACACCTCCGAAATGTCGCGCAACAAGCCGGTGCGGTCTGTGGCTTCCACGCTCACGTCCACCGGGTACAAAGCGCCATCGTCAGCGCGCGCGGCGCCCCACTGCACCTCGATCACGCGTTCGCCGTTTTTCGCCCGCATTTCGCGCAGGTTCGAGCAATCAAGCCGGTGCACGCTGACGCCTTTGCCGCGGGTGACGAAGCCGCAAATCAAATCGGGCGGCGCGGGCTTGCAGCATTTGGCCAGCTGCGTCATTAACGAACCCACCCCCACCACCAGCACGCCGCCTTTGGCAGAAGGGTCAGCGGCCTTGGATTTTTTGAGGATGGGCGCGTC
This sequence comes from Rhodoferax sp., assembly GCA_031428695.1. Taxonomy (GTDB): domain Bacteria; phylum Pseudomonadota; class Gammaproteobacteria; order Burkholderiales; family Burkholderiaceae_C; genus JANYCG01. Next base: position 22,720 of record JANOYE010000292.1, on the reverse strand, counting down.
GTCGAACGATGGGGCCACCTCGGCCGGGCGCAAGGCGGTCTCAATCGTGCGCAGTGAAAATTCGTCTTTGCCCACGGCGTCAAACAGATCTTCTGCTGACTTGAATTCGAGTTGTGCCGCGAGTTCATCGAGCTTGATGGCTGTCTTGCCTTCACGCTGCAACAGCTTCTCGACGGCGTCGCGGCCTTTGGCCACGGTTTCGTCGTGCGCCAACGCGTTGAACCAGGCGCGCACCTTGGCGCGGGCGCGCTGGCCAGCGAGAAACCCCAGCTCGGGGTTAAGCCAGTCGCGCGAGGGGCCGCCTTCTTTGGCGACCGTCACCTCCACCGTTTGGCCGTTTTTCAAGGGCGTGTTAAGCGGCGCCATGACACCATCGACCCGCGCGCCACGGCAGCGGTGGCCCAGGTTGGTGTGCACGCTGTAGGCGAAATCAACCGGGGTGGCGCCTTGGGTCAGCTCGACGATGGCGGCGTCTGGAGTGAGCACGTAAATACGGTCTTCAAAGAGGCCTTGCTGGCCCGGCGCCTTGACCGCTCCTTCCGACGACAAATCACGCTCCCAGGCCAGCAACTGGCGCAACACGGCGATCTTGGCGTCGTATTCGCCGCTGGCTTGCACGCCCGCGTAGCCTTTCACGCCCGCCTCTTTGTAAGCCCAGTGCGCCGCCACGCCATGTTCGGCATGGTCGTGCATGGCTTGCGTGCGAATCTGGATCTCGATCGGCTGACCGACTGAGCGTCCCGCTGCCGGGCCGCCCCAAAGCGGGACAGCCCCCTCGGGGGGCAGCGACCCACGCAGTGGTGGAGCGTGGGGGCCATTTGAACCTCCCGCTGCCGGGCCGCCCCAAAGCGGGACAGCCCCCTTGGGGGGGAGCGACCCACGCAGTGGTGGAGCGTGGGGGGCATATTCACGCACGATGGTGTGCAAGGACTGGTAGCCGTTGCTCTTGGGCCGGGCGATGTAGTCGTCAAACTCCTGCGTCACCGGCTGAAAATGGCTGTGTACCCAGCTCAGTGCGGCGTAACAGTCGGCGGTATTCTCATTGTTCGCCACCACCACCCGCAACGCGCGGATGTCATACACCTGCTCGAACCCGAGCGACTTGCCGCGCATCTTTTTGACAATGCTGTAGATGTGTTTAGGCCGCCCCTGCACCGTGCAGGCGATGCCCTGCCCCACCAGCGCGCGTTCGATGTGTTCGCGCAGTTGCTGCACATTCAGCTCCCGCTCGGCGCGTTTTTCATCCAGCAACTTCGCAACCTGCCGGTACACCTCGGGCTCCAGGAAGCGAAAAGCCAGGTCTTCCATCTCCCACTTGATTTCCCAAATGCCAAGCCGGTTAGCCAAGGGTGCGAACACCTGGAGCGACTCCCGCGCCACCGCTTGCGGCGCTGTCAGCTTGGCCGCAGCGAAGTAACGCAGGGTTTGCAGGCGCGAGGCCAGGCGCAGCAGCACCACACGCAGGTCGCGCGAAAAGGCCAACAGCATTTTGCGCACGTTTTCCACCTGCATCGCGGCGGTTTGCGCCAGGGGCACGGCCTGCCTGCCGGTGGCCCTTTGCGCGATTGCTTGCGCCGTCAATTGCGCCGCACGGGCTTGGCGTTGCACTTTGACAAGTTTGTTGGTCTCTACCGCCAGCGCCGCAAAGTTGTCGCCAAACGCCTTGGAGATGACGTCCTGCGGCTTGTTCAGGTGCTCGCAGGCGTACACCAGGTAGGCGCCGGCCTGCATTTCGGGCGAGCTGCCGATGCGCTGCAAGATGGCGGCAACCGCGTCGGCGTGGGCCAGGGTGTTTTCGCCGGTGTCGAGCTGCTCTTGGGCGATCAGCGGCTCGGCGAAGGCCCTGGCACGGGTGATTGCGTCGCGCTGTTCCGGCGCTTGGATGGCGGTGGCTGCCAGCAGCTCGGGGCGCAGCGGGGGTTCACCGGTGGGCGGGTTGCGGGTTTTCATGGGGCGGGGCCAGGACTGTCAACGGCGAATACAAACCGGAAAATCAACCCTCACGAAAAGATGAAGTCCACGGTAGTTTTCACCTGGTCAGCGGCGATGAGTGTGGGTGCGTGCCCGACGCCTTCAAACTCGACGAGTCGGGCTTTGGGCCCGCGCTGCGTCATCTGAATCGCGGTGTCTTTGGTCAACAAATCCGACTCCGCGCCACGCACAAGCAAAGTGTCTGCCTGGATGTTGTCGTACAGACTCCAAACTGCTGCTTCGGCCGCTGCGGCAGACTCTTTGGTAATGGTTTTGAAGGGCAAGGCAATGGCCGGGTCGTAATGCAAGGCAACGCCGCCCTGAGCGTCACCCACAGGTTTGACCATGTGGCGCGACAGCTCAAGCCACTGCTCTTTGGTGTGCGGGCCAAAACTGGTCGAGATGGCCCACATGGCCGTCGCTGCCTGCTCCAGCGAGGCGAAACGCGGCGCGTTGCCCAAATACAGGCCAATGCGTTTCAAGGCTTCCCACTGGATCACGGGGCCAACGTCATTCAACACAAGCCTTTGAATCGGCGCTGGCAACGGCAGACCAGGCTGGCCGGCGACCACCACGCCGATCAAACCGCCCATGCTGGTGCCGATCCAATCGAGCTTTGAAGGCTTAAGCTGCGCCAGCATGGCCAGTATGTCGGCCGCGTAGTTGGGGATTTGGTAGCCCATCGGGTCTTTGAGCCAGTCGCTCTTGCCACGGCCGACGACATCGGGGCAGACCACACGCACACTGGCTCCACCCCGCTGCCCCAGCGCTTGCGCCAACACATCAAAATCCCGCCCCTGGCGCGACAGCCCGTGCGCGCAGACGATCACATGAGCGGCTTCAGGGTTGCCCCACTCCCACCAGGCCATGCGGTGGCCGCCGTTGGCATCGGGGCAATCGGTAAAATTCAGGCGAGGCTCGGTCATGGTGAAAATACTTTGCAGGTGGTTGGATAATTTGCCCTATCGTAATTCAAGCACTTCATTCAAGTCATCCATTCACGTTATTAAAGGAACGCTTCATGCTCAAGGGAAAAACTGCACTCGTCACCGGCTCCACCAGCGGCATCGGTTTGGGCATTGCCAAAGCGCTGGCGCGCCAGGGGGCCAACATCGTGATGAACGGTTTTGGCGATGTGGAAGGGCCGAAGGCGGAGATCGCGGCCTTAGGCGTAAAGGTGGCCTACCACGGCGCCGACATGAGCAAACCCGCCGAGATTGCCGAGATGATGGCCTTTGCGGCCGCACAATTTGGTGGCAAAGATGGCGCTCAAGGCGGCCGTGTGGATATTCTGGTCAACAACGCCGGCATTCAGCACGTGGCAAAAATTGAAGACTTCCCCGTCGAGAAGTGGGACGCGGTGATCGCCATCAACCTCACCAGCGCCTTTCACACCACGCGGCTGGCGTTGCCTGCGATGAAGGCGGCCAACAATGGCAAAGGGTGGGGCCGCATCATCAACATCGCCTCGGCGCATGGCCTGGTTGGTTCGCCAGAAAAGTCAGCCTACGTGGCGGCGAAACACGGCATTGTGGGCCTCACTAAAGTGACCGCTTTGGAGAACGCAACTACCGGCGTGACCTGCAATGCAATTTGCCCCGGCTGGGTGCTCACGCCGCTGGTGCAAAAACAGATTGATGCCAAAGCCGCCGCACAAGGCATTTCTGTAGATGCGGCCAGCAAACAGTTGTTATCTGAAAAAGAGCCTTCGCTGCAATTCACCACACCCGAAGAACTGGGCGAACTCGCCGTGTTTTTCTGCTCTGCGGCGGCGAACAACGTGCGCGGCGTAGCCTGGAACATGGACGGCGGCTGGGTCGCCCAATAATTCCAATTCCAAATCATTCGTGAACGTTGTTGTGCCTCCTAGCCGTGCTAGAGCACTGTCTTCGCCGGCGCGCCTAGTTCACAAATGATTTGGAAATGGCATAACACCCACACCAACCAACAGGTGCCGCGATGAAAATACAGAACCCCATCCTCAAGGGCTTCAACCCCGACCCGTCCATCATCCGTGTGGGTGACGATTATTTTCTCGCCACGTCCACTTTCGAGTGGTTTCCGGGCGTGCAGATCCACCATTCGCGGGATTTGAAACACTGGCAACTCATCACCCGGCCGCTGAATCGCGCCAGCCAGCTCAACATGTTGGGCGACCCAGATTCTTGCGGCGTCTGGGCGCCGTGTTTGTCGCATTCAGACGGCAAATTCTGGCTGATCTACACGGATGTGAAGCGTTATGGCCGCACCTCGTCTTCAGGTTCGGCGGGCGGCGCTTCTATGCGTGATTTTCACAATTTCCTCGTCACCTGCGACACCATCGATGGCGACTGGTCAGACCCGGTCTACCTCAACAGCAGCGGGTTTGACCCTTCGCTGTTTCACGACGACGATGGCCGCAAGTGGCTGGTGAACCAGCTTTGGGACCATCGCCCAGGCAACAACCGTTTCGCCGGCATTGTGTTGCAAGAATATTCTGTCCATTCGCAAAAACTCATCGGAGAACGTGTCAACATTTTCAAAGGCACCGAGCTGGGCCTCACCGAAGCGCCCCACCTGTACAAGCGCAACGAGTATTACCACTTGATCGTGGCAGAAGGCGGCACCAGTTGGAACCATGCGGTCACCATGGCGCGCTCCCGCAACATCGACGGGCCCTACGAATTGCACCCGGACAAATACGTGATCAGCGCGCGGATGCGCCCAGATGCGCCCTTGCAACGCGCGGGCCACGCCGACATGGTTGAAACGCAAGACGGCCAGACTTTCATGGTCTACCTGTGCGGCAGGCCCCTGCCCAATCGCGGCGCTTGCACACTCGGGCGCGAAACAGCCATTCAACCCATGGTGTGGGGCGTAGACAACTGGCTACGCACGGCCGACGGCCAAGGCGTGTCGCAGCTTGAAGTTGATGGCCCCAGGCTTGCGGAACACCCGTTCAAGGCCGAGCCAGCGCGGCATGATTTTGATTCGCCTGATTTGCCTGATTTGCCAATTGTTTTCCAATGGCTGCGCACGCCCTACCCCGAAGAAATCTTCAGCCTGAGCGCCCGCCCCGGCCACTTGCGCCTGTACGGGCGCGAAAGCATCGGCAGCCACTTCAAACAAGCCTTGGTGGCGCGGCGCCAGCAGGCGCATTGTTACCACGCGTCCACCGTCGTCGAATTTGAGCCCGAACATTTTCAGCAACAGGCCGGGCTGGTTTGTTATTACGGCGCGTCGAAATTCCACTACTTCTACATTTCACACGACGAAGGGCTTGGCAAACACTTGCGGGTAATGTCGGCCTTGCCGAACCACATGAGCGCCGATGCGTTCACTGCGCCCATCGCCATTGCTGCTGGCAGGCCGGTGCAACTGCGTGTTGAGGTGGACAGGGAGCGCCTGCGTTTCGCTTGGCGCTTGAAGGGCGAAGCGCATTGGAACTGGATTGCGCAGCCGTTTGACGCCAGCATCCTCTCGGACGAAGCTGCCCTGCCCGGCACCGCCAATTTCACGGGTGCATTTGTCGGCATGGCCTGCCAGGACATGTCGGGTGCCGGCATGCCAGCCGACTTTGATTTTTTTGAATACGCGGAACGGGAATTTCAAGCTTTTTCGGGTAATCCCTAGCGATGGGAATCTCGCACTCGATTAACATTTAGTTTTGCAGACGAACTAAAGATTTCACACAAGAGGTACAGCATGAAATTCAAGCAGCTGGTTTTGTCTGTCGCGACGGTCGCCGGTGTTGGCCTCGGATCAATCAGTCCGGCGCTGGCGCAGGTCACGGTGCGCATGATGCACGTGGATCAAAACCCTGATGTTCAGGCGTTTTACGCCGATGTGGCCAAGCGTTTTGAAGCCACCAAGCCCGGTGTGAAAATTGACGTGCAGTACATGGAAAACCAAGCCTACAAGGCCAAGTTGACCACGCTGCTGCAATCGCCCGAGCGGCCCAACATCATTTACAGCTGGGGCGGCGGCGTCATGCGCGAGCAGGTCAAGGCGGGGGTGATTGAAGATATCACCTCGCCCATGAATGCGCAGTGGAAAGAGCGCTTCATCCCATCCGCCATCCAAAGTTTCACGCTCGACGGAAAAATTGTCGGGGTGCCGTTCCAAACGGCGCAAGTCGGTTTTTTCTACAACAAAGACCTTTTCGCCAAGGCCGGCGTTGACAGCGCCGCCATCAAGACCTGGGACGACCTCTTGGGTTCCGTCAAGAAGCTCCAGGCAGCAGGCATCACACCCATCATCACCGGTGGCGGCGACAAATGGCCCCTGCACTTTTACTGGTCGCATCTGGCGATTCGCATTGGCGGCAAACCGGCGTTTGAGGCCGCTTTGCGCGGTGACGGCAAAGGGTTTGCCGAGGACACCTTTGTGCGCGCGGGCGACATGCTCAAGCAGCTCTCTGATTTGAAACCTTTCCAAAACGGTTATCTGGCCACCACCTTCCCGCAATCGGCCGGGATGTTCGGCGATGGCAAGGGCGCGATGGCCCTGCAACTCAATGGCATGTTGGGGTCGATGCGGGCCAACTCGGCAGACAAAATCGGCATTCCAGACGAAAAACTCGGCTGGTTCGCCTTCCCCACGGTCACAGGCGGCAAGGGCGACCCGTCTGACACCTTGGGCGGCATGAATGGCTGGCTCGTCACCAAAGGTTCACCCAAAGAAGCGGCAGAATTTTTGCGCTTTTTCTCTGAATTGAGCAACCAGAAAATCGCTGCCGAGAAAGGGCTCTACCTTCCGGTGGTGAATGGCAGCACCGAAGCCATCAAACGCCCGGTTTTGCGCATGCTGGCAGAAAATGTCGGCCGTGCCAAATACCACCAGGTGTATTACGACCAGATGCTCGGCGCCTCGGTGGGCGCGGTAGTGAACGACATTTCTCAGGGCATCGCCGCTGACAAAATCAAACCGGCTGACGCTGCCGCGGCTGTGCAGGCCGCTTGGAAACAGGCCAACTGATATTGGCTGCTTGCCGAGGAACCGCGCCCGCGTGAAAAAAATCAGCGGCACTGGCGCCGCCATTTGGCTGCTGTTGCCGCCCGCCTTGATGTTGTTTACGCTGTTTGTCGCCCTGCCCATGGGCGAAGCAGCGTGGTACAGCTTCTACAACTGGAACGGCTACGGCACACCCACCGAATTTGTCGGCTGGAAGAATTTTCAGCGCCTGTTTGAAACGCCGGCATTTCGAACGGCGCTGTTCAACAATGGCCTGATCATTGCAGTGTCGCTGTTGATCCAGCTGCCGTTGGCGCTGGCGATGGCGGTGCTGTTGTCAGAGCGGCTGGCGGGCACCAACACCTTCCGGTTGATCTTCTTCCTGCCCTATGTGCTGGCAGAAATCGCGGCCGGCTTGATCTGGCGCTTCGCCTACGACGGCGACTACGGCCTGCTCGCCAAAATCTGGAATGCGACCCTCGGCAACGCGCCGCACGTGTTGGCAGACCCAGACTTTGCCATGGCCGCGATTCTGGTGGTCATCGTCTGGAAATATTTCGGCTTTCACATGGTGCTCTACATCGCCGGCTTGCAGCAGATCGACCGCAACCTTTACGAAGCGGCGCGCATCGACGGCGCCACGCGCTGGCAGCTCTTCACCAACATCACGTTTCCACTGTTGGGCTCCACCATCAAACTGTCGGTGTTTTTTGCGATTCTGGGGTCGTTGCAATTGTTTGACCTGATCATGCCGCTGACCAAAGGCGGGCCGTTTGACAGCACCCAAACCATGGTGAGCTTCCTCTACAACTACGGCATCACCCGAATGCAGATCGGCTTTGGAAGCGCGATTGGTGTGGTGATTTTTCTGATCTGCGTCACATTCGCGTTTTTCTACAAACGCATGGTCATGCGCGATGGCAACTGAACGGGCATCAAAACCGCTTCAGCACCTGAGCCGTGACGTGCTGCAGTACGGCGTGTTGTGCCTGGTCGCAGCAATCGTGTTGGTGCCTCTGCTGGCAACGGCCCTGGGCGGCTTCAAAACCCTGGGCGAATTGCGCGTCAACCCGTTTGGGTTGCCAAGCGTCTGGGAGTGGAAAAATTATTGGGACATCTTCTCCGGCAAACGTTACTGGGGAATGATGTGGAACTCCACCGTGATCGCGGCGCTCACGGTGTTCATCACCGTGGTGGTCTCGGCCATGGCCGCGTTCGTGTTTGTGCATATCCGGTTCATGGGCTCGGGTTTTCTCTTCAACTATTTGCTTTTGGGCCTTTTGTTTCCCGCTGCCACGGCGATCTTGCCGCTGTTCATCAAGGTACGTGACTTGGGCCTGCTGGACACCTACTGGGGCGTGGTGCTGCCGCAAGTGGCCTTCGGGCTGGCCAGCAGCATCTTGCTGTTTCACAATTACTTCAAGCAATTGCCCGAGGAATTGTTTGATGCCGCCGTGGTCGACGGTTGCGGCTATTTCCAGTTCTTCTGGCACATCGTTTTGCCGTTGTCGCGCCCGATTTTGGCCACGGTGGCGGTGATCGTGTTTGTACACAGCTGGAACGCCTATTTGTTGCCGCTGGTGGTGCTGAACCGCGACGCCGCTTACCCGTGGCCGCTGGGCATCATGGCTTACCAGGGGGAGTTTTCTACCGATTGGCACCTCGTGCTGGCATTCATCACACTGACCATCCTGCCAGCCGTGTTGATATTTTTCGCGGCGCAGAAACACATCGTGGCGGGGCTGACAGCGGGCTCGGTCAAAGGATAGGGGACTAATTACATGACAACTGACATCAAAAGAGTGGGCGTGGGCATCATCGGCTGCGGCAATATCAGCGAAGCCTATTTGCTGGCGGCCAAACATTTCCCGATTCTCGACATTCGCGCGTTGGCTGATCTCAACCCCGCCGCGTCCCAAGCACGGGCCGATCAGTTTGGTTTGAAGTCGACCAGCGTGGCCGATCTGCTGGCTGATCCGCAAATCGAAATCGTCGTCAATTTGACAATCCCCTCAGCGCACGTTGAAGTCGGCCTGCAAGCCATCAGCGCGGGCAAACATGTGCATTCTGAAAAACCACTGGGCTTGAATTTGCCAGCCGCGAAAAAACTGCTTGACGCGGCCAACCAGCACGGCCTGCGCGTGGGCTCGGCGCCAGACACGTTTCTCGGCGGCGCCCACCAAACTTGCCGCAAACTGATCGACACGGGTGCGATTGGCCAAGTCATTGGTGGTTCGGCCTTTTTCATGTGCCCTGGGCATGAGCGCTGGCACCCGAACCCTGCCTTTTATTACGCACCCGGTGGCGGGCCCATGCTCGACATGGGGCCGTATTACATCACCGCGCTCGTCAACCTGCTCGGGCCGGTGGCGCGCGTGAGCGGCGTCTCTAGCCGCGCTATATCCGAGCGCACCATCACCAGCCAGCCTTTGTTCGGCCAAAAGGTTCCGGTGGAAGTCTCAACCCACGTTGCGGGCACGTTGGAGTTTGCCCAGGGCGCGGTGGTCAGCGTCACCATGAGTTTTGACGTGCCCAAACACCGCCACGCGCCGATTGAACTGTATGGCACAGAGGCCAGCATGATGGTGCCCGACCCGAACCGGTTTGACGGTGTGATTGAAGTCGCCAAGCCCGGCGAAGACTGGGCCGCGCACGCGATTGAATTCGGCTACGGCGATGGCAATTACCGCATTCTGGGCGCAGCCGACATGGCCCATGCCATCCGCGCAAATCGACCGCATCGCTCAAACGGCGCGCTGGCTTTGCACGCGCTTGAGGTGATGCTGGCGTTTGATGTGTCATCCGAATCCGGGCAACGGGTTGACATCATCAGCCGGCCCGAACGCCCTGCGCCGCTTGCGACCGAACTGGCCCGTGGGTACAGGCCTGGCCAACCGCTTTTGTAATCCTCAATTCCTGAAAGATAACGACATGAAAAATGCCTTGATCGTCTGGGGCGGCTGGCCTGGCCATGAACCCGAGCAATGCGCGGGCATTGTCAAAGCGATGCTTGAGAGCGACGGTTTTGACGTCCAGGTGGAAGCGTATGGCGACGGCAGCAACAGCGTCTTTGGCAGGCAAGACCTGACCCGCTTGAACCTGATCGTGCCCATCATCACCCAGTCGGTCATCACCAAAGAAGAATCCCTCAAACTCTGCGCCGCCATTGAAGGCGGCGTTGGCATGGCCGGCTTTCATGGCGGCATGTGCGACGCCTTTCGCGACAGCATCTGGTACCAGTTCATGACCGGCGGCCAGTGGGTCGCGCACCCCGGCAACATCATCGATTTTCGGGTGAACATCTCTGAGCCGAATGACCCCGTCATGCAGGGAATCAGCGACTTTGACTACCGCTCAGAGCAGTACTACATGCACGTGGACCCAGCCAACGAGGTGCTCGCCACCACCACGTTCAGCGGCGAACACGCGGCGTGGACGAAGGGCGTGGTGATGCCCGTGGTGTGGAAACGCCGTTATGGCAGCGGTCGGGTGTTTTACAGCGCTCTGGGCCATGTGTCGGCTGAATTCAAGCTGCCGCAAATGCGAACAATATTGCAGCGCGGCATGTTGTGGGCGGCACGCTGATTGGCGTCAAATTTGCATTTATTCAAAAAAATCTGGCTTTAGGTCACGAATTATTTGCATAGGCAGCTACCAAATTCATAGTGATTGAACGGTCGCTACTTGAGCTGCACAGACCCCGCCACGGTAACCACCACCGTGCTTTTGCCTGCCTCAACCGGCACTGCCGCCTCTGACGAGGCGGCGCGCGCTTCCAAGGCCATCATGCGCGGGCGCGGTGTGAAACCCTGGTCGTTGGCGTTCACGGAGACCTCACGCAAGGTGTAGCTGTTGAAACCGAAGGCTTTTGCGATGCCATCCGCCTTGGCCTTGAAGCGTTCAATCGCTTGCGCCTGGGCCTCGCCTTCGACTTTCAATCGCTGCTCGCGCGAAAGGCCAAAACTCACGTTGCCGATGGTCAAAGTCTGAATCTTCCCGGCTGTGGCGCTGATGCGGGCAAAATCGCGGCCCTCGATGACCAGCTCCGTTGAGCCCTGCCAGCCAGTGATCTTGCCGTCACGGCCATAACGCGGGTACAGGCTGAAAGCGCCGGTGCGCACGTCGAGCTGGCCCGCTTGGGCGGCTTTTTTTGCTTCGGCCAGCGCGCCTTCTAATGCGACTTTGAGCTGGTTTTGCACCGTGCCCGCGTCGGCGGCTTCGCGCGTGGTGTTCATACTGATCGACAACACATCCTGCTGCACCTCGACCGACCCTGTGGCGACCAATTGCACAACGTTTTGCGGCGGTGGCGGGCCACCCGGCTGCGCTTGGGCCGTGCCCGCCACAAAGAGCAGCGCGACAGCAACGGCCAGGGTGGCGGCCACATCAATGAAGGACGCGACCGTTGCCGCCACTTTAGAAGTGTTCAAGGGAATTCTCCGGTCTAAAAACAGGCAAACGAAACGCAAGACAGCGAGACCAAACCAACGCCGATCTTATTCGGTCAATTGGAAGCAGACGGTGCCGAGGTTCCCTCGCGCTGCTGGCGAAGCAGTTGCCGCAACGCGGTGCGCTCCTCTGTGGTCAGATGACGCTCGGCCTGGGCAGATTCCTGCAGGCGCGCCTTTTGAAACTGCAAAACAGACCGCAAATCATTGGCTGGCAACGCCTTGGCGGGTGCCAATACCTGCGCACCAGAAGCTGTGGTTGACCCGCTCTCTACGGTCTGTGAAGCCGCCGCCGAGCCGTAAGTTGCGTTGGGCGCCAAGCCCGATAAGGGGTTCGCTGCTGTACTTTGAGTAAAGCCTGGTCCAGTCGCCGGGGAACCCCTCAACGGCCCGGTTTGGGCCAAGGCTATCAGTGGTGCTGCTGCTGCTGCTACCACCAGGAGTGTTGAAAATGCCGCGAAGTACATATTGACAAGATAACGCACTATGCGGCCCAAGCGAAGACTGCCGTCCCCCAGCGGGATTAGGCGTTCGGGCAACATTTGTAACATACTGTCAAACCTGCGAATAAACCATGAATCCGTGCAACTTCCGCCTGCAAAATAGGCTCTGTTACATATTTTGAGGGAGTTTATGAACCAAGTAGCCAGCCGCACCGACAAGATCCTCGTCGTCGACGATGACGCCCGCATTCGCGACCTCCTGCGCCGCTACCTGGCGCAAGAAGGTTTTGAAGTCTTCCAGGCAGAAGACGGCAAAGCCATGAACCGCATTCTGCTGCGCGAAACCGTGGACTTGATCGTGCTTGATCTGATGATGCCTGGGGAAGACGGCCTCTCGATTTGCCGACGCCTGCGTGCCGCCAACGACCGCACGCCCATCATCATGCTCACCGCCAAGGGCGAAGACGTTGATCGCATCGTCGGCCTGGAAGTGGGTGCCGATGATTACCTGAGCAAGCCCTTTAACCCGCGTGAATTGCTGGCCCGCATTCATGCGGTGCTGCGCAGACGCCCGGCCATTGAGGCCCCCGGTGCGCCTTCCAGCGAGAACGAAACGGTTCAGTTTGGCCCGTTCGCGTTCGATCTGGGTGCCCGCACCTTGCACAAGGCGGGCACCGAGTTGCCTCTGACGACGGGCGAATTTTCCATGCTCAAGGCATTGGTGCGGCACCCGCGCCAGCCGTTGTCCCGAGAAAAACTGGCCCAGCTGGCACGCGGCCGCGAATTCGAGCCGTTTGACCGCAGCCTGGACGTGCAGGTGTCGCGCCTGCGCAAGCTGGTGGAAATCGACGCCGCTTCGCCGCGCTACATCCAGACGGTCTGGGGCGTGGGTTATGTGTTCGTGCCCGATGGCGCGGCGGAGGCGCGACAATTGGCTGCTTAATTGGCTGCTTACTTGGCTGCTTAATTGGCTGCTTATTTGGCGGTTTGGGCGGGCTCACCTGAAAGGGCAGCTCGGCTCCTTTCAAACTTTTTACCAGTGAGCTTGCGTGCACGCCAAAGTTTTACCGCCCCTTGACGACAGCGGCATGATGCCGCTGGAGACCATGCCCGCGCCCTTGGGCGGAAGGCGTCCCCGCAAGGGCTTAAGCCTGTTTTGGCGCACTTTCTTCTTGTTGGCGCTGTTGCTTTTGGGCAGCATTGCGGCCTGGTTGCAAACCCTGCGGGCACTTGAGCTTGAGCCCCGGGCGGTGCAGACGGCCCAGCAAATCGCCTCTTTGGTCAACCTGAGCCGGGCCGCGCTGATCTATTCAGACTCGATTGCCCGGGTGTCGCTCATCAAAACCATGACCGAACAAGAGGGTGTGCGTATTTTTCCGCGCGAACCTGCTGACAAATTTGAACCGTTTGACACCGATGACCTGAGCCAACGTATTGCACGGGAGTTGATGCGCCGCCTGGGCGCCGGCACGGTGGTCGCCAACAATGTGAACGGCGAAGACGGCCTGTGGGTTGGCTTCACCATCCAAGAAGACCGCTACTGGATGCAGACCGACCGAGCGCGGTTTGCGCCGGCGACGGGCGCGACCTGGATGATCTGGCTCGTCACCGCCGGCGTGTTGTCGCTGGCAGGCGCGGCACTGATCGCGCGGCTGATCAATCGGCCGCTCAAAGACCTGTCGTTCGCCGCCAGCCGTGTGCGCGAGGGCGACATGTCTGCGGGCCTGGACGAGCAGGTTGCAACCAGCGAAATCCGCGAAGTCAACATCGGTTTCAACCGCATGGCGGAGAAGCTGTCCAAAATCGACCAAGACCGCGCCATCATGCTTGCCGGCATCTCGCACGACCTGCGCACACCCTTGGCCCGCCTGCGCCTGGAAACCGAAATGAGTGTTGCCGACGGCGAAGCCCGCGCGCACATGGCGGCCGACATCGAACAACTCGACTCGGTCATCGACAAGTTCCTCGACTACGCCCGCCCGGATGACGTTGAGCTCAATCCGGTGCGGCTCAACGACGTGATTGAGGCCTGTGTCTATTCGGTCAAGGATTACCCCGACTTGGAGGTGAAGGTGGACCTGCCACCGGATGTACTGGTGCTGGCCGACGAAGTTGAGCTGGGCCGAGTGATCGGCAACCTGGTCGAAAACGCCAGGCGCTACGGCAAGTCGCCATCCAGTGGCATTGCGCAGATCGACATCGCCGCCCGCGAGCGGGACCAATGGGTGTTGCTCAAGGTGCGAGACCACGGGCATGGCGTAGCGCCAGAAAACCTGGCCAACCTCACCAAGCCTTTTTTTCGGGGCGACAAAGCCCGTACTGCGGCCAATGGCGCGGGGCTCGGGCTGTCGATCTGCGAGAAGGCGATGCAACGCATGGGCGGCAAATTCGCGCTCGTCAACGCCAGCTCAGGCGGCTTGGCGGCACATATCAAGCTGCAACGCCCGCACGGAAGTTGGGCCACCGCAAAAAGCAGCGTCCAACACAACGACAGCCTGTTTCAGTAAATCAAGGCAACAGCGCGGGCCTCAATGGCCTGGCCCAGGCCGACCGGCCCCATTTTCTCGGCGGTTTTCGCTTTCACATTCACTTGGCTGGGGGCCAAAGACAAGGCCTGCGCTATGTTTTCGCGCATTGGCAAAATATGCGCTGCCAGGCGCGGCGCCTGGGCAATGACAGTGCTGTCGATATTGCCAATCTCAAACCCTGCTGCGCGAACGCGTTTCGCCGCCTCGGCCAGCAACACCAAAGAGTTGGCCCCTTTGAAGGCGTCATCCGTGTCCGGAAAATGTTTGCCGATATCGCCCAGCGCTGCGGCACCGAGCAGAGCGTCGGTGATGGCGTGCAGCAGCACGTCGGCGTCCGAGTGGCCTAGCAGGCCCAGGTGAAAGGGAATCTGCACTCCGCCAATGATGAGTGGGCGGTCTGGCGCCAGCGCATGGATGTCCCAGCCTTCACCAACTCTGGGGATACGGGGGATGCGGGGGATGGCCGTTGAGGCGCCTGGCAAAGTGGCCGAAATTCCGTCAGGGGTAGTCATAGGTAAGGTCTGGCCGAGGATGGTTGGGTTGTTGTATGTGGAACGGGTGTTGGGGCGCCTGCGCTAAGCGTGCACGAAGAATGTTTTCTGCCAGCGCAAAATCTTCTGGGTAGGTCACCTTGAAGTTTTGCGCGCTGCCAGTCACTAGTTTGGGGTGGTACCCCATCGCTTCCATTGCGCTTGATTCATCGGTGATTTGGTCACCACCTTGCTCCAGCGCCGCCCGCAACGCGCCCAGGCGGAACATTTGCGGCGTTTGAGCCAGCCATTTGTCGGAACGGTCTACCGTCTGGTCAACCCGCCCTTCCCGCCCGCTCTTGAGCGTATCCGGCAAAGGCAAGGCGAGCAACCCGCCAACATCGTCGTTCAGGCAGGCAGCGATCAATGTGTCGATCTGGCCGGGCGTGACCAAGCAACGCGCGGCGTCGTGCACCAGAACCCAGTCGTGGCTGGCCGCACCGCCATCGGCCAGCGCAGACAAACCATTCAGTACGCTTCTAGCTCTCGTAAATCCTCCACACCCAGCTACTGAAACTGTAGCGCCTGTTATTGAATTCAATTCTCCAACCAAATTACCCGCGAAAGAATCGCCCGGTGCGGCCACAACCAGAACCCCGGAAAGTTGCGTCACTGCCCGCAAGGCCGCCAGGGTATGGGCCAGTACCGTTTGCCCCGCGACGATTTGGTACTGCTTGGGTCGTGCAGTTGCCGCGCGGCTGCCGCTGCCAGCGCAGGGAACCAAAGCCCACAGTCGTGGTTCGGCTTGAGGCTGGGCGCCGGCTTGGGTGGATGCGGTGAATGTGGTGGGTTGGGTCATGAAACTGGCCCGCTGAAGAGACAGGCAAGCCCTATTCTAAAATCTACCCCACCACCCCTCGTTATTCCGACGCGGGGTGTTTTGTATTTGTTGCGCACAGACGCTGGATTGATGGACCTCCCCAAACTCAAAAGCGGCCACCGCTTCACCCTGCCCCGCCCCACGGGTTCTGCCGATTCGCTGCTGCTGGCCCGCCTGGGCGCACGCGAAAAGGCAGCTGGGAAACTGCTCGCCATCGTCACGGCAGACGCCACCGACGCCCAGCGCTTGATCGATGAGATCGCCTTTTTCGAGCCTGATTTGCGTTGCGCCCTGTTTCCTGACTGGGAAACCCTGCCTTATGACACTTTCTCGCCGCACCAGGATTTGATCTCCGAGCGGCTGGCTACCTTGTGGCGCATTCAACAGCGTGACAAGGAGAACGGCGCGGATGTGGTCGTCGTCCCGGCTGCCACAGCGTTGTACCGCCTCGCGCCACCGTCGTTCCTGGCCGGCTACACCTTCGCCTTCAAAGTCAAACAAAAGCTCGACGAAGCCAAATTCCGCTCTCAGCTCACCTTGGCCGGTTATAGCCACGTGACACAAGTGGTCAGCCCCGGCGAATACGCCGTGCGCGGCGGCTTGATCGACCTGTTCCCCATGGGCAGCCTCGTCCCCTACCGGGTTGACTTGTGGGACGACGAAATCGACAGCATCCGCACCTTCGACCCCGATACGCAACGCAGCCTCTACCCGGTGCCCGAAGTGCGCCTGCTGCCGGGGCGCGAGTTCCCCATGGACGACGCGGCGCGCAGTAAATTTCGCAAACGCTGGCGCGAGTTGCTCGAAGGCGACCCAACCAAAAGCCGCATCTACAAAGACATCGGCATTGGCGTGGCCACCGCGGGCATCGAGTATTACCTGCCGCTGTTTTTTGACGACACGGCGACGGTGTTTGATTACTTGGGGGGCAACGCAGGTAGCGGCGCCGGGGCAGGCCAGGACGCCACAGCCACCCTGGTGTTGCACAGCGATCTTGAAGCGGCCTTTCAGAGTTTTAGCCAAGACGCCCGCGAGCGTTACCGGTTGGCCCAAGGCGACCCGGAGCGCCCGGTGTTGCCGCCCGAAGCCTTGTTTTTGACCAGCGAGCAGTTTTACTCAAAAGCCAATGGGCATGCGCAGTTGGCGATCAAACCGCGCGGGCTGGATGAAGCCCAGATTTCAGCCTTCACCGAGTTCGAGGTGCTGCCGCCGTTAACCGTGGTGCGGGGTGCCGAAGACCCACTGGCCGCTCTGAAAACCCACGCACGCAACACCCCACAACGCCTGTTGATCCTGGCCGAGAGTGATGGCCGCCGCGAGAGCCTTTTGGATTTCCTTCGCGCCTCGAACTTGAGTCCGCCCGCCTTTGATTCGTTGGCCGAATTCCAGGCGTCTGACGAAAAATTCGGCATTGCCACGTCGCTCCTGAACACTGGGTTCAGCTGGCTAGAAGGCGGCATCGACCTCGTCACCGAAACCGAGCTGTTTGCGGCAGGCGCCACCGCCCGGCGGCGCAAGAAGCAGGAGCAAGTCAGCGATGTCGAAGCGCTGATCAAAGACCTCAGCGAGTTGAATGTGGGCGACCCGGTGGTCCACAGCGCGCATGGCATCGGCCGCTACAAGGGTTTGGTGAACCTCGACCTTGGCAACCTGCAAGCTGACGGCACACCTGAGATTCAGGAGTTCCTGCACCTCGAATACGCCGACAAAGCCACGTTGTATGTGCCGGTGAGCCAGCTGCAACTGATCAGCCGTTACACCGGCGTGAGCGCCGACGAAGCGCCGCTGCACCGCCTGGGCAGCGGCCAGTGGGAAAAAGCCAAACGCAAAGCCGCCGAACAGATTCGCGACAGCGCTGCCGAATTGCTGAACATTTACGCCCGCCGCGCTGTGCGTGAAGGCCACCCGTTCCGTTATTCGCCTGCGGATTACGAAACTTTCGCCAATGCGTTTGGATTTGAAGAAACCGCCGACCAAAAAGCCGCCATCCACGCCGTTATTCAAGACATGATCAGCCCGCGCCCGATGGATCGCCTGATTTGCGGCGATGTCGGTTTCGGCAAAACCGAAGTGGCCTTGCGCGCCGCTTTCATTGCCATCACGGGCGGCAAACAAGTGGCGTTTCTCGCCCCCACCACGCTGCTGGCCGAGCAGCATTTTCAAACGCTGACGGATCGTTTCTCCAAATGGCCCGTGAAGGTCAGCGAAGTCTCGCGTTTCCGCTCTGGCAAAGAAGTCACCGCGTCACTCAAAGGCATTGCCGATGGCACGGTGGACATTGTGGTCGGCACCCACAAGCTGCTGTCCGAATCGACCAAATTCAAAGACCTGGGCCTGTTGATCATCGACGAAGAGCACCGCTTTGGCGTGCGCCACAAAGAGGCCATGAAGGCCCTGCGCGCCGAAGTGGACGTGCTCACGCTCACCGCCACACCGATCCCGCGCACGCTGGGCATGGCGCTCGAAGGCTTGCGAGATTTAAGCGTGATCGCCACCGCGCCGCAGCGCCGCCTGGCCATCAAGACCTTTGTGCGCACCGAGGGCAATGGCGTGATCCGCGAAGCCGTGTTGCGTGAACTCAAACGCGGCGGCCAGGTCTACTTTTTGCACAACGAAGTCGAGACGATTGAAAACCGCCGCGCCAAGCTGGAGGAACTGCTGCCCGAAGCGCGCATCGCCGTCGCCCACGGCCAAATGCCCGAGCGCCAGTTGGAAGCGGTGATGCGCGACTTCATTGCCCAGCGCTACAACCTGCTTTTGTGCTCGACCATCATCGAAACCGGCATCGACGTGCCCACCGCCAACACCATTGTTATGAGCCGTGCCGACAAATTTGGCCTGGCGCAGTTGCACCAATTGCGCGGGCGCGTGGGCCGCAGCCACCACCAGGCCTACGCGTATTTGATGGTTCCCGACAAAGAACACCTGACCAAACAGGCGTCGCAAAGGCTGGATGCGATCCAGCAGATGGAAGAACTCGGCAGCGGTTTTTACCTCGCCATGCACGACCTGGAGATTCGCGGCGCAGGTGAGGTTTTGGGCGAAAACCAGAGCGGCAACATGCTGGAGGTGGGCTTCCAGCTTTACAACGAGATGCTGGGCGAAGCGGTGCGCTGCCTTAAAGCGGGCATTGAGCCCGATTTGATGGCGCCGATGAACGTGACCACCGACATCAACCTGCACGCCCCGGCGCTCTTGCCAGACAGTTATTGCGGCGACGTGCACCTGCGCCTGTCGTTCTACAAAAAACTCGCCACCGCCAAAAATGCCGACCAAATCGACGCGCTGCTCGAAGAAATTGTGGATCGCTTCGGCAAACTGCCGCCGCAGGCGCAAACGCTGATGGACGTGCACCGCCTGCGTGTGTTGGCCAAGCCTTACGGCGTGGTCAAGGTGGACGCCTCCCCCACTCTAACCACCATTACCTTCAGGAAAGACCCGCCGATTGATTCGATGCGCATCATTGAGCTGATCCAGAAAAACCGGTACATCAAACTCGCCGGCAACGAGAAACTGCGCATTGAGCTGGCACTGCCCGAAGCCAAAGACCGGGCGCAGACAGTGCGGGAAGTGCTGCGGCGGCTGGGGCAGCCGACGGCGGCGATGCCAGCATAGGCCTTGGCCTATGCTAAAATCCCTTATATTTCAAGCCAAGTCGGTTCAATTCAATTTGGGAGGGCTGCCATGTCAAATTTTCCTTCGCCATCGACGCCGCACGTCTCAGACAACCTGGTGCCCTATCTGGTGGACTCACCATCGCGCCAAGTGCGCCTGTTCCGCAACGGCGCCAACCAGGCGGTGCGCATCCCCAAGGAGTTTGAATTGCCGGGGAAGGATGCGCTGATTCACCGTGAAGGCAATCGTCTGATCATCGAACTCGTTCAGACCAAACCTGCCAAAGGGACGGCAGCGGCGATGCTGTTGGCGCTGGAAGAAATTCGAAAACTTGGACCCTGTGAAGATGAATTTCCAGATGTGGACGAAGGCTTGTTGCCGTTGGACGACATCGTGTTATGAGCATTTTGGCCGCAGCCGCCACGGACACCAGCCAGCAGCATTATTTGTTGGACACCAACATCATCAGCCACATGATGGCAGATGCTGACGGAATCGTGGGCAAACGCGCCCAAAATATTCTCTCTAGCCAGCCAGAGCGGCACCTGTGCACCAGCATCATCGTTCAATGTGAACTTGTCTACGGCCTGGCCAAGCGCCCGTCAAAAAGACTGCAGCAAGCTTATGAGTTTCAGATTGGCGGGTTGGTTGTGCTGCCTCTGGATCCGCAAGTCATGAACTACTACGCTCAGTTGCGGGCCGAGCTTGAAAGGCTCGGCCAGTCCATCGGGCCGAATGACACTTTCATTGCTGCCCACGCCTTGGCTATCGGTGCCGTGCTGGTTACCGCTGATTCAGATTTCCGCAAGGTGCCAGGCTTGAAAATCGAAAACTGGCTGGCGGATGTGCATTGAAGGCAAATAAGCCGATTGGTCTTATAAGTAAAGCGTAAGCAGCTATCTTAATGATAGTAACTAAAACCCAATGAATCCCACAGAAATCTCCCCCGGCCTGGTCATACAAGGCTTTACGCCACCCTTGAAATTGCGTGACTTCAAACTCATCGCTTTCGACATGGATTCGACTCTCATCAACATCGAGTGTGTGGATGAAATCGCCGACGCTGCCGGAAGAAAAGCCGAGGTGGCGGCCATCACTGAAGCGGCCATGCGCGGCGAAATTGCCGACTACAAAGACAGCCTGCGCCGCCGGGTTGCGCTGCTCAAAGGCGTGAAGCTGGCGCACTTGGAGCAGGTTTACAACGAACGCTTGCTGCTCAACCCTGGCGCTGCAGCGCTCGTGGCGGCCAGCCAAAAAGTTGGCATGGTCACGCTGCTGGTGAGCGGCGGCTTCACCTTCTTCACCGACCGCATCCGCGACCGCCTTCAGATCAACACTGCCCGCAGCAATATCCTGGAGATCGACGAAGCGGGTTTCCTCACGGGGCACATGGTCAACCAACATTGGGGCGACATCTGCGACGGCGAAGAAAAGCGCCGAATGTTGATTCAAACCTGCGCCGCCAACGGCATCCACCCGCGCTACGCGATTGCCATGGGCGACGGCGCGAACGATTTGCCGATGATGTCGGTGGCCGGTTTATCTGTGGCCTACCACGCCAAGCCGAAGGTGCGGGAACAGGCGATGGTGGCGATCAACTCGGGCGGGCTGGATCGCCTTCTGGAAGTGCTGGTTTAGCGCATTGCTTTAGCCACGCGCCAACATCCTGCCCATCACCTCGTGCAGCTTGTTCACGCCCTTGAGCGGCCGCACCATGACCTTGAAGTCGGTGATCTTGTTGGCGGCGTTCCAGGTGATGATGTCCACCCCGTTGACCAACACGCCTTCGACGCTGGCCTCAAACTCCAGCACGGCTGAATCCGCCGCGTACCACTCGCGTTTGTAGACGAAACTTTCGTTGCCCAGGACCTGCATGGCGGCGGCCAGGTATTTTGTCGTGATGGCGCGGCCTTGTTGCGGCGTGAACACCACGGGCGACTGAAACGTGCAATGCTCGTCCAGCAAGTCGGCCAAGGCGCTTACATCGCGGGACTTGGCGTAGGTATGCCAATCCTGGATGGGTTTGGGGACTGAAACGGACGGTTGAGGGGAGGTTATGTTCATAGCATTAAATATAGTTTTTTATTGATTTAAACGAATTTATTAAACTAATTCATAGCATTATTATAAATAATAGTATAGCGAAGAATTGATAATATTCGTGACTTAATAACGATAATTATTTACCTAAAAATACACAAATAAAATATTTCCATCTAAACCCGCTCCACCACCGCCCTGCCCGGTTTCACGGCAAAGCTGGCAAGCGTGCTGATGGCGGCGTCTTTGCGGGTAACGTCGTCCACCACGCGCAGTGTGGTGGTGAGTTGGCTGGGCGTGAACTCACACACACCGTAGCCTTTGGCCTGGTTATCGGCAAAACTGAAGTGCGGGTTTTCTGCCAACCAGCCATCGACTGTGCTGCGCGCGGCGTTGCCTGAGCGCGAGCTGATGCTGGTGCCGCAGAACTCAACACCCACATTGGCCGATGCGGCCTGGGCGTAATCTGCCTTGACTTGCCCAACCCAGTTTTCATGCACATCGCCACCGAGAACGACTGCAGTCTGTAAGCCACTTTGGCCTGCAGGTATCGCAAAATCAGCGTTAACAGCTCCTGATTTTGTACCTACCCGATTTTGCAGCGTGGCCGTGAAACGCTGGCGCGCGGCGGGGTAACCGTCCCAGCCGTCGTTCCACAGCAGTTTTTCGGGGCCAGATTTGAAGTCGCGCGGGCCCAGCAACGAGGCTTGGCCGATCACTTGCCACGGGTTGCCGGCTGCGGCGAGTTGATCGTCGAGCCATTGCTCCTGCGTGCGGCCCAGCATGGAGCGGTTCGGGCCCTTCGACGCCACGCAGGCGGCTGGGTCAAATGTGCTGGAACCCAAGCGGCCGTCTTTGGTGCAGGCGATGGGGTCTTTGTACTGGCGCGGATCCAGCAAATACAGGTTGGCCAATTGGCCGTAGCGCAGCTGGTGGTAAATGCGCATCTCCGCGCCTTGCGCGAGGCCTGCAAATGCCCGTGTGAGGGTGCTGGCGCGCACGGGCATGTGTTCGTACCAGGCTTGGTAGGCGGCGGCGCGGCGGCGGGCGAAAGGCTCGGCTGGCGTGGGTTCTGCCGCCGAGGTGTAGCCTGCGGTGTCGCCAGCGTAGTCGTTGTGGACTTCGTGGTCGTCCCAGGTGAACGCCCAAGGGCAAGCAGCGTGGGCGGCTTGCAGGTCAGCATCGGATTTGTGCAGGGCATAACGGGCGCGGTAGTCGTCTAGCGTCTGCACCCAGGCGCCGTTGCTGTTGCGCACAGCACCAGCGGCGCCAGGGTATTCGTAGATGTAGTCGCCCAGGAACAGCACCAGATCAAGCTTCTCTTGCGCCATATGCCGGTAAGCGCTGTAGTAGCCGTGCTCCCAGCGCTGGCAGGAGGCGTAGGCCAGGCGCA
>JANOYE010000291.1:0-17445 GCA_031428695.1 Rhodoferax sp. | reverse complement strand
AGGCGGGGCTCAGGCGGTAGCTGCTTCAGCGACCGCCTGTTGCATCGCCTGCAGCAGGGCCGCCGGGTCTTGCGCGCCCGAGACCGCCACCTTCTGGTTGAAGATGAAAAACGGCACACCGCTGATGCCCATTTGCCGCGCTTGCACGTCGGCTTGCGAGACGGCGTCGCGCGTGGCCGGGTCACTCAAATGGCGGCGCACGTCGTCGGCGTCAAGCCCTGCGGCGCAGGCAATATCGACCAGCACATCCAGGCTGCCGATGAAGCGCCCTTCGACAAAATAGGCGTTCAGCAAGCGCTCTTTGACGGCGTTGCCCAGCGGGTTGTCGGCATCGCCGGCCAGATGGTTCAGGGGGCTGTTTTGGGCATAAGCGATCAGCGCGTGGGCCATCAAGGTGTTGGCCTGCTGCTTGATGCCGTCAAAGTTCAGGTCGAGCCCCACGGCCTTGCCCGCCGCGCCCACCCGCGCATAGATTTCTTTGGCGCGTTCAGGGCCGCCGAATTTGCTCTCCAGGTATTCCTTGCGCGGCACACCGGCTTCGGGCATATCGGGGTTCAGCTGGAACGGGTGCCAGCGGATGTGTACGTTCGGCAAGTCGGCCGCTTCCGGCAATTTCAAGGCCGCTTCGAGTTTGCGTTTGCCGATGAAACACCAGGGGCAAACCACGTCGGAAACAATGTCAATCGTGAGGGTAGGTTCGGTCATGCTTTCAATTCTATTCGTTGGGGTGTTTTGAAGCAGCTGATGGGACAAAGGGTGTGAGGTAAAGTTCCATCCCGCCGCATCCCGGCTTTCCCCCCCACCTCAGGAGATTTCATGATTCACCGCCACTTAGCGGCCGCCACGGCCACCCTCGCGTTCATCCTTTCACCGTTGGCTTACGCCCAAAATGCGCCAGTGGCAGCGGCATCGGCATCGGCACCCGCGGCTGCGGCTGCGGCTGCACCTGCCGCCGCCCCAGCCCCCGAAAAAGCGGCCAGCGGCGACGCCACCGAAGGCAAGGTCGCCTACTACGGCAAGAAGTTCAACGGCCGCAAGACCGCCAGTGGCGAACGCTTCAATTCAGGCGCTTTGACGATGGCGCACAAAACCCTGCCCTTTGGCACGATGGTCAAGGTGACCAACTTGAAAACCAACAAAAGCGTGGTGGTTCGCGTGAATGACCGGGGCCCTTCGACCCCGGATCGCATTGGCGACTTGACAACCGCAGCCGCCGGAAAAATCCGCATGCTTCGTTCAGGCATCGCCGACGTGAAAATGGAAGTTGTGGGCCAAGCCCGGGCGCGCCAGGCCAAGAAAGCGGCTTAACTTCACTTTCACTCGGCTCTCAGTCGGCCCGCACGCGGCATCAGTGCCGCCGTCGCCGAACCGGCTCGGCTCGGCGGCTCAAAGTGGCTTAGGCCGCCGAAGCCACCGGGCCGAAGTTGTAGTGCCCGCCGCGCTCCAACGCGCGCAAGTAGGCCGGGCGCGCCTGGAAGCGCTTGACCCAGGCCTCCACATGCGGGTAGGCTGCACGCGAGGTGCGGGAGCCTGCGACTTCGCCGACAAAACTCATCATGACGTCGGCGCCGGTCACGTGGTCGCCCACCAGCCATTCTTTGCCTGCCAAAGATTGGTTGACAAAACCCAGGTGGTTGGCAATTTCACTTTCTATGCGCGGCGACAAAGGTGCGCCCGCCTCTCCCAGGCGCGACACATACAGCTTGAGCAAAAACGGCAACATCGCGGAGCCTTCCGCGTAGTGCAGCCATTGCTGGTGTTCTTCATAGTCGGCCGAGGTTGCATCGGGCCTTAACTTGCCGCCGCCGTAACGGCGCAGGATGTAGTCCACAATCGCGCCCGACTCGTGGATGGTGCGGCCGTTGTCGGTGATCACCGGCGATTTGCCCAGCGGATGCACCGCCATCAACTCAGGCGGCGCCAGGCGCGTCTCTTTGTTGCGTTGGTACTGCTTGATCTCATACGGCAAGCCAAGCTCTTCAAGCAGCCATAACACGCGTTGCGAGCGGGAGTCATTGAGGTGGTGGACGAAGATCATGCGAACCTTTTGAAGTGGTGAGTCTCCTGCATTGTCACGCGGGACGGAAAAGTTTGCCAGAATCCCTGTTGAACAGGCACCTGCGCTTGCGTCACCCTTCAGAAAGCACTCCACCATGTCGGCAACCCCATCTCTACCCGCCATTTCAACCGCGCTGGCGCATTTCCCCAGCCTTACAGGCAAACGCGTCTTCATCACCGGCGGCGGCAGCGGCATCGGCGCGGCCATGGTCGAGGCGTTTGCCGAACAAGGCGCGCAGGTCGCGTTTGTTGATTTTGCGAAAGACGACAGCGAAGCGCTGGTGACGAAAATCGCCGCGAAGGGCCACCCCGCCCCCTGGTGGCGGCTGTGTGATGTGCGGGATGTGGCCGCGTTGCAAAGCACCATCACAGACGCGATTGCAGCGTGCGGCGATTTTTACGTGCTGGTGAACAACGTGGCGCGCGATGACCGCCACAGCATCGAATCCGTCACCCCCGCCTATTGGGAAGAACGCATGGCGACCAACCAGCGGCCGGCGTTTTTTGCCATCCAGTCCCTCGTGCCGGGCATGAAACGCCTGGGCGGCGGCGCCATCATCAACCTGGGTTCCACCGGCTGGCAGGGCAAGAATGGCGATTTCCCGCTCTATTCCATCGCCAAGTCGTCGATGAACGGCCTCACACGCGGCATGGCCGGCAGCCTCGGGCCGCACCGCATCCGCGTCAACACCGTCAGCCCCGGCTGGGTCATGACCGAGCGGCAAATCAAACTTTGGCTCAATGCCGAGGGCGAAGAAGCGATCAAACGCAACCAGTGCCTGCCCGACAAAATGCAAGCCTCCGACATCGCCCGCATGGTGCTGTTTCTGGCCTCCGCCGACGGCGCGATGTGCACGGCGCAGGAGTTCAAGGTGGATGCGGGCTGGAGCTAATGCCATTTCCAAATCATCCGTGCAGGTCGTTGCGCCTCCTAGTCGCACATCGCCCAACCACCTCCAGCGGCGGTAGCTGGCCAGGTGCGCTCGCGCCAGCCAGACCAGTTGCAAACCATTTGGCATGTAATTTCCCTCTCCGGATGGTTCGGTTTGTCAGGTCGTTCACTTGCATCAAATACTATAATAATTAGAGCAAACAATTGACATTATTCGCGACTTGAGTGCCATTTTTATAGAAAATCGACAAATTCGGCTCAGATCGTCTTTTTGTTAATATGCGTGTTAATTTTTAGTCGCGCAACGTGCCCTTCAAGTGCGGGCCATCGGCCCTGTGCGCATCGAACCTGTGAAGGCCGGGCGCGGAATAAAAATCCGCCTATTCGGCAGCTGCGACAGCTTGCCTGAATAATGGGGTGGCGATCAACCCACCCCTGTCCAACAGCCATGCCCAGCAAAACACCCGCCGTTCTCTCCGCTCAAATCCGCCCGTTGGTCGAGGCCCGCCTGCCTGACTGGCTTGACGTGCGTTGGTACAACAACCCCGATGAGGCCTGCGCGATGGCGCCCGGTGCGCACATTGGCTGGCTGGATTTCGTCGATAAAGACGCGATGTCAAAGGCGATCTTGTGTGCAGCCGATTTGAAATGGCTCAACTCCATCTACGCAGGTGTCGATGGTTTTCCGCTGCAAACCTTGATGCAACGCGGCACCGTGGTCACCAATGGCGCGGGCATCAACGCGGTGACCATCGCCGAGTATGTGGTGATGGGCATGCTGAACATCGCCAAAGGTTACCGTGAGGTGGTGCTGGCGCAGGCGCGCCACGAATGGCTCAAGGAATCGCCAGGCAAAGTTGAGCTGCTGGGCAGCCGCGCGCTGGTTATTGGGTTTGGCGCGATAGGCCAACTCGTCGCCGAGCGGCTGCGGGCGTTTGGCGTCGAGGTGACGGCGGTGCGCCGGAATGTGGCGAATCTGACGCAAAGCGCGACCGGTGAATCCACCGGCAATTTGGCGGTGTTGGGGCCAGGTCAATGGCAGGCCCGCCTGGGCGAGTTTGATTGGGTCATCCTGGCCGTACCTGCTACCGCCCAAACCGCGCAAATGATCGGCGCGAAGGAGCTGGCTGCGATGAAGGCCACCGCCACACTCATCAACGTCGCGCGCGGCAGCGTGGTTGATCAAGAAGCGCTGACGGTGGCGCTGAGAAACAAAACCATCGGCGCCGCATTTCTTGATGTGACCGAGCCCGAGCCGCTGCCAGCCGCGCATGAACTTTGGAGGCTGCCCAATGCACACATCAGCATGCACCTGTCGGGCCGCTCGCAGACACAGATGTTTGCGCGCAGCGCCGAACGGTTTTTGCAGAATTTGCAGCGGTGCCGTGCCGGCCAGCCGCTCAACAATCAGGTGGATTTGGCGGCTGGCTACTGAGCGGCTCAGCGCACCAGCAGCACCGGCACCTTGCAGTTGGCCAGCACCTGCGTGGCCACCGACCCCATCACCAAATTGGCCAACGAGCCGTGGCCGTGGGAGCCCATCATCACCAGGCCAAACTTGCCGGCTTCGGCGTATTCGGCAATCTCCTGCCCCACCGGGCCGGACTTCCATTCGCTTTTGGCGTTGATGCCATGGCGCAGCAGAAACTTCACGGCCGGCGAGAGCACTTTTTCGGCCTCTTCGGTGTGGTAGTCGTTCACCACACTTTTTCCTACCACCGTGGCCACCCGACCAGGCAAAGTCAGGCGCGCAGTGAACAGCGTGTAATCGTGGCTGGGTGAAAACAGGTCATCGTGCGTGGCAAGGTAGGCCAGCATTTTCTTGGTGTATTTGCTGCCGTCAACGGCGAGTAGTATTTTCATGGGGGCTCCAGTTGTGATGGTGCGAGTGTCGCCATTTTGACCTCAACTTGGTTGATAAACATCAAACCCAGTGCGAGGCCCACCCGCTTTTGGGTGGCGACAACCCGCCGACCTGTGGCAGGCAACCCCCTGCGCCATACCGGATGTGACTCGCCCCGACGGGAAGCCGCACGCTTGGCGGTTAAAGTCCAACCAGAACAAAATTTTGGAGCACTGACATGACGCCTTGGAACCGAATGAGTTGCAACCTGTTGCGCAAAGTGCCGAGCGGCCTGGCCGGCCTGTATTTGCTTGGCCTGGCCTTGCCCGGCTTGGCGCAAACCTGGCCCAGCGGGCCGATCACGCTGGTGATTCCATTTGCGGCGGGCAGCGGCACCGATTCTGTTGCCCGCACAGTCGCGCAAAAACTTTCAGAGCGCCTCAAGCAGCCGGTGCTGGTCGACCCGAAACCCGGCGCCAGCGCGCAGATTGCCGCCGAGTTTGTCGCCAAGGCCAAGCCCGACGGCTACACGCTCTTCATGAGCACCAACACCGCGCATTCGTCCAACCCCAGCTTGTTCCAAAAACTGCGCTACGAGCCAATCAAAGACTTCACACCCATCGCCCGCGTGGGCGAGTTGCCCTTCGCCATCGCGGTCAACACGGCCTTGCCGGTCAAAACCGTGAAGGAGTTGATCGACTACGCCCGCGCCAACCCCGGCAAGTTGTCGTATGGCACGCCCAACAGCACCTCGCTGGTGGCGATGGAAACCATCAAACGCATTGCCGGCGTGGACATCGTCAGCATCCCCTACAAAGCCAGCTCGCAGGCGCTCACCGACTTGATCGGCGGGCAAATCCAGATCTACCCGATTGATTTTGGCTCCGGCCTGGCGATGCTCAAAAGCGACAAAATCCGGCCGATTGGCGTCACCACCGCCACCGCCTCTGCGCTGTTGCCGGGCGTGCCACCGGTCGGGCAAACTGTGCAGGGTTTCAACATGACCTCGTGGAACGGCATTTTGGCCCCCGCTGGCCTGCCGCGCCCCATCGTGGACCGTATCAACGCCGAGTTGCAATCGATCTTGGCCGACAAAGAAGTGCAAGACCGCCTGGCCGGCATTGGGTTCGAGATCTGGCCGACCAAAACGCCGGAAGAGTTTGGCAAGTACCTGGCCGACCAGTTGGTGAACTGGACGGCGCTGATTCAGCAGGCGGGGATCAAGGCGGAGTGAATCTCATCGGGTCGCGGGTAGGCCCTGCACCCGGTCAAATCTCCAAAACCAGGCCCGGTTTAAACGCCGCCTGTTCGTTTTTGCGCACGTACCCCATGGGGTTAGCCACCACGCGGCAGTTGCCTACCCGGTAGTCGCTGGGGCTGTGCAAATGGCCGTGCAGCCATAAGTCGGCGTGGGCAAACAGATCATCAAGGTTGCTGCAAAACCCCGCCGTGCCGGGGGTGTTGCCGTAACGCGGGTCGGCGCTTTTGAGGCTGGGCGCGAAGTGGGTGATGGCGACGGTTTTGCCGCCGGTAGCGTCATGAAAAGGCGTGGCCAGGGCCGTTCGCAGCCAGTCGATGCAGGCCAGGCTGTGGTCGCGCATTTGTTCGGCCAGAAACAATTCGCCGAAACGCGTCGTTCCGGCTTTCTTCAGATAGAAATTGGCGGCACGAAAGGCTTTCTCGCGGGCCTTGAGCTGCTCTTGCAGAGCGGTTGGGGAGTCGCCGTTGGTTGGGCCAAAGACATCAAAATCGCTCCACAAGGTCGTGCCGACAAAGCGGATGTTTTCTGACGGCCTGCCCATGATTTGGGACAGTGTCAACACCTCGCGCTCCAACCAGATCATCCCGAGCCGCTCGCAAGTTTCCCGCAGGCGCGCGTGTGTGGCGTCGAATTCGAGCAGATCGTATTCGTGGTTGCCGGGCAGGTAGAGCACGGGCGTGGGCCAGCCGTTTAAAGGAGAAAACCGCGCTAAGCCGAAGTCGGCATCTTTGATCTGGGAATTGGCCTGGTAGGAGCCGATGTCGCCGGCCAGCACCAGCAGGTCAGCGCCCGGCGCGGGCACGGGCGAAAAGTGCGGGTGGACTTCAAGGTGCAAGTCCGACAAAAGCTGCAGGCGCATGGTGTTGGCAGTTGAATTGGGGCAAAATATTGCCGTTTAAAAATAAAATTGCATAAATTTATAGTTATAATTTAGTCTTTTTTAGTATGATTAGAATAGCAACTTACGCAATTTTTACGTGACTTAATGGCCGAAAAACTTATATAAAATTTCTATAAAATAGATTTATAACTTCACACCCGCCGCTTTCACCACCGGCGCGAGCGCTTCGACTTGCGCCCGCACATAGGCCGTGAACGCTGCGGCGCTGGCCGGGGCGGTGGTGATGCCCAGGTCGAGCATCCGCTTTTTCAGTTCGGCCTGCGCCAGGATTTCATTGGTGGCGCTGTTGAGCCGGGCCACCACGGCAGCGGGCAGGTTCGCTGGGCCGCTCAAGCCGAAGAAATTCTCCAGCACCAGCGAGCGGTAGCCGAATTCGACGACGCTGGGCACGTCGGGCAGGAGCGGCGAGCGTGTGGCCGAGGTGACGGCCAACGGCACCAGTTGCCCGCTTTTGAAATACGGCACGAAGGCGGTCACCACATCGATGCCCAGGGGAATGGCGCCGGCAATCAAGTCAGTCGTCATCGGCGCGCCGCCGCGGTAGGGCACGTGCTGCAGGTTCACGCCCATGGTTTTTTTCATCAGTTCGCCGTAAATGTGGCCGATCGAGGCCGGGCCGCCCGAGCCAAAATCCAGCCGCCCGGCCTTGCGCGCCTGGGCTTCGAGATCCGGCAGGGTTTTGATGGGGGTTTGCGGGTTGGCCATCACCACGCAGGGGGCGCTGCCGATCAGGGCGATGTGGGTGAAGCCGGCGACCGGGTCATACGGCTGCTTTTCCAGCGCGAACGGGCCCATCGAAATAGGCGTGGAGTTGGACAACATCAGGGTGTAGCCGTCGGGCGCGGCTTGGGTCACCGCCAGGCCGCCGACGCTGCCGCCCGCGCCGGGGCGGTTTTCCACGACAACGCTTTGGCCGAGTTTCTTCGACAGTTGGTCGGCCATCACCCGCGCCACGATGTCACTGGCGCCGCCGGCGGCGAAGGTGACCACGATCTTGATGGGTTTCTCGGGCCAGTCGGCAAAAGCCGGCAGGGCGAGGCTGGCGGCGCCTGCGGCCAGGGTTTTGAGGGCGGCGCGGCGGCTGGGCCGTTTGCCTGTGAAGCGGGTGTGTGTCATGGGGTGCTTTCAGTAAAAGAGGATCAAGCGGGGAAACTCAATCGGACAACGTGGACAAAAACTGCTGCAACTCAGGGATTTGCGGGCTGCCAAACAGGGTTGCGGGCGCACCCATCTCGTGCACCCGGCCCTGGTGCATGAAGATCACGCGGTTCGCGACGCGCCGGGCGAAGCTCATTTCGTGGGTGACCATCAGGAGCGACATGCCGTCTTGCGCCAGGCTTTCCACCACTTTGAGGACTTCACCGACCAGTTCTGGGTCAAGGGCCGAGGTGATCTCGTCGCCCAGTGTCGAAGTCACCAAATCGGCCTTTTTAGTCTGCAAATACGGAATCCGGTTGGCGCTGGTGACCGGCGCGAGTTCAATCGCCACGCCGAGTTTGGCGGCGATGTAATTGGCCATGTCGATGTCGAGGCCTTGAGGTTTCAGATCAGTGCCGACAAAACCGCAAGGCGGGAAGTCGGTCGGGATGGCAATGGCTATTTTATTGGCCTTCATCACGTCGTCCAGGGTGTTTTGGGCCAGGGCCGAGGTGGCCAGACAGGCGATGGCGACGGCAGCAAAAAAAGCGCATTTGGCAAGCTTCATGCGAGTCCCAGGTTGCAGGTGAAAAGTAGGCGAACAGTGTTTGAAAGTGTAGACAAAGTTCAATGCATCAACTGTGCCAGGCAGGCATGGCTTTCCCGTAGCAGCCAGGGCGTGATGACGATCAGGTGCAGGCGCGCGCGGGGTTCAAATTCACGGTTTCAGTGCAAATACCCGTTCCGCCTGCGCATGGATGGTGCGTCTGAGCCAGCGGTGTGCAGGGTCAGCGTCAACCCGGTGGTGCCAAATGGCGTCCACATGCACCGTGGGCACCGCAAACGGCAACTCATGCAGCACGAGCTTGTTGGCGATGCCGGTCACATTGACGAAATGGCGCGGCAGCACGGTGAGCATGTTGGTATTGGCGACCACCCGGCCCGCCGTGAAAAACTGGTTCACCGTGAGTACCACGCGGCGCGTGCGGTCAATCAAGGCAAGGGACTCGTCAATGAAGCCAAATGGCCGCCCGGAAAAACTCACTAACAGGTGGCGGGCGGCGCAGTAGTTGTCCAGCGTAATCGGTTTGGCGGCCAGCGGGTGGCCTTTGCGCATCACACACACGTAATGGCCGTCATAGAGGCGCTGGTGTTCGAAAGCCGCACCCTTGCCGACCTGCACCTGCGCCGTCAAGGCCGCGAGAGTGGCCGGAAAGTAGCCCAGCGCCAGGTCGGCCTGCCGCTCTTCCAGCAAGCGGCGCGGGTCGCGGGTGGTGAGCGGTCGCACGCGCACCGAAATGCCGGGGGCTTGGGTTTCAAGCACGTTGACCAAGGGGGGAATCAGCTCGGCAGCGGTGGCGTCGGCCATGGCCAGCACGAAGGTTGACGTGTCTGTTGCGGGTGAAAAATCGTGTGGCGTCAGCGAATCTCTGAGCGAGCGCAAGGCATCGCGCACAGCAGGCCAAATGTCCAAGGCCAGTGCGGTGGGTTCCAGGCCCTGGCCGCTGCGCGAGAGCAGGTCGTCGCCCAACGTCTCCCGCAATCGCCGCATGGCATTGCTCACTGCTGGTTGGGTGAGCGAGAGGTTGCGCGCCGCTTTGGTCAAGCTGCGTTCTTGCATCACTTCGTCAAATACGCGCAGCAGGTTGAGATCCAGTGATCGGAAGTTCATGGGCGACAACTCAAATCGGGGCAGCGTTGGGATTCATCATTACTGTGAATATATATCATCACTAATATAAAGTTGAATAATACTAGAGTTAACCCTAACATTGGGTCATTCCTAAAGCAAACTTGCCTCTAGGAAACTTGAAAGGGATTCACCATGACCCGTTTTGCACATATTGATTACCCGTCCGAGCATCCTGGTGTTGTTCGTGCTGAAGCCGCCTTTGAGCGCGGCCAGGCGCTCGTGGCAGGCACCCGGAATGTCTGGGGAAAACTAACCAACTCGGTCGCGTCACGTGGCGGCCTGACGTTTCTTTTGCTGGCGGGCGTGGTCGCCACGCTGGTTCTCGTCGCGGATCGCCTGGTGGACACCTGGGCCGACGACCACCTCTTTGCCGCCTGGGTGGCCTTGTGGACGCTGATTTTCGCCACGTTGGCGGTGTTTGCGCCCTTGGCAACGGGAATGGTTAAAAGCGCGTTGGAACAGCTGGCCACGTGGCGCGAGCGGGCCGCTGAGGCACGGGCTGAAGCTGCTTTCCTGGAAACCGCGCAGCGCGACCCGCGCGTATTGGCCGAGCTGCGTGCTGCCATCTTGCGCCACGAAGCGGCCCAAATGGAAGTGTTCGCAGACGTGGAACCCAACGCAGTGTTGGAGCGCGTGATGAACTCGCTGCCTGCGAACAAGCAGCATTTGCGCTACCTCTGAAGTGTCTGAAGTGCGCACTTCGCACGCCAAAAAGCCACGCAGTGCGTGGCTTTTTCTATGAGGCGACGAGGTAATGTGGTGCGGCTGGCGGGGATCGAACCCACGACCCTTGGCTTCGGAGGCCAATACTCTATCCACTGAGCTACAGCCGCTATGAGTGAGAGGCTTGAATTGTAGGGGTTTTCACAGGTGCGCCCGTTATAATGGCCGGTTGTTTTCAAGCCCCCAGCCAGCCTACCGATTATTTTGAGGAAACCATGAGCGACAAAGCCCAAGCCGCAGTGCACGCAGCCCACGAGACTCACGAGACTCACGAAGAGGAACACACCGGCCCGATCAAAAACCCCAAACAGTTGCTCGTCGCCGTTTTCTTTTCGTTTGTGGCGCCAGTGTTCATCATCATCGGTCTGGTGTATTACGTCGTCTCCGGCACCAAGCCAGCCGAAGGCACCGTCAATATGGAGAAGACCATCGCCCAGCGGCTGCAAAAAGTCGGCAGTGTCGAAATTCGCGATGCCAACCGTGAGCTCAAGAACGGCAAGGCCGTGTATGACGCGCAGTGCACCACTTGCCACACCGCTGGCCTCGCGGGTGCGCCAAAAGTAGGCGACACCGCGTTGTGGGCTCCACGCATCGCCACTGGTTACCAGACCATGTTGACGTCCGCCCTTAAAGGCAAGGGCGCAATGGCGGCGCAAGCGGGCGGTGATTTTGAAGGCCTGGAAATTGCGCGGGCCGTGGTCTACATGGCGAACGCCAGCGGCGGCAAACTTGAAGAGCCCAAATCGGCGGCCCCTGCAGCTGCCGCGTCTGAAGCGCCGGCCAGCAAGTAGGCCAAGTTGAGAAAATAATTGGGCCCGGTTAAACCCGAATTATTATTTTTCTAAGCTTAGCTGCTACTGTCCGGTTAATTTCCCCAAGAAACGGCTGCAAGGCCCATCTAGCTTGGGTTTGCGCGGTTTTTTCGATTCCGGCGATTTCAATTTGAGCAGCCAGCCCGCTTGGTGCTGTGCCCGGTGCGCACACGGTGCTGGGCCGCGGTTAAGTTGACTTCGCCAGGCTCTACGCGCTGGTGCGTCGGGGTGTTGGCTGACGAGACCGTGGTCTTGGCCATCAAGCTGTCCCGCCAGGGCACCATAAGCGGCTGCGGCGCATCGAGTTCTACGATGCCGCAAGCGGCCTGCAGCTGGTGTTCCTGACCAACCGCTTTGACTTGCCGACCTTGACCATCGCGCAGATCTACAAGGAGCGTTGGAAGGTCGAGTTGTTCTTCAGGTAACCGGATCGTAGTGATAATAGCGCGTCAAGTCACGTTTAATATTGATTTAATGCTATATATATTATAGCAACTATTTCGATCAAACTCAATCGGCCTTGATGCTCGCCCGCTTGACAATGTCGCTCCAAATCGTCTGCTCCCGCGCAATAAACGCAGCGTAGTCGGCCGACGGCCCACCGCCGCCCACAGCGTTGTCGGTGGCGAAACGCTCGGTGACAGACGATGACTTCAAGGCTTTGAAGGACTCTTCTTGCAGGCGTTTGACGATCTCGGGTGGCGTGCCCGCGGGCACATGGATGCCGTACCACTGCGCGGTTTCGAAATTTTTGTGGCCCATCTCCACCACCGTGGGCACCTCGGGCAAGGCGGGGATGCGTTGCAGCGTGCCCACCGCGATGGCACGCAACTTGCCGGCGCGGATGTGCGCGCCCAGAGCGGGCATGCCGGCGCTGGAGGCTTGCAGGCGGCCTGCGAGCAGGTCTGTGAGCTGCGGGCCGGTGCCCCGGTAGGGGATGTGCGTCATGAACATGCCGGTGACGAGTTTCAGGTATTCCATGGCAAGGTGCCCGGCGCTGGCGTTGCCGGCCGAGCCGTAGTTGAGCTTGCCGGGGTTCTTTTTGGCATAGGCGACAAACTCCTGGAAGTTTTTGGCCGGCATGTCGGGGTGGATGACGAACACATTGGGCACTTTGGCCAAAAGCGTGACGGGCATGAAGTCTTTGTTCACGTCATAGGGCTGGTTGGCCAGCATGTAGGGGTTCACCGCGAGGGTGCCCACGTGGGTGAGGATGAGGGTGTGGCCATCGGGCGCGCTCTTGGCCACTTCCTGCATGGCGATCACACCGGCGCCGCCGGGTTTGTTTTCTACAAACACGCTTTGGCCGAGTTGTTTGGTGAGTTCCACGGCCACTGTACGCGCGACGATCTCGGAGGTTCCGCCGGGGGCGAAGGGCACGACCAAGCGAATCGCTTTGCTGGGCCAGCCCGCTTGCGCGAAGAGGGATGGCGCGGCAATGACAGACGCCGCAGCGCCGGCCAGTTGCAAAGCCCTTCGGCGGGATGCTGGTTTGAGGTTCGGTGGGTTTGAGTTCATCGTCAATCTCCAATCGCAACAGCTGATTTTTGCCGCTGCTCAATGGCTGATTTGAGCAGAGCGGCGCTTCTGAACACGCCGTGGGCGAATTTTCCGTAAGGCAGGGTTAAAAAAAGCGCCATCACCACCCCCAGATGCACGGCCAGCAGCAGGCCCATGGCGGAAGTGTCGCGCCAAAGGAGCAGGGCCAGCCCGGTCAGGCTGGCGAAAAAAAGCAGGGCGATGAAAGCCATGTCCAGCGGTTTCTGCGCAGCATCGCCTTGCAGGGGGTGGCGTTTTTGGTGGAGCGCAAAGAGCCCTGCTGGGCCGATCAGCAGACCGATGCCGCCGAAGATGCCGAGCAATACGGGCAGACTGGTCATCGCATACGGCGCGGGTTGCCCCAGCAAATAGTGGTACAGCGTGGCCACGCTGGTTGCGGCGAAACACAGCATGAAACCGTAGAACGTGAGGTGGTGGAAGCGCCTGCGCCAGAGCGTCCAGGCATCGTCTTCGTTGTTGCAGCCCTGGCCCTGGCCGCCGCCGAGGTTGGTCAGCGTCAGTGCATCCCGTGCGGCTTGCGCGGCAGCGCCGCTTGGGGCAAATGATCTTGCGCCCCCTGGCGAGATGTCGCGCCAGAAACTGCGCACACTTATGCCCAACGCGAACACGACAAACAGGAACACCGGCCCGAACATACTCACTAGGAGATTGTGCGGAAAGATGGCGTAGAAGTTGCCCGCCAGCGGCGCGTGCCACAGGCTACCCTTGAGCGCCATTGCCAACAGCAGGAACACGGCCAACCCGAACGCAAGAGCCAGCGCCACTGTGACACCATTGCGCTGGTACAACGCGCTGAACGAACCCGGCCAGGCGTAATCCGCATAGGTTTGCCCGCGCACCTGGGCCATGGCTTGGGGCACGTTCACCGCAAATTCATGTGGCGGCGCGTATTGGCAGGCGTGAAGGCATGCGCCGCAGTTGTGGCACAGGTTGGCCAGGTAATGGATGTCGGCCTTCGCAAATTCAAGGCGGCGTGCCATGGCTGGAAACACCGCGCAATACCCTTCGCAATAACGGCAGGCATTGCAGATCTGCATTTGGCGGGCGACTTCGGATTCGGTCGCGGTCAAGGCTAGTCCACCCTGCGCCAGCTGCCGTGCTTCACGTGTCAAGGCTTCAAGCTGTTGCATGGAGGCCTGCCGAATTCACTGTCTTTTTAAGAGCTGCTTGCGCTGATTTCACCCCGGCTATCCGCCCAAAGGCCGTGCCAATCGTCATGCCAACGCCTGCCGTGTAGCCTTTTCCCAGCACGTTGCCCGCCATCATCTCACCGGCCACAAACAGGTTGCGGCTGGCTTGGCCCTTGAAGTGCACGGCGCTGGTCTCATTGGTCTTGAGGCCCAGGTAGGTGAAGGTAATTCCGGGTTTGACGGCGTAGGCGTAAAACGGCGCGGTGTCGATGGGCCGGGCCCAGTGCGTCTTGGCGGGCGCGAGGCCCTCGGTGCGGCAATCGTCCAGCACGGTGTGGTCGAAACTGCCTGCGCGGCAGGCGGCGTTGAAGCTCTGAATGGTCTGCATGAAGGTCGCTTCATCGAGCCCCAGTTGGCGCGCCAGCTGCACCAAGGTGCCGGCCTTCACCCCCGGAAACACCGGCGGCATGAAGCGGCCCAGCGCTTTCGCGTCGATGATCGAATACGCCACCTGCCCCGGTTGTTGCGCCACCAGCCGCCCCCAGATGGCATAACGCTTGGGCCAGAAGTCTTCGCCTTCGTCGTAAAACCGTTTGGCTTCTTTGTTGACGACAACACCGAGCGACACACAATCTATGCGTGTGCAGATGCCGCCGTCATAGAGCGGCGCGCGCGCGTCGATGGCGACCATGTGCGCTTGTGTCGGGTCGCCAATTGAATCAGCGCCGGCGTCGATCATTGCTTTGAGCAACACACCTTGGTTGAAACGTGTTCCGCGAATCAAAAAGTTGTCCGCAGGCCACTCGCCCAGCGCGTTTTGGCCCCAGGCTTCGCGCAGCCAGGCGAGGTTGGACTCAAATCCGCCAGCCGCCAGCACACAGGTTTTGGCGGCGATGCGTTCATTGCCCACCCAAGCGGCCACAAATTCGCTCCCGTCCAGTTCGACCCGGCTCACCGGCGCGTCATAACGAATCTGCACACCAAGCCGCTCGGCGCTGCGGTAATACGCGTTCACCAGCGCCTTGCCGCCGCCCATGAAAAAGGCGTTGGTGCGACTCAAATGCAGGGTGCCCGTAAGCGAGGGCTGAAACAACACGCCGTGTTGGCGCATCCAGCCGCGGCAGGTGGCTGAAGAGCGGATCACCAGCCGCGCCAGGGCTTCATCGGTCTGCCCGCCAGTTACTGCCTTGAGGTCTTGCCAGAATTCTTCTTCAGGGTAGGCCTCGGTGAGCACGTCTTTGGGTGCGTCATGCATGCAGCGCAGGTTGCGCGTGTGCATGGAGTTGCCACCGCGCCATTCACGGGGCGCGGCTTCGAACAGCAGCACGCTGGCCCCAGCCTCGCGCGCCATCAGCGCGGCGCACAGAGCCGCGTTGCCGCCGCCGACGACCAAAACATCCAGAGGCGCTGGGTTCATGGCCACCCCATTGACGGCAACTGACCAGCGGTCAAACAAAGAGAGCGCTGCATGCAATCACAGGCTGAAGACGAGTTGGCTTGCGAGTTGGTGCAAGCGCTGCCAAGGCGCAGTCAAATCTTCAAGCACGCTGAAATGATTGCGTCCAGGCAGGGCTTCACACACCGGCACGGTTTTTTTGCCCCAAGCGGTTTGGATCAAACGGTTGTGGCGATTGAATTCAGCACTCTCGTCGGCCCCCGCCACTGTGTACAACCTGCCCTGGCGCGGACGCGGCAACCAAGCCGGGCTGGCCATGTGTACCTGCTCGGGTGTGAGCTTGAGCGAGTCTTTCAAAAACGGCGTGTGCATGAGAGGCTCCAAGTCATACAGGCCTGAAATCGACAACACGCGCTTGACCAGATCGGCAGGTAGACTTTTGCCCATGCCTTTCCCGTAAGCCTGCCAATCACACGCCAGCAACATCGCCGCCAAATGCCCACCAGCAGAGTGGCCGATGAGGCTGATGCGCCTCGGGTCGCCGCCATAACGCTGCACGTTGTTGTATACCCAAGCCAGCGCCTTGACCATCTGCATCACGATCTGCGGGATGGTGACCGCCGGGCACAGCGCATAGTTGGGCACCACCACGCAGGCGCCTTGGTTGGTGAAGGCGGGGGCGATGAAGGAGTGGTCTGATTTGTCGAGCGAGCGCCAATAACCGCCGTGGATGAACACCACCACCGGCCCGCCTTTTTGGGCCGCGCCTGCCTGTGCGGACTTTGCGACCGCAGGAAACACGTCAAGCTTTTCCATGGCGCTGTCGCCATACGCCAGGTCGGCCAAGCAGGTGTGCGCAGCCCGCGCGTCTTCCGAGGCTTCGGCCCATTGCATGAAATGGCGGTCATGGTCTGGCACCAGGGCGCGGTTGTTGTATTGGCTGTCCAGCCACCGGGGGTCGAGATTTTTCATTGCAAGGCCTTTGTTCTTGGCTGTATTGTCTAGTGTCAGGCTGGCCTGTCTTTTGCGGGCTTCCGGGGGGCGCTGGCCAGCTCCGGGTTTTCGATCTCCTTCACCCGCTCGTAACCCACCTGCGCCAGCCAGCGCTTGAACGGCTCGGCTTTGGGCGACGGGATGGACTGGATGATGCGGAACAGGCCCTCGGTGTTGGCGCAGTCGGTCTGGCGCTGCTTGCCGTCCGGCGCTTTGAGCTTCAACCCGTGACAACCACCGAAAGACAGCGATGTGATTCGCTGGTCCGGTGCGGATGGATGGTTTTTGCATGGCACGCTCTGCTGAAAACTGTAATTTTATACAGTCAAGCAACTCCTTGAAAAGTATTCGGGTCTAGCGTACTTCACTGATTTTTCGGCAGCACGTAAGCCTGCAACGCATGATTCGGAGACTCGGGATATTGAAAGACCAGCTCACCCGACTGAACCATCGCAGACAAATGCTTGTTGCGCAGGTATTTGAGGTCTTTCCCCAGCAAGGTGGCAAGCTCCTCACCGCGTAGCGCTTGCCACCCGCACAAATCACGGATGAGCTGGCGTAAGGCTGTTTCACCCATCCGCTGACCTGCGGCGGGCAATCTTTCCGCCAGTTTTGGCGGCAAAGGTGGTAAGTGTCGCTTGCCACCTTCGACCGCCTGCTTACCACCTTCAGGCACCTGCTTACCACCTTCGAACAGCAATTTCCCCTGCTCTGGGTGATTGTCTGCAGCCTTCCCGGAGTCTGCCAGGGTGTAGTGCGTGCGGCTGCCCGCCCCCTGTTTTTCGAGAAAACCCCGATCTCGCAGGCGGCGCAGCAGGCTGCTGGCTTGCAAGGTGTCCAGGCCGGAAAAGTCGCGGCAAGCGGTGTTGTCCACTACGCCGGTTTCCCGCGCATAAATCAGCGCCTTGGCTTCCTCGGCTGACAGCGTGTCTCCTGCCAGCGCCTTCAGCCACGCGTAATCATCTTCGGTCAACAGGTGGTGCAGGAACAGCGTGACCTTGAACTCATTTTTTTGCCGGTCCGAGGCAAATTCTGGCAGAGGCAGC
>JANOYE010000290.1:0-3417 GCA_031428695.1 Rhodoferax sp. | reverse complement strand
GCCAGCTTCATGGCTTCGATCTGCAGGTGCTGGGCGTCGACGCCGTCGGCGGCCAAGCTGGCAAGGTCAAACTTCTCCAAGATGCCCAGCGCAATCAAGGCGGCAATGCCTTGGCCATTGGGCGGAATTTCGTGCAACTCGTAACCCCGGTAGGCTCTTGAGATCGGTTTCACCCAATCACATTGGTGCGCCGCGAAGTCGGCCACCGTGTGGCTGCCGCCGTTGGCCTTGGAGAATTTGGCAATCGCTTCGGCGATTTCGCCCCGGTAATACGCTTCGCCTTTGGTAGCGGCTATCGCACGCAAGGCGCGGGCCGCAGCTTTGAATTGAAACAACTCACCCGTAGCCAAGGCACGCCCGCGTGGCAGAAAGGCTTGCGCAAAGCCAGGCTGGTTTTTCAGCTCTTCGACTGGCGCAATCCATTTGCCGCCAATCACCGGCGGCAAAATGTAGCCGCGCTCGGCGATGTCGATGGCAGGCGCCAACAAATCGGCAAAGGGCAACTTGCCAAATCGTTCACTCATGGCCACCCAACTGCTGACGGCACCTGGAACCGTGACGGAATCGATGCCCCGTTTGGGCGGGGTTTTAGCGTCAGGCCCATACTTCGCTTTGAAGTAGGCCTGCGTCCAAGCCTCGGGCGCGCGGCCGGAGGCGTTGAGGCCGTGCAGCTCTTTGCCGTCCCACAAGATCGCAAATGAATCACTACCCAGGCCGTTGCTCACGGGCTCGCAGATGGTCATTGCGGCTGCGGCGGCAATGGCTGCGTCCACCGCGTTGCCGCCTTTGTGCAGCATGGCCAAGCCAGCCTGCGCCCCGAGAGGATGCGAGGTCGAAACGACATTGCGGGCGAACAGCGGGATGCGGGCGCTGGGGTAGGGGTTTTGGTAGTTGAAATTCATGTTTGGATTTTGACAGGGCCACCAAGCAAGGCCCTGGGGGCAAGTGATAAATAGATTTACAGCCAATGAAAAACGGCACTCGAAGGTGCCGTTTTCGATCATTCAAAGGGAAGTTTAATCTTCGACAAAGGCCTCTTCGCGCTTGCTCTTCACCGAGGGCAGCAGCACGATCACGATCATGACCAAGGCCACAAACAATAGACTCGCGGACAATGGGCGTGTCACAAAAACGCTCCAGTCACCGCGCGAAAGAAGCAGCGCCCGCCGCAAGTTCTCCTCCATCATCGGCCCCAGAATGAACCCCAGCAGCAGGGGCGCAGGCTCGCACCCGAGTTTGATGAAGTAGTAGCCGATCACGCCAAATAAACCCACCAGCCAAATGTCAAACGTGTTGTTGTTAGTTGAATATACGCCTATGGCGCAAAACAACACAATCGCTGGAAAAAGGAATTTGTAAGGCACGGTCAAAAGCTTAATCCACATGCCGATGAGCGGCAAGTTCAAGATAATCAACATGGCGTTGCCAATCCACATCGAGGCGATCAGACCCCAGAACAACTGCGGGTTGCTCGTCATCACCTGCGGGCCGGGCTGGATGTTGTGGATGGTCATCGCGCCAACCATCAGCGCCATCACGGCATTGGGCGGGATGCCTAGTGTCAGCAATGGGATGAAGGATGTTTGCGCCCCTGCGTTGTTGGCAGACTCAGGACCCGCGACACCACGGATGTTGCCTTTGCCAAATTCGATTTCGCCCTTCTTAAGCGGGATTTTTTTCTCGACCGTGTAAGCGGCAAACGAAGCCAGCAACGCGCCGCCGCCCGGCAGAATACCCAAAATCGAACCCAAAGCCGTTCCGCGCAATACTGCCGGAGCCATGTCTTTGAAGTCTTGCTTAGTCGGCCACAAGCCTTTGACCTCTGCCGTGAAGACTTCGCGGTCATCTTCATGTTTGCTCAGGTTCATGATTATTTCGCCGTAGCCAAATACCCCCATGGCGATGACGATGAAGCCGATGCCGTCGGTGAGTTCTGGAACGTCAAAGCTGAAACGCGCGACGCCCGAGTTCACATCGGTGCCGACCAGGCCCAGCAACAGGCCCAGTAAAATCATCGCAATGGCCTTGATGAGCGAGCCAGAAGCCAACACCACGGCGCCAATCAAACCCAGTACCATCAGCGAGAAATATTCAGCTGGGCCAAACTTGAAAGCCAGCTCGGTCAGTGGTGGTGCGAAAGCCGCCAGAATCAGTGTGCCCACGCAACCCGCAAAAAACGAGCCCAAACCTGCCGCCGCCAGCGCTGGCCCCGCGCGGCCCTGCCTTGCCATCTGGTAGCCATCAATACAAGTCACGACCGAGGACGACTCCCCCGGCAGATTGACCAAAATAGCGGTCGTCGAGCCGCCATACTGGGCGCCGTAATAAATGCCGGCCAGCATGATCAGCGCTGACACCGGTGGCAGCGCGTAGGTGGCGGGCAACAACATCGCGATGGTCGCGACCGGGCCAATACCTGGCAGCACGCCAATCAGTGTGCCCAACAGGCAACCAATGAACGCGTAAAGCAAATTGATAGGCGTGAACGCCACGCCAAAACCCAACGACAGGTTGCTTAGTAATTCCATGGAAACTGCTCCTTAACCTGTGATGAAGGTAGGCCACACCGGGAACTGCAATTTCAGCAGCACGATGAAGGCCAAATAACTGCCGATCGCCAACACGGTGGCCAGAATCAGAACTTCGCGCCACTTGAACGTGTCACCGGCCTTGCTGGCGATGATGGTCAACGCGTAAATGGCGGCGATCAGGCCCATGGCAGGCAGCTGGATGCTGGGCAAACCGCCGAGCAAAATGCCAAACACAAGGTTGGACAGAATGACGTAAATCAGCGGGCGCCAGACCGTGGCACCGATCTTGTCGCCGTCAACGGTCTTTTCGACCATTGAATAAAACGTGATCACCGCGCCCAGGATTGCCAGCAAGACACCCAGCATGAGCGGGAAATAACCAGGACCCATGCGTGCGCCGCTGCCTACGTTGTATTTGGTCGCACCAAACGCGAACAACGCGCCAACAATCATGAACATCAACCCGGAAACAAAGTCTTTTTGACTTTTTACATTCATTCCAGTCTCCTACAAAAAGTTTCCAACTTTGCATTTTGCACGTGAAACACGGCCACTTCCGATGTGGAATACACCTATGAAATGGGGAGGTCAAATGGCTGAATCAGGTCAACGGGGGAGTAGACGCGATAACTTCCCCAATGACGGTGTGGCCCTCCGCCACCTGCAGAGCACCCGCCAGCCGCAACGGCCGCATGCCGTCTTGCACAGCCTGTTTCTTCAATGAAGCAAGTAGGTGTCGGCAAAGGCCAGCTTCATGGCTTCGATCTGCAGGTGCTGGG
Source organism: Rhodoferax sp. (assembly GCA_031428695.1). Lineage (GTDB taxonomy): Bacteria > Pseudomonadota > Gammaproteobacteria > Burkholderiales > Burkholderiaceae_C > JANYCG01. The sequence continues at coordinate 107 of JANOYE010000290.1, read as the reverse complement.
CGTCGACGCCGTCGGCGGCCAAGCTGGCAAGGTCAAACTTCTCCAAGATGCCCAGCGCAATCAAGGCGGCAATGCCTTGGCCATTGGGCGGAATTTCGTGCAACTCG
>JANOYE010000289.1:0-1554 GCA_031428695.1 Rhodoferax sp. | reverse complement strand
GGCCTGGATTGGCCAGAACATCTTCAGTTATGCGCAATGGCTGGTGTGTGGTTATGTGGTGAACTGCCCCGAGTCTGCCGCCACCACCACCATCGACCTCAAGGAAGTCGGCCCCACCTATTATTTCGCTCCGCCGCGCGTGTTTGAAGGCCTGCTCACCAGCGTGATGATCCGCATGGAAGACGCGGGCAAAATCAAACAAAAAGTCTTCCACTATTTCATGGGCTTGGCCAAACGCGTCGGCCCCGCACACATGGACGGCCAAGCCGTCAACTTGATCGATGGCCTGATGTACCGCTTGGGCAACTGGGTCATGTACGGCGCCCTGCGCAACAACCTTGGCATGAGCCGCGTGCGCGTGGCCTACACCGCAGGCGAGGCGATTGGGCCGGATTTGTTCACCTTCTACCGCTCCATTGGCATCAACCTCAAGCAGCTTTATGGCTCTACTGAGACCGCTGTGTTCGTCTGCCTGCAGCCCGACCACCAGGCCAAGGCTGACACCGTGGGCATTCCGTGCAATGGCGTCGAGATCAAAGTGGCAGCAAACGGCGAGATTATGGTCAAGTCGCCCGGCCTGTTGAAAGAGTATTACAAGAACCCTGCGGCCACCGCCGAGGTGTTGACGGCCGACGGCTGGTACCACACCAGCGACGCCGGTTTCCTTGACGCGCAGGGGCACTTGAAGATCATTGACCGTGTCAAAGACGTGGGCCGCATCAAGGGCGGCGCGAATGACGGTGCCATGTTCGCGCCCAAATACGTCGAAAACAAACTCAAGTTTTTCCCCTACATCAAAGAAGCCGTGGCATATGGCGACGGGCGTGACCGCGTCTGTGTCATGCTGAACATCGACTTTGACGCTGTCGGCAACTGGGCCGAGCGGCGCAACCTGGCCTACGCGGGTTACACCGACGTGGCGCAAAAGCCCGAGGTGTATGCGCTCATCAAAGACTGCGTGGAAAAGGTCAATGCCGACTTGGCCACCGACGCCCTGTTGTCCGGCTCGCAAATCACGCGGTTCCTCGTGCTGCACAAAGAGCTTGACGCCGATGACGGCGAACTGACCCGCACCAACAAGGTTCGCCGGGGTTACATCGCCGACAAATACCAGGTGTTGGTGGACGCCTTGTATGGCGGCAAATCGTCGCAATTCATTGAGACGGCGGTGAAGTTTGAAGATGGCCGCAGCGGCAGCGTAAGCGCCACCTTGAAGATCGAAGATGCGAAAACATTCGCGCCAGTGAAGGCGGCAGCATGAGCGACAACATGAGCGACAGAAAAAAAATTGGGGACGTCATTCTGGATGTGAAGAACATCAGTTTGAGTTTTGGCGGCGTCAACGCGTTGCAAGACATTTCATTTGACGTGCGCGAACACGAGGTGCGCGCCATCATCGGCCCGAACGGGGCAGGCAAAAGCTCGATGCTCAACTGCATCAACGGCGTCTACACGCCGCAAAAAGGCACCATCAGCTTCAAAGGCAAAACCTTTGACCACATGGACAGCCATGAAGTGGCGACCATGGGCATCGCCCGCACGTTCCAGAACCTG
>JANOYE010000288.1:0-2049 GCA_031428695.1 Rhodoferax sp. | reverse complement strand
CCCGTGGCGACAAGTCGCGTGATTTGCAACTGGCTTCGGGCGACATCATCGTCATCCCCCCCGTTGGCCCGCGGGTTGCCATTGCCGGCGCCTTTGACCAAGCCGCCATTTACGAGCTGAAATCGCCCGGCTCCAGCATTGCCGATATTCTCGCCCTGGGTGGCGGCGTGCCGGCCCTGGCCACAGCGCAAAAAGCCCTGCTGGAGCGCATCGTGCCCGAGAGCAACCCACCTCGCCAGGTGCTCGATGTAACCCTCAACGAACAAGGCCTGCGCCAAAACCTGCGGGATGGCGACGTGCTCACGCTGCTGGGCATCAGCCCCGCCTTTGCCAATGCCGTCACCCTGCAAGGCGCGGTGGCTGCACCCTTGCGTTACCGTTGGTTTGAAGGCATGAAGATTCTCGATCTGATCCCCGAGCGCGACGCCCTGATCACCGGCGACTACTACCGGCGCAAAAACCTGCTGGTGCAAAACGCCGAAGCCGCCCAAAACGCCGGCAGCGGCGTCACCGCCCGGATTCGCGGCCAGGCCGACCAGATCAACTGGGACTACGCCGTCATCGAGCGGCTGGACCGCAACACCCTGACCAACCTGTTGATCCCCTTCAACCTGGGCCGGGCCGTGCTGCAAAAAGACGCCTTGCAAAACCTGGCTTTGCAGCCCGGCGACGTGGTCACCATCTTGAGCCAGACCGATTTGCGTGTGCCGCAAGACCGGCAATCCCGCCTGGTGCGCGTTGAAGGCGAGGTTGCCACTCCCGGTGTTTACCAAACACTGCCGGGCGAGACCTTGCCGCAGTTGTTGGCGCGGGTAGGTGGCCTGACAGCTCAAGCCTATTTGTTTGGCGCCGAACTCAGTCGTGAATCCGTGCGCACGCGGCAGCAGGAAAACCTTGACGCGTTGATCCGCCGGCTGGAGGCCCAACTGCAATCCCAGGCCGGTGTGGCGGCCTCCAACAGAAACGTTGAAAACGCAGCGCAGGCGCAACTGGTGCAACAGCAGCAACAGGCCCAACTTAAAAGCCAGGTTGATCGTTTGCGGTCATTCAAAAGCAACGGCCGCCTGGCGCTTGAGCTAGACACCCAAGCCCGCAGCCTGACCGACCTGCCCGCCCTGCCGCTTGAAGACGGCGACCGGATCCTCGTGCCGCCCGTTCCCGGCCATGTGGGCGCCTTTGGCTCAGTGAACAACGAAAACGTCTTCATCTTCAAACCCGGCAAAACCGTGCAAGACATCATCAAATCGGCCGGCCTCACCGAAGATGCCGAGCCCGACCAAGCCTTTGTGCTGCGTGCCGACGGCACCATCATCGCCCGGCGTGACCATGGCGGCTTTTTTGGCAACGGCTTTGAGTCGCTCAAGGTCATGCCCGGCGACACCGTGGTGGTGCCCGCGCAGCTAGACCGCGAAAGCCGCTACAACCTGGTGACCCGCGTCTTCAAAGACTGGACGCAGATTCTCTCCAACTTCGGCCTTGGCGTTGCGGCCATACGGGCTGTGAGCAAACTATAGGGTTGTGGCAATGGCTGAGTCGAAAATTCCGGCGACTGCGACTGCGACTGCGACAGCGGAAGATAATCCCAAAGACGACGACATCGACCTGCTGGACTTGATGCAGGTAGTGGTAGACAACCTTCGCCTGCTGGTGATCGTGCCATTGCTGGTTGGCTTGGTCGCGTTGGCCATCACCTTTGCCATCAAACCCACCTTTACTGCCACCACCAAGTTCATGCCGCCCCTGCCTGGCCAAGGCAGCGCGCAGATGATGCTGCAAAGCCTGGGCGCATTGGGCGGCCTGGCCGGCGCTGCGGCAGGTGTCAAAAACCCGAACGACCAGTTTGTGGCATTTTTGGGAAGCGAGTCGGTCACCTCAGCGTTAATTGAGCGCTTTAAGCTCCTGGAACGGTACGACGCCAAGTTCAAGGCAGATGCCCGCAAAAGTCTGACTGCAATCAGTCAAATTTCCAGCGGTAAAGATGGCCTCATTACCGTGGAGGTGGACGATAAAGATCCAGTTTTTGCTGCCCAACTTGCCAACGGATATGTT
>JANOYE010000287.1:0-24398 GCA_031428695.1 Rhodoferax sp. | reverse complement strand
ATTTTTACTCCAGAATGCACCAACCCCCCGTCAAACCGCACCCCTCGCTCTACTTGGGCTACCAGGTCTATCCCGCCGCGCCAGGCCCAGCGACGGACGAGGTCGAGCCGGTGGTAGTGGCCGGTGGTGGGCCCGTTGGCTTGACAACCGCGCTGCTGCTGGCCCGCGCGGGTGTGCGCTGTTTGCTATTGGAATCAGAGCAGCAGGTGTGTTTTGGCAGCCGCGCCATTGCCTTCACACGGCGCTCGCTGGAGATCTTGCAGCAGGCAGGCGCGCATGGCGTGTTTGAAAAAATCGGCTTGCCTTGGGGTTGCGGCAATTCGTTTTACCGGGGCCAGCGCGTGTTTCGCATGGAAGCCCTCCAAAGCCCGCATGACCGCTTCGCGCCTTTGACCAATTTGCAGCAGCAGTTTGTCGAATTGGCCTTGCTGGAGCAGGCCGCGAACCAGCCATTGCTGGAGATTCGCTGGGGGCACAAAGCCTGCCGGGTGCTTCAAGATGGCGCAGCAGGCTCTGTGGGTAGCGCTGCGGGAAGCGATCTCGCCAATGCCGCCGCCCTTGAAATTGACACGCCCCACGGCAGCTATGTGCAGCGCGCAAAGTTTGTGGTGGCCTGTGACGGCGCGCGCTCCACCTTGCGCAGCGCGCTTGACTTGAAGCTCGAAGGCAGCGCTTACGAGGGCCGTTTTGTGATTGCAGACATCCGCATCAAGCTGCCCTTGCCCACCGAGCGCCTGGCGTTTTTCGACCCAGCGTGGAACCCCGGCAACACAGTGCTGATGCACCGCCAGCCACTGGACATGTGGCGCATCGACTACCAGTTGCCGCCCGACGAAACGCCCGAGCAGGCGCTGCAACCCGAGTCGCTGCGCCTGCGCATCAACGCCCAGCTTGAGATGATTGGCCACGGCGGCGTGCCTTGGGAGCTGGATTGGTCGAGCGTTTATTCGGCCCGCGCCCTCACCCTGCCCAACTACCGCCATGGCCGCATCGTGTTCGCCGGCGACGCGGCGCATCTGCTGCCGATTTTTGGCGTGCGCGGCGCCAACACCGGCTTTCAAGACGCGCAAAACCTCGCTTGGAAACTCGCCTTGGTGGCGCAGGGCAAAGCGCCGCTGGCGCTGCTGGACACCTATTCACACGAGCGCGTTGCCGCTGCCCGCGAGATCGTCTTCGAGGCCGGCAAAAGCACGCGTTTCATGACGCCGCCCACGCGCGGCTTTCGGCTGCTGCGCGACGCCGTGTTGTCGCTCTCGCTCACGCAAGCGTTCGTGCGGCCGCTGTACCACTGGCGCACCGCGCGCGCGCATGCTTATGACGATTCACCGCTGAATGCGGGCGCAATCGACCCTGCCGCAGACGACAACGCCGCCTTTGGCAGCGCTGGTGTGGCTGTGGGTGAACCCATGGCCAACGTGGCGCTTGGCGGGGGCGCCTATTTGATGGACGATTTTCCGGCAGGGTTCTTTCTGCTCGTGGTCGGCAACGCAAGCGCCGACGCGCCGCATGCCGATGTGCAAAACGCGCTCGCCCACTTTCGCGCGCAGGGCCACAGCATCAGCCTGCACAACCGCCACCACCCCGACGTAGCCGCCCGTTACGCAGGCCCCCAAGGCAGCGCCACCTACCTGTTGCGCCCCGACCACCACGTGTGCGCACGGTGGTTGAAAGCGGCTGACGCCAGCGATGCGCCGAGAATCACATCCGCATTGCGCCGCGCAGTCGGGCGCTTTTGAATTCGGAGTCACCTATGCCCGCCATATCCACCGAAGCCACCCTAGCCACCCTAGGCACCCTAGGCACCACCACTTTAACCATCCCGCAGCTTGAAACTGTTTACGACACCCTGGCCGAGTCCATCGACCAAGCCGGCAGCGAACGCACGGCATTGTTCCTGACGAAACTTTGCCTGCTGCTGGCAAACCAGTTGGGTGATGACGCCAAGTTTGCAGCGCTCGCCAAAACGGCGCTGGCAGACCTGTAGGCGCTTTCGGATCTGGCTGCGCAAGCCGCACCCGTGTCACACCACTGCCACAAAACTGCCGCACCCCTGACATGAAGCGCTTTTAGCCTTGTGGGTTTTCACAACCCCCACAGGAAAAAAACATGAACATGGTCAATCGGTCAGAACACAACGCGCTTGCAGGCGACGACGGCGAAGGCGACGACGGCGAAAACAGCAACGCCAGCGACAACCCCAGCATCGGCAGCATCATCGCCGCGCGGCTCAACCGGCGCGGCCTGTTGCGCGCAGGTGTGGGCACGGCGGGCGGCGCGGTATTTGCCGGGCTTGGTTTGAGCGCCTGCGGTGGTGGCACAACCGCTGCGGCGGCCCCATCGGCGGCGGCGCCCATTGCCGCGCCGGTGGACTTCAAACTCGGCTTCACCCCTGTAGACAAAAACCTGTTGGACCAGGTGACTGTGCCTGCGGGTTACACCGCCAGCGTGTTGTATGCCTTGGGCGACCCGTTGACCGGCGCGACCCCCGCGTTTGCCAATGACGGCACCGACACCGATTACGAGAACCGCGCCGGCGACCACCACGACGGCATGGAGTACTTTGGCTTGAACGCGGCGGGCGCCGCCCGTGATGCCAACGGCTCCGAGCGTGGCCTCTTGGCGATGAACCACGAAGCCTTGACGGACCAGTTTTTGCACGCTGCGGGCGTCACCGCCGTGCCCCGCCCCGCCACAGAGGCCGACAAAGAAATGCCTGCGCACGGTTTGTCGGTGGTTGAAGTCCGCAAAACAGCTGGCAAGTTCGCCTACGTGCAAAACTCCGCGCACAACCGCCGCGTCACCCCCGCCACGCCCATCCAATTGAGCGGCCCCGCGCGCGGCAATGCGCTGGTGAAAACCAAATACTCTGCGGCCGGCCTCGAAACGCGCGGCACCATCAACAACTGCGGCACCGGTTACACGCCGTGGGGCACGTTTTTAACCGGCGAAGAAAACTGGGCTGGCTATTTCACCCGCTCGGCCACGGACGATGCCGCGCGCGGCGGGGCCACTGCGCGCAGCGTGGTGTCACTGCGCCGTTACGGCCGCAACCAAGGCGCGGCCAGCCGCCACGGCTGGGAAACCGCCGGCGCAGACGACAAATACGCCCGCTGGAACATCAGCCAGGTGGGTGTGTCGTTAGACGGCAGCGACGACTACCGCAACGAACTCAACACCTACGGCTACATCGTCGAACTCGACCCGTATGACAAAACCGCCGCCATCAAAAAACGCACAGCAATGGGCCGTTTTGCGCATGAAAGCGCCGTGTTTGGCAAACCCGTGGCCGGCAAACCGTTGGCCGCCTACCAAGGTGACGATTCACGCGGCGAATACATGTACAAATTTGTCTCCACCGCCAACTGGAGCGACGCCGACTTCACCCCCGCCAACCGCATCGCCACGGGCGACAAGTACCTGGACAGCGGCAAACTCTACGTCGCCAAATTCAACGCAGACGGCAGCGGCACCTGGGTGGAACTTGCCATCGGCAACACGGCGATCGCCACCTACGCCGCCTACACCTTTGCCGACCAGGCAGACCTGCTGGTGAACGCGCGTTTGGCCGCTGATGCGGTGGGCGCCACCAAAATGGACCGCCCCGAGTGGTGCGCTGTGCACCCCACCACCGGCGAGGTCTATTACACCTTGACCAACAACAGCAACCGGAAGATCGACCCCACCGGCACCCAAATGCTGGTGGACAGCGCTAACCCACGCTCCTACAGCGACTCGTTTGGCGGGGGCGCAGCGGGCGCGCCTGGGAACGTGAACGGGCACATCTTGCGGCTCAAAGAAACTGGCAGCGAACCAGCGGCCACCAGCTTCACTTGGGACGTGTATTTGTTTGGCGCGCAGGCCGACGCCGATGCGGTGAAAGTGAATTTGTCGGGCCTCACGGCTTCACAAGACTTCTCCAGCCCCGACGGTTTGTGGTTCAGCCGCGCCACCAGTTTTTGTTATATCCAAACCGACGACGGCTCCTACACCGACGTGACCAATTGCATGATGCTCATTGGCAAACCCGGCCAAGTGGGTGATGGCAGCGTGGTAACTCTGAACCACACCAAAGCCGACCTCAGCAACCTGCCGGTGCAAACGCGTGTGGGCGCCAAGGCCACTGCAGACAACCTGCGGCGCTTCTTGGTGGGCCCGGTGGATTGTGAAATCACCGGCTGCACCGAAACGCCAGACGGCAAAGCCCTGTTTGTGAACATACAGCACCCTGGCGAGACGATCTCGAAAGCCAATGTGCCGACTCCCGCGAACTACGTCAGCCACTGGCCGGGCAATGCGGGTTACGGCGCGGGTGGCGCGAATGCGCGGCCGCGTTCGGCCACGATTGTCATCACCAAAACCGATGGCGGCGTGGTCGGCACCTGAGCGGCACTTGAACGGCACCTGAACGGGCTGGCTCAACCCAGGGCGCGCGCGGCGTGCAGCAGGTCGCGCGTTCGCGTGGCCTCAAGCCGCGCGGCCTGGGCGAAATCGTCATTTGACGACGCATACAACACTGCGCGCGAGGAGCTGACCACGATGTGCCCAGTGGTTTTGTCCGCCGTGCCGCGCCAGCCTGCCTTGACCGAGGCCGCTGCATCGCCGCCTTGTGCGCCGATGCCGGGGATCAACAACGGCAACGTCGGCGCGAGGCTGCGCACACGTTCAATCTCCGCCGGGTAAGTGGCGCCGACCACCAAACCGAGCTGGCCGTTGAGGTTCCAGCGGCCTTGCGCCATCTGCGCGACATGTTCAAAGAGTTTGGGCTGCCCAGGCACATCGGCCAGGCGCTGGTTTTGCAGCTCGTCACCGCCGGGGTTGGAGGTGCGGCACAACACAAACGCGCCTTTGCCGGCGTATTTCAAAAACGGCGCCATGGCGTCGAGCCCCTGAAACGGCGACAACGTGACCGCGTCTGCCGCATAACGTTCAAACGCCTCAATAGCGTATTGCTCGGCGGTGCTGCCCATGTCGCCGCGTTTGGCGTCCAGAATCACCGGCACGTGTGGCGCCACGCGGCGGATGTGTTCGATCAGGCGCTCCAATTGCCCTTCGGCGCGGCGCGCGGCGAAGTAGGCGATTTGCGGTTTGTAGGCGATGACCAAATCGGCAGTGGCATCCACAATCGCGGCGCAAAAGTCGTAGATCTTGTTGGCGTCGCCCTTGAGTTTGCCGGGGAATTTGTTGGGCTCCGGGTCCAGCCCGACGCACAACATGGATTGGTTTTGGCGCTCGGCTGCGCCCAGCATGTCGATGAAAGTCATGCCTGTATTGTAGGAAGGCGCACAGGGTTGACGCGACAATGCCGCCATGCACAAACTCAGCCAGCGTCAGTGGATTGTTCTCGTCGTCCTCACCATCGTCTGGGGCATCAATTGGCCGATCATGAAAATGGGTGTGCAGGATTTCCCGGCGTTGACGTTCCGGGCGATTTCTTCGTCGATGGGCTTGCCGGTGCTGGCCTTGGTGCTGGTGGCGCTGAAGGTGCCGTTTGCGGTGCCGCGCGCCCACTGGCGCGAGCTGTTTTGGCTGGGCCTGTTCAACATGGTTTTGTGGCACGGCCTGATCATCCTGGCGGTGGCGGCGCTGTCCAGCGGACGGGCGGCGATTTTGGGTTACACCATGCCGATTTTTTCGGCGATGTTGGGCGCGCTGGTGTTTGGCAACAAACTCTCGGGCCGCGCCTGGGGCGGCGTGGCGGCCGCCGCGCTGGGTGTGGTGCTGTTGTTGTGGCACGAGTTGACGGCCCTTTCCGGCCGGCCCCTGGGCGTGTTGCTGGCCCTCACGGCGGCGGCGTTTTGGGCGCTGGGCACACACAAACTGCGCCGCACCACGTTGAAAGTGCCCACACTCACCATCGTCTTTTGGATGACAGCGATGACCACCTTGTCGATGGTGCTGGCCTCACTGTTGTTTGACCAATGGTTCGACCCGGCCCGTTGGAAAGCGCCCTCGCCGACCAACTGGTTCGGCATTCTCTTCAATGCCTCCCTGGTTTACGGCTTTTCTCAGGCAGCCTGGTTTTACCTGGCCCGCTCGCTTGCGCCCGTGGCCTCGACGCTGAGTGTGATGCTGATCCCCATCGTCGGCGTGATGAGCGGCGCCTGGTGGCTGCAAGAGGTGCTGCATTGGCAAGACTGGGCCGCCGTGCTGTTGATGATGGTGGCGATTGCTTCAGTGCTGATGCCGCAAAAAACAGCGGCTGCAGTCAAGACCTGATTTTTTCCATTTCTGCCAGCGCCAGACATAAATCGGCCCAGGACTTGGCCTTTTCGCTCAAGCTGCGCAGCAGGTAGGCCGGGTGGTAGCTGGCCACCACCGGCACCGTCAAGCCGCCGTGGGAGTAACTGTGCACCTGGCCGCGCAATTTGCCGAGCGGAATTTTGTCGACCTCGGGCACCGTGGCGCGCAGCAGTGTTGTGGCGGCGAACTTGCCCAGCGCCAGGATCATTTTGGGCCGCAACAGGGCGATCTGCTGGTGCAAATACGGCTCGCACTGGGCCACTTCCTGCGGGCTCGGGTTGCGGTTGCCCGGCGGGCGGCATTTGATGACGTTGGCGATGTACAGGTTTTGCTGCCGCGAGAGTTTCATGGCCTTGAGCATGTTGTCCAGCAGTTGCCCGGCCTGGCCCACAAAAGGCTCGCCCACGCGGTCTTCGTTTTCACCCGGCGCTTCGCCGACGATGAGCCAATCAATCTGCGGCGCAGCGGCGTCGTCCACCGGCGGCTGGCCCACGCCAAAGACGGTTTGTGTGCGCCCTTCACACAAGGCGCAGGCACGGCAGGCAGCCACCGTTTGCTGCAAGGCGGGCCAGGTGAGGGTTTCAACGCTGACTCCAGGCCCCGAATAAGTAATACCCGATTTTTCTTCCGGTTGAGGAACTAACTTAAGTCTCGAATTATGTGTATATTCAGCTACTTTATTTGAGCTTAAATCGCGTTTAATATCATCGTTATTTGATGTATTTTTACTTTTATATGGATTTTCTACCGTCTCTGACAGTGGCGACAGAGCCTCGATCGGCACCGCTTTGGGCCACCACACGCGCACGCCCATCTCTTTGAGCATGGCGCGTTGGCGGTCGTCCAGGTCAAGGCTCATAACGCAAATCTCATAACGCAAGTTTCACAATTTTTGGCTCATCACAATCGCGTCTTCACGCGGCGCGGCGCCACAGGGGTAATAGTCTTTGCGCAGACCCACACGCCGAAAGCCGTGGGTCTGGTAGACATCAATCGCGCGCAGATTGCCCACACGCACCTCCAACCACAACCAGTCCGCGCCTTGGCGGCGCGCCCACAACTGCAAGGCGTCGAGCATGATGCGGGCCCAGCCCTGCCGTTGGCACTCCGGGGCCACGGTGATATTGAGCAAATGCACTTCATCCACACCCTGCATGGCGATGAAGTAGCCCAGCAGAGTGTCGCCCGCCATCAAGCGCTGGGCCAGGTAACCGCTGGCCAGTGCGTCGTTGAAGTTGGGCCGCGTCCAGGGGAAATCGTAGGCGCGGTTTTCCATCGCCAGCACGGCGTCGATCGAACCCGCGTTAAGCACCTCAAAGCGCGCTTCTATGGCGCATTGGCCGTGAATGGCCGCTTGGGCAGGTTTTAATACAGCGTTCATGGCAATCGCTCAATGGGCTTCAGGCGGGCACAACCAACGCGGCGGCAGATTTTTCCAGCAGACGCTCCTCGGTGGTTTTGGCCACTTTATCGCGAATGTACAGTGGCAACGCCTGGTCTGCCGGCACGGCCAAACCAGCGCGCAAAAGCTGCGGCGCCAGGCGCAACAGGCTGCTGGCTGCGGGCCAGGCCACAACACGCGGCCACGGGCAGGCGGGCAGGCGATCACCATAGGCTGTGAAGACGTTGCCGGCCAGCATGAAGGCAATGCCCTCTTCTGGCGCATCTGCCGCATCTGCCGCATCTGCCGCATTCACCACATCGCCAATGTTTGCCAAAGCTTCGGGCTTGACCAAGTTGCAGGTCTCATCAACAGACCACGACGCGCCATCAAATTCATAGCATCCAAAATACAACTCGTCCATGCGCGCGTCGAGCAGGGCGACCACGCGGAATTTACGCGGCACACCACGACCAGCTTGTTGTCCGGCCTTTTGGGCGTCTTGTGTGAATTGAAAGCGGGCCTCTTCGGCGACGGCCAGCAGGCTGTCCACCGGCAACACCGGCACCCCAGCGCCAAAAGCCAAACCCTGCGCCACCGAACACGCCGTGCGCAGGCCGGTGAAGGAGCCGGGGCCGCGCCCGAAAACAATGGCGTCGAGTTCTGCGAACGAGAGCCCGGCTGCTTGCATCAAAGCGAGGATCGCCGGGATCAAGGTGGCGGAGGCCGAAGCGCCGCCTGGGCCTGCATGTTGCCAAGTGGCCGCACCCGCGCCGCCGCCCCGCTGCACCGCGATGGTCAGGGTTTCGGTGCTGGTGTCAAAGGCGAGCAGGTTCATGGGCAGACAAATCCAAGCTGGAATTATCGGCACAATCAAGTTTGCCTGACTGCCCGAATTTGAACGCTGTGTGACTGCTGCAAGATAAACGATGAATTTTATTTCTGGAAATTTGACCTGCGACGTGTTGGTGGTCGGCTCAGGCGCCGCAGGCCTGGTGGCGGCCATCACCGCGAAAAGCCGCGGCCTAAATGTGGTCGTGGTTGAAAAAGAGCCGGTGTTTGGCGGCACCACGGCGTTGTCGGGCGGCGTTTTATGGATTCCGGGCAACAACATCAGCCGCAACTTCGGCCAGCAAGACAGCCGCGAAGCCATGGTGCAGTACATGCGCAACGAAACGGGCAACTTTTACAACGAGGCTGCTGTCAACGCCTTCCTCGACCAGGGCCCCGCCATGGTGGATTTTCTCCACACCCAAACCGCCATGCAGTTTGTGCCCACGCTCTACCCGGACTACCACCCGACGGTGGCGGGCGGTGTCGATGGCGGCACAAGTTCAGGCCGCTCGATCCTGGCCAAGCCGTATGACATTCGCAGCCTGGGCAAAGAGATGGCGCGGCTCAAACCGCCGCTCAAAACCATCACCTTCATCGGCATGATGTTCAATTCATCGAACGCCGACTTGAAGCATTTCTTCCAGTTCACCAGGTCGCTCACCTCCGCAATTTACGTCGGCAAACGGCTGCTCAGCCACATCAAAGAGCTGCTGCTGTACCGCCGCGCCATCAACGTCACCAGCGGCAACGCCCTGGCCGCGCGGCTGGCGCAAAGCGCGTTTGATTTGAAGATTCCGCTGTACACCAGCAGCCCGGCCAAACAGATGCTGATGGCGGGCGGGCGCTGTGTCGGCGCTGAAGTGTCGTCACCTGCGGGCACGTTCAAAATCAACGCCAAACACGGCGTGGTGCTGGCCTGCGGCGGCTTCCCGCATGATGTGAAGCGCATCTCGCAGGCCTACGCGCACGTGGCGCGGGGCGCGCCCAACACGCAAGCGCACGTCTCGCCCACACCCGAGAGCAACACCGGCGACGGCCTGGCCATGGCCGAAGCAGTGGGCGCGGTGGCCGACATCCGCTTCGAAGACAGCGCCGCCTGGATGCCCGTCTCGCTCGTGCCCGGCCAACAAGGCCCGCAAGACAGCAAGCCGTATGGCGTCTTCCCGCACTTGCTAGACCGCTACAAACCCGGCGTGATCGGCGTGCTGAAAAACGGCCAGCGCTTCACCAACGAATCCAACTCTTACCACGACGTGGGCGCCGCGATGATTCGCGCCTGCGCCCAGCTTGATGCAAAAAAATACGGCACCGAGACGGCGATGTGGTTGATCGCCGACGCCGCCACCGTCGCCAAATACGGCCTGGGTTATGCCAAACCCGCGCCCATGCCGCTATGGCCGCATGTGAAAAGCGGCTACCTTGCCAAAGGCCGCACACTGGCCGAACTCGCCGCTAACGCCGGGCTGGACGCGGCGGGCTTGCAAGCCACGGTGGCCAGTTACAACGCCAGCGCGGTGAATGGCCAAGACCCCGCCTTCGGGCGCGGCAGCAATGCCTTCAACCGTTACTTGGCCGACTCTACGCATCAGCCAAACCCCTGTGTCGCGCCCGTGCTCAAAGCGCCGTTCTACGCGCTGAAATTGGTGATCGGCGACCTCGGCACCTTCGACGGCTTGCAGACCAGCGTGGTTGGCGAAGTGTTGAAGCGCGACGGCTCACCCATCCCCGGCCTCTACGCCGCCGGCAACGACCGCGCCAGCATCATGGGCGGCAACTACCCCGGCGCGGGGATCACCCATGGGCCGAACATGACGTTTGGCTATGTCACGGGGAACCATTTGGCGGATGTTGCAGAGGGAATCAGCCTCTAAGTCACGGGAAATGTTCGTAAGTAGCTACTGAATGTATAGCAACCGTGTTTTCGCCATTTGTTGCATCGAATGACCGTTGCGTTATTTTGATCCGCCCGCCCCACCCCAACGCCGCCTGGCAGATTGTGGTGTGACCTCGAAGCACGCAAAGACTTTGGGTGAGGGTATTGCGCAGCGAGACGACTCAGCCGCCCAATGGAATAGATTGCACCCAGCTCACGCAAAACTTTCCTGCAAAGCCTCTTGCGCCAGGGTGTTGATGCTTTTGCCTTTTGCCTGCGCCGCGATAGCCAGTTTTTCGTGCAACTGGGGCGAAATCCGCAAATTGAATTTGCCCGAAAAATGGCGCTTGGGCTCAATGCCCTTCTCGGCGCAAACTTCAAGAAAAACCGCAAGCGAGCGCTTGAACTCCGCGCGAAGCGCCTTCGGGTTTTTGCCGTAAAAGTCGGCACCGCCATTGAGGCCGAGAATCTCCCCTCTGAACAAATCAAGCTCAGGGTCGAATTCAATCGTTGCGTGATAGTTGTCAACAGTCATGACGTTCATGGTTCGACTCCGTGTTGTTCCAGCCATTTGCGGATTGCCGCCACCGCGCCTTTGTCCGTGTTGGGTGATGCATGCGGCCGGTGAAAGACCCGCACCTCATCAAATAAAAAGACAGAAACCCGGCTGCCTGCCCGTTCTTCTATTTCTGCGCCCAGTTCAATGAAGAGGCTCTCAACATCGCGCCACTGGACATTGCCGCTCGCCGGCCGCGAAAAAATCAATTCGACTATTCGCCGATGCCGCCGTTTCATTTTCTCATAGTACCAGTTTCAGGTACTGAATGCAACTTGGATTTGCGATGGACGGTCGCTTCAATAGCGCTGCACGACGGCGTATGCGCCTTGAACCACCTTGGCCATTCGTTGGTAATTCAACTTGTCGTAAGTGTCACCGGCCAAGTGGTAGTTCTGGTTGCGCATGAAAGCCGTGTCGGTGACCATGACGGCCCGAAAGCCCTGTTCCCAGTAATTGAGATGGTCTGAAAAGTCGATGCCAGGCACGACGGGTGGCGCGTTAACGGAGCGCACTGGCAGGTCCGTCGCGCCAGCCATCAAGGCCTTGGTGCGGCGCATGGCGTTGAAATCACCCATTCGCCCAACCAAGGCGATGAAGTTGCCTTTATCCGGGTAGAGCAATGCCATCCCCGCCACGCCACTTGCGTTGTCATCAGCCCCAGGCGTATGGGTATCGGCTGTGAAACGCTCTCCCCGCTTGGCCGCACTTTCAGCATCGCCATGCGAATCGTAATGCGCCCCGACCACCATCACCGGGCCAGATGACGGGCCGAATCTCGCAATGATGTTTTTGTAAACAACTCCTTCCACCGTCACGTCTTGCACGGCCATGGAACCACCTGATGCTTTAAGCTCGTTGAAAATGTAGTCCGCAGCGAGGTTGATGTTTTTCAGTTGGTCTTGGCTGCGCGGATGCAAATCCACTGAGAGATGTTTGACATGGTTTTCGAGCCTGGCAGCACTGACTTGCGGCGGCTTGGATTCAACCGGCCAAACAAGCGGTTGGACGACTAGAAACAGGCCGAGGGAGACGGCGCCAATCAGGACGATGACAACCACCCAAAGTGTGCGAATTTTCATTCGGGGCACTATAGCCCGCCCCTGAGTCAACTGACCGAATTCAGACAGACCCCTGCACTTGCGTCGTCAACTTCAACCCCAACGCCCGGCAAACCCGCGCAATCGTGTCGAATCGCGGCTGAGAGTTGGGACGCAGCGCTTTGTACAGCGCCTCGCGCGTGAGCCCTGCGGCGCGCGCCACATCGGTCATGCCGCGTGCGCGGGCAATCACGCCGAGCGCGTGGGTCAACTCCGACGGGTCGTTGTCTTCCAGCACTTGGCTCAAGTAGACGGAAATGTCCTCGTCAGTTTTAAGGTGCTCTGCGAGGTCGAAATCGGGCAATTCAGCAACCTGGATTTTTTTGGCCATCTTCATCACTCCTGTCCGTTTGAATCTTGAAAAACAAGCGCCGCAGCCAACTTTTGCGCGGCGGCAATGTCGCGGGTTTGGCTGGTTTTTTCGCCCCCACCCAGCATGACCACCAAAACCGCGCCCCGCTGCACAAAATACCTGCGCCAACCAGGGCCAAAGAACTCGCGCATTTCAAACACGCCGTCGCCTACCGATTTGATGCCGCCTAAATTGCCTCGTTGAGCTTTGTCCAAACGGCGGGCAAGTCGGATTCTGGTTTCCCGATCCCGCAGGCCATCTAACCACTCGTCGAATTCAGGCAGGCGCTTGACCGTGATCATGCGCATATTGTAATCACTTGTTCACGAAATTGCATGCGAACCTTCGGGCGACCCAAAGTAGCCTGATTGACCTCTGCGCTCAACTGCATTCGGCAATGACCGCGCCAGCATCATCGGCGGAAACTACCCCGGCCCCAGCATCACGCACGGGCCGAACATGACGTTTGGCAATGTCACGGGGAAGCATTTGGCGGATTTTTCGAGAAAAACCAACTCCTAAGTCACGGGAAATGGGCGTAAGATGCTACTGAATATATAGCGACTGAGTTTTGCCGTTTCCGTCGTTTGCTACATCGCGCCTTCAGTGGGGGCCGCTGCCCCACCCCAACGCCGCCTGGGCGCATGTGTCGCGGCCTCGAAGCACGGAGCCTTCAGGGTCTGGGGGCTGAGAGCAGGCGAGCACTGGAGATGGTTGCCCGAAGGGCCCGCGACACCTGCGCCCTGGCGGCGTTGGGGTGGGGCAGGCGAACCCTAATCCACCCGCATCAAAGGCAGCGAAATCTCTCCGAACCCGGTGCCATTGCGGTCTTGCCCGCGGCCACCACCGAAGGCGAGCGCGCGTTTGGCTTGGGTCACATTGTCAAGCGGCACATTCGCGAACGGCGGGCAGATGCCGGTGGCGATGTAACTCAAGGCGGCGGCGGTGCGCAGCTCGGCTGGGTCGCCGAGTTCGCGGGTCAAGTCGTCGCTCATGGCGCAATCGGCAGGGAAACCATTGGTGTAGTTGGCGCTGCCCAAGGCGTTGGCCACTTCGAGGGTGATGGCGCTGTAGGTGGTGCCGCAAGCGTCGCGCGGTTGTGAACCATAGGGTTTGCCAAAACTGGTGCTGCCGATGGTGATCACCGGCATGAAGGGGCGCAGGCTGTTGATGACGAGTTCGCTGGCTGATGCCGTGCCGCCCGAGGTGATGACAAACACCCGCGCCAGGTTTTCAAGCGGCGCTGCTGGCAATGTCGCCAGGCTCGCCGTGAACGGCTGCACCACATTGTTGGCGGCGTTCTTGGCGTTGAATCGAAACTGCGCAAAGGTCTGCCCCGCCAGCCTGGAGCCACCGAGCATGCTGGCGAGGTTGCGCGCCTGGGTGGTGCTGCCGCCGCCGTTGTAGCGAAGATCAAGCACGACTTCGGTCACGCCAGCGAGCCTGAAACTGTTGATGGCGGCGCCCATCGCTGTGGCGCCGGAGGTGATGAATTCTTGGTAGGCCAGGTAACCGACTTTGGCGCCGTTGGGAGCCGTCAACACCGCCGTGTGGCTCACCGGTGAAAGTGCGAATTCGGCCGAGAAGGCTGTGAAACCGCGCGGCGAACCGGCGCTGTCGAGCACCAAAAAATTCCGCACCACGCCGGCTGTGGACACTGCCGCCAGGGCCCCTGCCGCTATTTGCGCAGCGTTAAATCCGTCGATATTGACAATGGTTTCACCGCGGCGCAGGCCAGCCACGCCGACGGGGCTGAGCGCCTCCACGTAACGTACTTTCAACACGCTCTGCGACGCGTCCGCCCAGGCCAGCGAATAACCATACCCCGTGCGTTTTCCTTCAGCGAAAAACTGCAGGAACTGCTGTGTGTTTTGTGAAAAGCTGTACCTGTCTACACCCGGATAGAGCAGGCTGGTGAAGTACTGGTCCAGGGACGTTGCCGCGTCATTGGCCGCGCCTTGGCGGTCGAACCAGAAGTATTGGTCGTTCATGAAATCACGCAGCCAGGCGCGCTGGTCGTTCACGGCGCAGGAGGTTAACGCGGCGGGATACGGGCTGGCGTTAGTCGTTGACGAGGAGCCGCCTCCACCTCCGCCTCCACAGGCAGGCAACAACATAACCAGCCCCGCCAAGATCAATGCGCAACTGGTCGTTTTTTTCATGTGGAACTCGCGGCCACGGGTGTTTTGTTGGCCAGGCTGGCCTTGACCTTGCCCACACCAAACAGAATGCCGCATGTCACCAGTGCCAGCCCGGCCCACAGGTTCCAGGTGAGCGGTTCGCCCAAAAAGTACACCGCGCCCAAGGCCGATGAACCCGGAACGATGGCCGTGAACATGGTGGAGCGCACCGGGCCGAAGTATTGAATCATCTTGGTGAATGTTATGCCAGATATCACCACCGAGCCGCAGCCCTGGAAGAACATCTGGAACAGGATGTCGCCCATTGGCGCGGCCAGGAAATTGCTGGGCGCCGCGTGGGTGGCGACCAGCAGGCCGTACACCGGCACAAAAGTGAAGGCCGCAAACACCGTGATGGCGATGGTGGCGCGCACCGGGTCCAGCGCATTTTTTCGAACCAACACCGAGTACATCGACCAGCTGAATGCCGCGATCATGAACAACACGTCGCCCTTCCAGACCACACCACCATCAAAAGCGCGCAGCAGGCTGGCGCCGCCCACCAACAGGTCGCCGCCGACGATCAGCGCCAGGCTGAGCACCCGCGCGCCGGTCAACCGCTCATGCAGAATCACCACCGCGAGCAGCGTCGTCCAGAGCGGCATGCTGCCCGGCAACAACACCGACGCGTGGGCGGCTGGCGCATAGACAAACCCGCTGTAGGCAAACATGCCGTACAACAAGCCGCCAAAAATGCCCGTCATCACGGTCACCTTGAGCGGCAACGGCGACAGGCCAAACAGCGACGATGGTTTGCCCGTGCCCGCCGCCCGATCCCGGCGCACGAGCCACCAGCCCCAGGGCAGCAAAACCAGGCCGGCGCCCAGAATGCGGGCCAGCACGATGTCCAGCGGCGTCAAGGTGGCGCCGCGCGCTGGGTCGGTGGCGGCCCGCGCGATGACGATGAAGGCTGTCCAGATGATGATGGTGACGACCGCCGCCGAGATGCCGATGGCCCGGGGCGACAGAGTCTTGAGAAAACGCATCGTTGAATTATCGACGCCCACCTAAAGCTCTGCTGGGCGCAGCTGTAGACTAGGTCGCCATGAACCTCGTCGACCCATTCACACGCCGTGTTTCCCTCGGTCTGCGCGGCCTTTTTAGCGCTTGCCTGGCCTCGGCTGTGATGGCGATGGCGGTGGAAGCTCGCGCGCAATCGCTGCCGCCGGAAGTCGAGGCCGCGCTGCAGCGCGCCAATGTGTCGCTCGACTCGGTGGCCGTTCTGGTCACCGAGGTTCAAAGCCGCAGCAAGCCGCGCTTGAGCCATCGCGCCAGCACGCCGATGAACCCGGCCTCGGCGATGAAACTCGTCACCACCTACGCGGCTCTGGACATTCTCGGGCCGGCCTTCACCTGGAGCACCCCCGTGTATTTGGACGGCGCAGTGCGCGACGGCGTGTTGACCGGCAACGCGTACATCAAAGGGCAAGGCGACCCAAAGCTGGTCTCTGAACGCCTGTGGCTGCTGCTGCGCCGCCTGCAGGGCCTGGGCATCAAGACCATCAACGGCGACATCGTGCTGGACCGCAGCGCGTTTGAAAACGTCGAGATCGACCCCTCGCTGTTCGACGGCGAGCCGCTGCGCCCGTACAACGCCGCGCCCGATGCGCTGCTTCTCAACTTCAAGTCGGTGGTGATGACGTTTGTGCCCGACCGCGCCAATCACGTCGCACAAATTCAGGTAGAGCCGCCGCTGGCGGGCGTGTTGGTGGCGGCCACCGTGCCGCTGTCGAATGGGCCCTGCGCAGACTACCGCAGCAGCCTGCGCGCTGATTATTCAGACGCGGCGCAAATTCGTTTTGCAGGCAGTTACCCAGCCAGCTGCGGTGAAAAAGTCTGGCCGGTGGCTTACGCCGAGCCGAAAACTTACAGTGTGCGCGCGGTGCAGGGCATGTGGCGCGAGATCGGCGGCAAGTTGACGGGCACGGTTCGGGAAGGCCGCGTGCCTGGTGCGGGCCAGGTTGCAGTCACGCCCCTCAAACCGGCTTTCGAAATGGCCTCGCCGGCATTGTCAGAGGTGATCCGCGACATCAACAAATACAGCAACAACGTGATGGCTCAACAGGTGTTCTTGACCATGAGTTTGCAGAACAGGCCGGGCAACACTGCGGGGAATGGCGCGGCAGGCAGCGCGCCAAGTGGCGACACCGCGACGCTGGCCGCATCGCGCGATTTGGTGCAACGCTGGTGGCGCAGAACCCTCGGTGACAGCGAGGCGCCGGTGCTGGACAACGGCTCCGGCCTGTCGCGCAGCGAACGCATCAGCGCGCAAGGTTTGGCGCGCCTGCTGCAGGCGGCCTACGCCTCGCCGGTGATGCCGGAGCTGATGTCGTCATTGCCCGTCAGCGGCCTGGACGGCACCTTGCGCGGCAGCAAATCCAAAGCGCGAGGCAGCGCGCACCTCAAAACAGGCACGCTGCGGGACGCCTCGGCGATTGCCGGTTACGTGCTGGCCGCCAGCGGGCGGCGTTACGTGGTGGTGATGATGGTCAACCAAGCCGGCGCGGCGGCGGCGCGCCCGGCGATGGATGCGCTAGTAGACTGGGTGGCGGCAGATCGACCTTAGCAACCATTGCGCAATCAGACGCACACAATCAACCAACGAGTAAAACCATGATGACCTTGCAGACTTGGCGATTCCTATCTGTAGTAATACTCGGCCTTGCAGCGGCCTGCGCATCTGCCCAAAGCTGGCCGACCAAACCGGTTCGGCTGGTGCTGCAATTTCCGCCCGGCGGCTCGACCGACGCCGTGGCGCGGATTCTGGCACAGGCCATGACGGCCTCGCTGGGGCAGCCGGTTCTGGTTGAAAACAAACCCGGCGCAGACGGCGCCATTGCCGGCGATTTTGTCGCGCGGGCCGAGCCCGATGGGCACACCTTTTTCATGGCCACCAACACGGCGATGATGCAGGTGCCGCTGCTCAAGAAAAACGCGCCTTACGATGCGGTGAAAAGTTTCACGCCGGTGTCGCTGATCGGCCGGTACGTTTACGTGCTGGTCACCCACCCCGGCGTGCCGGCCAAAGATGTCAGCGAGTTGCTGGCCTACGCGCGCAACAACCCGGACAAACTCGGTTACGGCAGCTACAGCGGCGTCACGCAGCTGATGCACGTGCGGCTCAAGTCGGTGAAGGCTGAGATGACCTTGGTGCCCTACAAAGGCGAAGCGCCCACCGTCACAGACATTCTGGGCAACCACGTGCAACTGACTTTTGCCACACCGGCCAGCACCTTGCAACACATCAAAGAAGGCAAACTGCGCGCGCTGGCGGTGTTGCTGCCGGCCCGCTCGGCCCTGTTGCCCAATGTGCCGACCGGCGCCGAAGCTGGGCTGCCGCCATTCACAGCGGGCACCTGGGCCGCTCTGTTCGGCCCGGCCAAACTGCCTGCGGAGATTGCTCAACGCATGAACCGCGAACTCAATGCCGCCATGCAACGCCCGGATGTGCGGGAACGCATCAGCGCCTTGGGGTTTGAGCTCGGCGGCTCCACACCGCCCGAGATGGCGGCGTTTGTGCAAGAGCAGTTGCAGGCTTGGTCGGCAGCGTTTCGCGAAGCCGGGATGGTCGCTGAATAAAGCGAAAAGAGCGATTCTTATGCTGCCGCCGCTCGGGTGAGGCGGTCGCGCACGCCGTCCCACTCGGGCGCGGCGGGCGGTGTTTCTATCCAGATCAACTTGACGCCCTGGGCGTCAAACTCGCGCAACACCGAAAAGAGTTGCTGCGCCGTGGCGGCAGCGTCGTCTGGCATGCGGCGGCGCAGGATATTGCTGGCCCGGCTCTTCAAAATCGCGCGTGACCAGACGGCGATGACGGGTTTGCCGCCGTTTTTGCCATCGACATCGGCACCCAGCAAATCCAGCGCCGCCTGCAAGGCCTTGGCGTCCATCAACCTCACTTTGGCAGTAGGCGCATAGTGCGACTCAAGTGTTCCTGAAGCCTTTGGCCCTTTGGATATGTGCGTAGGAAGCTCATCATTCAAAAGCACCTTCTGGCCGCACGCGGCGCTGAGTTGGGCCAAGGTGAGCGTGCCGGGGCGCAACAACACCGGCGCGCCGCGGGTGCAGTCGATGATGGTGGACTCGATGCCCACGTCACACGCGCCGCCGTCCAGAATCAGCAAATCGCGGCCAAATTCGGCCTCAACATGCTGCGCCGTGGTGGGGCTGACGCGGCCAAACTGGTTGGCGCTGGGCGCGGCGATGCCATGCACTACGGGGGCGCCTGCAGCCGTCGGTTGCAACAGGCTTTTGAGCAACGCTTGGGCCACGGGGTGTGACGGGCAACGCAGGCCGATGGAGTCTTGGCCACCCGCAGCCGATGTGGCGCGGTCGGCGCGGCGGCGCAAGATCAACGTGACCGGGCCGGGCCAAAAGGCAGCAATCAGTTTTTCTGCAAACGGTGGAACGTCTTGGGCAAAGTGTTTCACCCCAGAGGCATCCGCCACATGCACGATCAGCGGGTGCTCGCTCGGGCGGCCTTTGGCGCTGAATATTTTGGCAACCGCTGAAGCATTGTCAGCATCCGTGCCGAGGCCATAAACAGTTTCTGTCGGCAAACCAATCAGCTCGCCGGCCCTGACAGCTTGTGCCGCCAAGGCCAATGAACCCGGGGCGTTTGCATTGACGATCACCAGCCAGCTCCTGCTACTTGTCGGCCGAGACAGCCACCGCTGCCCAATGTGAAAGCGGCTTGATGCCAAGCAACCGGGCGGCTTTCAATGCGGTTGCTTGAACGTCAGCAACCGTTTTCCCGGTGATGTTCAAGTGGCCCATCTTGCGGCCCGCGCGGGCTTCGGTTTTTCCATAAAGGTGCAAGTGTGTGCCCGGCAGCGCCAGCAGTTTGTCCCACTTCACCGAGCCCCTGGCGGGCCAGATGTCACCCAGCAAATTCAGCATGATGGCAGCGCTGTGCTGGCGCGGTTGCGTGAGCGGCAAACCGGCCAGCGTGCGCACTTGAAGCTCGAACTGCGAGACATCACAGGAATTCATGCTGTAGTGGCCGCTGTTGTGCGGGCGCGGCGCGATTTCATTGACGACCAGGCGCGGTTTGCGGCCTGCGCCCTCCTGAACGACAAAAAACTCGACGCACAAAACACCCACATACGTCAACTCATTTGCTATTGATTTTGCAGCGTCTTGCGCACGTTTTGCGAGACCTGGAGGCATATTTGATTTAAAAACTTCGGTCACCGCCAAAATGCCGTGGCGGTGGGTGTTGCGTTGCACGGGCAGGTGCACACAGGCACCGTCACGCCCGCGCGCGACGATCACGGAACATTCGAATTCCAGCGCCAGCATTTTTTCAAGCACACACGGCACCTGTTCCACCTGGGCCCAGGCGGCAGCCAGTTCCGCGCTGTTTTTGACGCGAATCTGCCCTTTGCCGTCGTACCCCATGCGGGTGGTTTTCAAAATGCCAGGCAGCAGGCTCGCGTCTACCGCCTTGAGTTGCGCGGTGTTTTCAATCAGCGCGTAAGGCGCACACGGCACGCCACACCGCACAAAATGCGCCTTCTCGGCGGCGCGGTCTTGCGCAACGCTCACTGCGCTGGCCGCTGGTGCCACGGGCCGCGTTTTCGCCAAAGCCAGCAAGGCCGCAGCGGGCACGTTTTCAAATTCGGTGGTGATGGCATGGCTCTCGCGGGCGAGTTGCGCCAAACCCTGTTCATCCAGGTACCCGGTCTGCACATGCACGTGGCTGACCAGGCCCGCTGGGCTGGCCGAGTCCGGATCCAGCACCGCAGTGCGGTATCCCAGCGCCTGGGCGGCATGCACAAACATGCGCCCCAACTGGCCGCCGCCCATCACACCCAGCGTGGCAGGCTGCCCGTTGACAAGGCTGCCGGGCAAGATTGGAGCAACCACGGTTTTAGCCTTGATTTTGGCCCTGACGCTGGCCCTCGTCGCGCTCACAAAGCAGGTGGCAGCGTCATGCCGCGCGCGGTTTCAGTTTGTGCGGCGCGGTAGGCGTCGAGTTTGGCGCGCAGCGCCTTGTCGTGGGTGGCGAGCAAGGCCACGGCAAACAGCGCCGCGTTGGCCGCGCCCGCGTCGCCAATGGCAAAGGTGGCCACTGGCACACCTTTGGGCATCTGCACGATGCTGTGCAGCGAATCCACCCCGCTCAAATGTTTGCTGGCCACCGGGACGCCGAGCACCGGCACCGTGGTTTTGGCCGCCAACATGCCGGGCAAATGCGCAGCGCCACCAGCGCCGGCAATGATGGCTTTGAGGCCACGGCCCACGGCGCCTTCGGCGTAAGCGAACATGTCGTCTGGCATGCGGTGCGCCGACACTACGCGGGCCTCGTGGGGGATGCCAAAGTGTTGGAGAATCTGCACTGCGTGTTGCATGGTGTCCCAGTCGGAGCGGGAACCCATGACGACGCCAATTTGAATAGTCATCTGGCAATTTTACCGGCCACCCCCACCTACTTAATATGATTAATGCCACTGTTGAAAATTTCGACGCCGAAGTCGTCGAAGCCTCCGCCCAAGTTCCCGTGCTGGTCGATTTCTGGGCACCCTGGTGCGGCCCCTGCAAAGTCATCGGGCCGCTTCTGGAAAAGCTGGAAACCGACTACGCCGGGCGCTTCAAGCTGGTGAAAATCGACTCTGACCAGGAGCAGGAAATCAGCCAGGCCTTTGGCATCCGCTCCATTCCCACCTGCGTGATGATGGTCGGCGGCAAGCCGGTCGATGGTTTCATGGGCGCCTTGCCGGAAAGCAAAATCAAGGAGTTCCTGGACAAACACGTGCCTGAACATGCGCCGGGAGGCGATGTCCTCGAAGCCGAGGTCACCGCCACCGCGATCTCGGACGCCCCAGCCGCCGATGATCCGCAGGCCTTGCGAGAAGCCCTGCATCAAGCCGTATTGAAAGCGCCTGACAACGACAACGCCCGCTTCGACTACATCAAACACCTGCTGCTCAACGACGAGGTGAATGAAGCCAAGGCCAACTTTTCGCCGGTGATCACCAAAGCCGCGCTGGTGCGCAAGTTCGACGCCCTGCAACGCTGGTTGAATGCGATTGATTTCCTGGCCGACCACGCTGATTTGGCAGCGGCCAACGCCGGTTTCGACGCAAAAATCGCCACCAGCAAGCGCGACTTCGACGCCCGTTTCGCCAAGGCCCAGTTGCTGTTCGCCACGCAACACTGGAGCGCCGCGATGGACGAGCTGCTGGAGATTTTGATGCGGGACAAAACCTGGGCCGACGACCTGGCGCGCAAAACCTTCATCGCCATTCTGGAAATCATCGAGCCGCCCAAAGTGAAGGTGGCCGATGGGCAGATTCCGCCGGTAGACCCGACGGTGGCCACTTACCGTCGGCGGCTTTCGAGCGTGGTCCTTAGCTGATCTAGATTGGTGGGCGCTGGGCCCGTCAAACGTGCCAGCGCCTCGCGGTACTTCGCTGCGGTCTTTTCGATGACTTCTGCAGGTACTGGCGGCGCGGGCGGTTGTTTGTTCCACAGTTTGCCGTCGAGACGCACCTGCTCCAACCAATCGCGCACAAACTGCTTGTCGTAACTGGGCGGGTTGGCGCCCGCGGCAAAACTGGCGGCGTAACTCTCTGCCGGCCAAAAGCGCGATGAATCGGGCGTCAGCACTTCGTCCATCAGCGTCAAAGTCCCCTCTTCATCCAGGCCGAATTCAAATTTGGTGTCGGCAATGATGATGCCTTTGGTCGCCGCGATCTCGCACGCCGCCGAGTACAAGCGGATGCTGATGTCGCGCACGCCTGTGGCCAAGTCCAAGCCGATCATCTCCACGGTTTTCTCGAACGTGATGTTTTCGTCGTGGTCGCCCACCGCCGCTTTGGCCGCCGGCGTGTAAATCGGCGCGGGCAGCTTGGAGGCGTTTTTCAAGCCCGCAGGCAGCTTCACGCCGCACACCGCGCCGTTTTGCTGGTATTCCTGCCAGCCGCTGCCCGCCAGATAGCCGCGCACCACCGCTTCGACTGGCAGCGGCTTGAGTCGTTTGACCAGCATCGAGCGACCCGAGATTTGGTGCAGGTCGTCAGCTGTGACAACACCCTCGGGCGCATCGCCAGTGAGGTGGATCGGGCAAATATTGAGCCCCTTGGGGCCCAATTTGTCGAACCAAAACAGTGCCATTTGCGTCAAGAGCGCGCCTTTGCCCGGAATCGGCTCGTTCATGATCACGTCAAACGCGCTCAAGCGGTCGCTGGCCACCATCAAAATGCGGTCGTCGCCCACGGCGTAGTTGTCGCGCACCTTGCCGCGCGCGAGCAGGGGCAGCGAAAGTAGCAAAGAGGTGTGCAGGGCGTCGGTCATGAACTTGGGCTTCAAAGCGTCAACAATAGAAAAGGCCCGCTGAAATGTCAACGGGCCTGGTGGGTTTTTACTGATTATCTCAGCCGCTACCGGAATATATTTGCAAATTTGGCCAGATTACTGCACCACCTGCGCCAATTCCCCACGCGCGTACTGCCCCGCTACCACTTGCAGGCTGTGGCCCTTGATTTTCGCGCCCTGGCCTTCGCAGCCAAATTGTTGGTACCTTTGTTTGCATATCTGTTTGGCCGCTTCGCGGGCGGGTTTGAGCCAGTCGCGCATGTCGAATTTGTCGGGGTTTTGCGCCATGAATTTGCGCACGGCGGCGGTCATGGCCAGGCGGATGTCGGTGTCGATGTTGATTTTGCGCACGCCGAACTGGATCGCTTTTTGAATCTCTTCAACCGGCACGCCATAGGTTTCGCGCATGTTGCCGCCGAATTCGTTGATGATCGCCAACAGATCTTGCGGCACCGAGCTGGAGCCGTGCATCACCAAATGCGTGTTGGGAATACGTTTGTTGATCTGTTTGATGCGTTCAATCGCCAGAATGTCGCCGGTGGGCTTGCGTGTGAACTTGTACGCGCCGTGGCTGGTGCCGATGGCAATCGCCAGCGCGTCAAGCTGCGTGCGTTTCACAAAGTCAGCCGCCTGCTCCGGGTCTGTCAGCAGTTGCTCCATCGTCATGGTCGATTCGGTGCCGTGGCCGTCTTCCTTGTCGCCGCGCATGGTCTCCAACGAGCCCAGGCAACCGAGCTCCCCCTCCACCGTCACGCCGGTTTTATGCGCCATATCGACCACTTTGCGGGTCACTTCAACGTTGTACTCGTAACTCGCAATGGTTTTGCCGTCGCCTTCCAGCGAGCCGTCCATCATCACCGAGCTGAAGCCCAGGTTGATCGCGCCCTGGCACACGTCCGGGTTCTGCCCGTGGTCCTGGTGCATCACCAGCGGAATGTGCGGGTAAGCTTCAATCGCCGCCGAGATCAGGTGTTTGATGAACGCCTCACCCGCGTATTTGCGCGCCCCCGCACTGGCCTGCAAGATGACCGGCGCACCCACCTCGTTCGCCGCCTCCATCACCGCCTGCACCTGCTCCAGGTTGTTGACGTTGAAAGCCGGAATGCCGTATCCGTTGACAGCCGCGTGGTCGAGCAGTTCACGCATTGAGACGAGTGCCATGATGAAATCCTTGGGAAGTTGAAAAACTGCGGGCAAACAGGTTTGGTAACCACTTGGTAACTTTTGCCGATGCGCTGATTTTAATGGCGTTGCAATCGATACTATTTAACGGAAATGCCTGGCCCCAAACTGAAACGCCAACGGCCTGCAAACACGGCAACCCGCACACCGGTTTATTCGTAGTGCGTCCACATGCGCAACACACGAACCGTCTTTTCTGCGGCAAAAACCTCGTAAACGATGCGATGCTGAATATTGATGCGCCGCGAATAGGCGCCGGCTAGATCACCTACCAGTTTCTCGAACGGCGGCGGGTTCTGAAAGGGATCGTTGGCAAGCACCTCCAGCAAACCCAGTGCTTTTGCCTTGAGGCCACTGGCCGCAAGCTTTTTCGCGTCCTTC
>JANOYE010000286.1:0-48257 GCA_031428695.1 Rhodoferax sp. | reverse complement strand
ATGCCGCGTTTTTTCAGGTGGTTTTCGGCTTCCAGCAATGCGGTGTCGCGGTCGTTGTTGGCGCTCATCAACAAGGGGCGCACGTTGCGGTAGAGCGTCATCTTGCGTTGTGTGTCCACCTTGGAGGTGAGCGCGTAAATTGGCACGTTGACGAGGTGGCGGCTCATCCACAGCGCCGTGGAGCCGCTGTCGGTCATGGCCACAATCGCTTTGGCGCCCAAGTGGTAGGCGGTGAAGAGCGCGCCCATGGCGATGGACTGGTCGATGCGCTCGAAAGTTTTGCCGGTGAAGTCGGCATCCAATTTCACGTCTTCCGCGCCTTCGGCGGCGAGACAGATTTTGGCCATCTCGATCACCGTCTCCAGCGGGTATTTGCCGGCTGCCGTTTCGGCGCTGAGCATCACGGCGTCGGTGCCGTCCAGCACCGCGTTGGCCACGTCGCTCACCTCGGCGCGGGTCGGCACGGGGTTGGTGATCATGCTCTCCATCATCTGCGTGGCGGTGATGACGGTTTTGTCGAGCTCGCGGGCCAGTTTGATCATGCGTTTTTGCAGCGCGGGCACGATGGCATTGCCGACCTCAATGGCCAGGTCGCCGCGCGCCACCATGATGCTGTCGCTGGCGCGAAGAATTTCTTCGAGGTTGGGAATGGCCTCGGCGCGTTCGATCTTGGCGATCAGGTGCGGCTTGTGGCGGAACTCCGCCGCGGCCACGTTGCACAACTGGCGCGCCATTTCCATGTCGGTGCGGTTTTTCGGGAAGCTCACGGCGACGTAATCGGCTTGGAAGGCCATCGCAGTGCGGATGTCTTCCATGTCTTTGGCGGTGAGCGCCGAGGCGGTGAGGCCGCCGCCTTTTTTGTTGATGCCTTTGTTGTTGGACAACTCGCCGCCCATGGTCACGGTGGTGGTGACGACTTCGCCCTTCACGCCGTCTACTGTCATGACAATCAGGCCGTCGTTCAAGAGCAGCACGTCGCCGGGTTTCACATCGCGCGGCAGCTCTTTGTAGTCAAGCCCCACGCCGTTGATGTCGCCCAGTTCCGCGCGCGAGGCGTCGAGCTTGAATTTCTGCCCGGTGACGAGCTGCACTTTGCCGTCGGCAAACTTGCCCACGCGGATTTTCGGCCCTTGCAGATCGGCCATGATGCCGACCTCGCGCCCGGCGCGTTGCGCGGCTTCGCGCACCAAGCGGGCACGGTCGATGTGGTCTTGCGCTGTGCCGTGGCTGAAGTTGAGCCGCACAACGTTGACGCCCGCACGGATCATCTGCTCCAACAGCGCCGGGTCGCTTGACGCAGGCCCCAGCGTGGCCACAATTTTGGTGGCGCGGCGCGGGCCGCTGGCGGGCGTCACCAGGGGCGCGGCGCTTGCTGCAGATGAGTTGGGGCGGGTCATGGAAAGAGTCTCCTGAGGTTGTTTGCCATTATCAGTTTGCAAACTGTTGATGCGCATTATGAAATAAATATTCAATTAATATTGTTGTAAAATAAAAGTGGTATTAAGTCACGTAAAATATATATAGTTTGCTTCTTTTATTAAACTAAATTAGTATATTTTTTATTATAAATAACCATACAAATGCTTATTAAACGAGTTTATAGGCAAATTTATAGCCGCAATTAATATGAGAGTTAATTTATTCAACGGTTCAGCCCGCCGCTCGCCGCTGCAAAATCTCAAAAGCGGGCAGGGTTTTGCCCTCCAGCACTTCGAGAAACGCGCCGCCACCTGTGCTGATGTAACTCACCTCTTTTTCAATGCCGTATTTGGCGATGGCGGCCAGCGTGTCGCCGCCGCCGGCGATTGAAAAAGCGCTCGACTTGGCAATCGCCTGGGCGATCGCTTTGGTGCCGTTTTCAAACGCGGCGAATTCGAACACGCCCACTGGGCCGTTCCAGACAATCGTGCCGGCGGCTTCAAGTTGGCTGGCGAGCAAGGCAGCCGTTTTTGGGCCGATGTCGAGGATCAAGTCGTCATCCGCAACATCGGTGGCTGCTTTCACAGTGGCGGGCGCATCAGCGGCAAACGCCTTGGCCGTGACCACGTCCAGCGGAATTGGCACGGCGGCGTTGCGCGCTTTCATCGCCTCAATCACGGCTTTGGCCTGGTCTGCCAGATCAGGTTCAGCGAGGCTTTTGCCGATCTTCAAACCCGCCGCCAGCATGAAGGTGTTGGCGATGCCGCCGCCGACGATGAGGCCGTCTACCTTGTCAGACAAACTCTTCAAGATCGTCAATTTGGTCGAAACTTTCGAGCCGGCCACGATCGCCACCAAAGGCCGCTTGGGGTTCGCCAGCGCTTTGGCGATGGCGTCCATCTCTGCTGCCAACAGCGGCCCGGCACACGCCACGGGCGCGTATTGCGCGATGCCATAGGTGGTGGCCTCAGCGCGGTGTGCGGTGCCAAAGGCGTCGTGCACAAACACATCGCACAAAGCGGCCATTTTTCGGCTCAAGGCCTCATCGCACTTCTTCTCGCCTTTGTTGACGCGGCAGTTTTCCAGCAGCACCAATTCGCCCGGTTTGATAGCCTTGCCGTTGACAGCCACGCCATCCACCCAATTGGCCAGCAGCGGCACCGGGCGGCCCAGCAGCTCGGAGAGGCGCGCGGCCACGGGGGCCAAGGAATCTTCGGGTTTGAATTGCCCCTCGGTGGGGCGACCCAAATGTGAGGTGACCATGACTGCGGCGCCGGCGTCGAGCGCCATCTTGATCGCTGGGATCGACGCGCGAATGCGGGTGTCTTCGGTGATCTTGCCCGCGTCGTCTTGCGGAACGTTCAGGTCGGCACGGATGAAAACGCGTTTGTTGGTCACGGCGCCACTGGCGCACAAGTCGGAAAACCGGATGAATTTCATGATGCTCCCGCGGGTTCTGAGGGTTTGGACATTTCAATGGGTGATTTGGCTTTGCGCGAAACAATCGCCGACCTTAAGCAGGGAGCCGCGCAGAAAATCGCGGGCGGCCAGGCGCTTGCCGCCGGGGCGTTGCAGTTCGGTCAGGGTCACAGCGGAATTCAATGCTTTCACCGTGATGCCGGCTGTTGGGGAGGCATGGCTATCGATGCCCACGATTTGGCCGGAAGGCTCGCTCCCAAAAGCGCCGTCCGCTGCCACTTCAGCGCGCCATATCTTTAGCATTTCGCTGTTGAGGCTGGCGCTGGCGCCGGGCGCTGGGTTGAAAGCGAGGATGCGCCGCACGATGGTGTGCGCGTCTTGCCGCCAATCAATCGCCGCTTCGGATTTGTCGATTTTCTGGGCGTAACTCACGCCGGTTTCGGGCTGCTTTACAGGCACCAGTGTGCCGCCTGGGGCCAGGGCCAGCGCGCGCACGATCATTTGCGCACCCAGGAGCGCGAGTTTGTCGTGCAGCTCGCCGGTGGTTTCTTGCGCTGAAATCGGCAGTCTTTCGACCAGCAACATGTCGCCAGTGTCCAGGCCCGCGTCCATCTGCATGATGGTGATGCCGGTGTGCGCGTCCCCCGCTTCGATGGCGCGGTGGATCGGCGCCGCGCCGCGCCAGCGTGGCAACAAGGAGGCGTGGATGTTCAAACAACCCAGTTTGGGCATATCAAGCACCCACTGCGGCAAGATCAGACCATAGGCGGCGGCCACCATGGCGTCTGCCTTCGCGGCTTCCATCATCAGGCGTGCCGCCGCAGCGTCCTCAGGGTATTTGCCGTCCAGGCGCAAACTGCGAGGCTGGCACAGCGGCAGTTGTTTCTCCAGCGCAAACTGCTTGACGGCCGACGGCTGCAGTTTCAGGCCGCGCCCGGCTGGGCGGTCGGGTTGCGTCAGCACCAGGGCGATGTCGTGGCCGGCAGCGTGCAGGTGCGAAAGCGCCAGGCGGGCGAACTCAGGGGTGCCCGCGAAGATCAACCTCATTGTTTGGTGTCTGCTTTCTCTTCAGCTTTCTCGTCCCGCTGGGCTTTGAGCATTTTTTTCTTGATGCGGTTGCGTTTGAGCGGCGAGAGGTATTCGACAAACACTTTGCCGAGCAAATGATCCATCTCATGCTGAATGCATACGCAGAGCAGGCCATCGGCCTGGACGATTTGCGCCCTGCCGTCACGGTCCAGCGCCTTCACCTCGATCTGGTCAAACCGCTGCACGCCGTCGTAAATGCCGGGCACCGAGAGGCAACCTTCCTCGTTCAAATGCGTCTCAGCACTGCTCCAAACCAGCTCCGGGTTGACCAGCACCAGGGGTTTGTTGCGCTCCTCTGAGACGTCGATCACGATCAGCCGCTCGTGCACGTCCACTTGGGAGGCGGCCAGGCCAATGCCTTTGGCGTCGTACATGGTTTCGAACATGTTGGCGATCAGGGTTTTGATGCGCGCGTCAACACTTTGCACGGGCTTGGCCACTTTGTGCAATTTCGGGTCAGGATACTGAAGGATGTTGAGCAAAGCCATGGAAAGTCTTCAAAGGTGTCGTTATTTTCGCTACTTTTGCCGCCCAAGGTTCTACTAAGTGGGCAAAAACGTTGCCCAATCAAGGGCTTGAGCGCAGAATCGTGTGTAATTTATCAAGATTATCCCAAGGCGCTACGGCAATCATCCGATTGCTTTTGGCAGTCGGCATTTTCAGGAGCGCTCACAGGGAGCATTTTCGATGCAAAACACCATGATGATCCAAACCACCGGCCTGATTTCTAAGTTCAACAGGGCATCTGTATTGGCGGTGGCCGTTGCAGGTTCGCTGGTCGCCATGCAGGCGCAGGCGCAAAACCTGCCCTCCAACCCTCCGGTTACCCCCGGCCAACGCGCCACAGCGCAGCAGGTGGCCCAGGC
Source organism: Rhodoferax sp. (assembly GCA_031428695.1). GTDB lineage: Bacteria > Pseudomonadota > Gammaproteobacteria > Burkholderiales > Burkholderiaceae_C > JANYCG01. The sequence goes on along the minus strand of JANOYE010000286.1, from coordinate 43,464 downwards.
TGGCGTGCCCTTGAGTGAACTTGCCCCCAACGCGCCAGACAGCCACACCGTGAAGCGTGGCGACACCTTGTGGGGCATCTCCGGCCTGTTTCTCAAGAGCCCCTGGCGTTGGCCCGAGTTGTGGGGCATGAACCTGGACGACATCAAAAACCCGCACCGCATTTACCCAGGACAGCAGTTGTACCTGGAAAAGAAAGACGGTCGCGCACGCTTGCGCACCGCACGCCTGAGCGGCGATGCTGGCATTGAAACCGTGCGGGTGTCGCCACGCACGCGATCGCAAAGCCTGGCCGATGAAATTATTCCCACCCTCAATTCGCAGGCGATTGAGGCGTTTTTGGCCGAGCCGGTCATCGTGGCTGAAAACGAGCTCAACTCGGCCCCGCGCATCGTCGCGGCCCAGGAAGGGCGTGTCATGCTCACCCGGGGCGACCGCGCTTATGCGCGCGGCCCGGTCGGTAAACAAATCGCTTTTGGCACGACGCAACAAAACGACTTTCGGGTCTTTCGCAACGCAACACCGCTGAAAGATCCACTCACTGGCGAGGTGCTTGGGTATGAAGCGCAATACGTCGGCAAGGCGCAAATCGTGCGGGGCGAGTCGCGCACAGAAACCAAGGACAAAGACGGCAAAGTGGCTGTCGAGCTGGTGCCTGCCACCATCGACATCACGGCAACCAAAGAAGAAATGCGCGTGGGTGACCGTTTGTTGCCAGAGCCGCCAAGGCAGTTCACCAGTTATTCGCCGCGCGCGCCAGCGGGCAAGATCGATGCGCGGGTGATTTCCGTGTATGGCAGCGGCGTTGCCAATGCCGCCCAAAACCAGGTGGTGGCCATCAGCCGTGGCAGCAAAGACGGTCTGGAGAGTGGTCACGTGTTGGCGGTGTTGAAGGCGGGGGAAAAGTTGATCGATAAAACTGTCGAAACGCGCGACCCGATCCAGCTGCCCGACGAGCGCAATGGCCTGGTGATGGTGTTCCGCACTTTTGACCGCGTCTCCTACGCGCTGATTTTGGACATCACCGAAGGCGTCAAGGTCGGCGACCGGCTGGCCAATCCGCGGTAAGTAGTGGGCCTGTTCAGGTTGATCGCCAGATTGATTGACCGGTTGATAGCCTGAATTCCGATGGAGCGTGAAGAACTTGCCGGCTGGCTGCGCCTGACCTTGTCCGAGGGTGTTGGCAACAACACCGCGCGCAAACTGCTGGCCGCATTTGGGCCACCCAAAGACATTTTTCGGCAACCCCAGAATGCGCTGGCCAACTTGGTCAGCCTCAATCAAGCGCGCCAGCTCACAACCGAGCCGCCCAGTCTGGCGGCTTTGCTGGAAACAACCTGGTTGTGGCTGCACCCTGCGCAAGCCGATGCCGTTCCCCGCAGCATTGTGGCTTTGGGCGACGCCGCGTATCCGGCATCCCTGTTGAACATTGAAGACCCGCCGCTCATGCTCTACCTGATGGGCGTGGGCAATCTTGCCGGGTCTGGTGGCTTTTACAGCCACGCGCAGAGCGTCGCTGTGGTGGGCAGCCGCAACCCGACAACCCAAGGCGTCGAAACTGCCCAGGCTTTTGCGCATGCTCTTAAAAATGCCGGGGTGACTATCATCTCCGGCATGGCGCTTGGCATCGACGCCGCTGCGCATCTGGGAGCCTTGGGCCAGTCAGGACGCACACCGACCGTGGAGCCTGCCCAGCACGCCGGGCGCCTGGCGACGATCGCCGTCGTGGGTACGGGGCTGGACCGCGTCTACCCCAAAAGAAACCTGGCGCTGGCCCACAAAATCACGCGGCAAGGGTTGATCATCAGTGAATTCCCGTTGGGCACCCCGCCCTTGGTGGCCAATTTCCCGCGGCGCAACCGCATTATTTCGGGGCTGGCCCAGGGCACGCTGGTGGTCGAGGCCACGCTTCGATCGGGCTCGTTGATCACAGCCAGACTGGCCGCCGAGCAGGGCAAAGAGGTGTTCGCCATACCTGGCTCGATCCACTCGATTCAGTCACGAGGTTGCCATGCGCTGATCCGCCAGGGCGCCAAACTGGTTGAAACCGCGCAGGATGTGCTGGAAGAATTGAAACTTGAGCGCACCGCAGATTCGGCAAGACCAGACAACGCACGCGAAGATCAATTTGAAGATGAATCGGGTTCCGGAGAAAACGAGATTCTGCTCGAAGCCTTGGGTTATGACCCAGTCACGCTGGACGCCCTACAAGCCCGATGCGGCCTGCCCACGCCGCAGCTGCAGGCACAGTTGATGACGCTGGAGCTTGACGGTGTGATTGCCCGTTTGCCGGGCGGCCTGTTTCAGCGCATCGGCGCTGCGTAAACCAAAAACCTCAAGCGCAGTTCAACCCAACAGGCGCTCGGGGTTGGCTTCCAGTTTGGCCAGGGCGTCACGGGTGGCGCGCACCGTCAAGGTGTCTTCTTCTTGCGGCAGCAACAGCCCGGCCTGCAAATAGGCGGCCAGGCGGCCAGCCTGAATCAAATAGCTGTACCCCTCGGTGGTGGCAAAAAGGTTCAGGTGTTTGCGCTCACTGCGCCAGGCGAATTGAACTTGAGCCACACGGCCATTGTGGTCGAGCGTGAACCAGGCGCCTAACTGAAGCTCAGCCGCCCAGGCCGTCATGGCGTTTGTGGGTTTGGAGCCACCGTCGGCTACCACTTCAATCGTTGAGGCATCGATGCCAAGCATCAACTCGATGCTCTCGGAATCGAGCGGCAAATCGCCCATGCCGTCTTCGGAAACAAAATCTTCCAGATTCGCCAGTCGTTTGGCCATGGCATCAATCTGCTCCTGAGGCACGGCCTTGGTTTTGGAAAGGAAAGCGTCTGCCAAGGTGTCACTGACGGTTTTGATGTGCGCGTCTTGCTGGCTTGGCGCCAGCCCGAGCAACGACATGCCGCTGCGCAAGCGCTGCAGCAACTTGGGCAACTCGGCGATAACGCGAGCTCGATCTGTGCGGTTGGGTTTGGCGCCAGCTGACCACACCAGGTCTGATGCCGATTTTTTCAGCTCAATGGTTTCGGCATGTTGCGGGCCCTTGCGCACTGCCGCCACAGCCAACACTTCCGCCCAGACTTTGAAGAGAAACTCCCGAATCTCATCGCGCACCGGCATGTCCTTGAGCATGTTGCGCAACTCGATGGTGTACTGGATGGTCAGCGTCTCTTTTTGCTCGACCTGCTGCGCCACACTGATAACCTTTTGCGTTGGTCCTTTTTCAGTCAAGAATTTGGCCAGGAATTTCTGAAATTCCTCGTAAACCAACTGGTAGACCCGTTTGCCGGTTTCAGGGTATTGCTCGATCACCTGAACGATGCGTTTGACTTCACCTTCGAGGGCATGGCCATGCAGTCCGCTGGCATCAAAACCCATCACACACGAACCCATGCGGTCAATCAACTGGCGCGCCGGGTGGTTCAGGGTGCCAAAAAAATCTGGTTCTTCCAGCGCGACGCGCAACACTGGCATTTGAAGGCGCGCGAACCAGACTCGAATGCCCGGCGGAATGCGATCTTCCTGCAAGATCGACTGGAACATCAACGCCACAATTTCAATGATGGCCTTCTCGCCCTTGGTTTCGGCCTTCTTTTTGAGTTCGGTCGTCTCTTCGCGCAACCTGCCAGCGACCTTGGCGACACCCGCCGGCGTGTAATCGTCAATAACCGTGCCACCGTCACCATAGTCGCCAGCGCGATTCACCGGCGGCCGCACGGCAATGGCCGCCGCCAATGCGGGAGATGGCCCGCGGCCATAAGACGAAATTTCCGCCTCGGGCCCCACACGCCCCACCAACAGTCGCTTGAGCTGGCCCATGACGCCCTGCGCCCGGCTGCGCGCGCGCGCAAGGGGCGTTGTTGACGTCAACATGCGGGTTTCCTCGTGCGCGCCGCCGAAGGACTGTTGGCCCTGCGGGCCAGACTGGTGATGCTCCTGCTGGCCAGGCCCGGAATTGCCTTGCCCTGACTGGGACGACATGTTTTGCGGGCCCGAGTTGCGTGGCTGCACGGAATGCCCAGCCTCCCGCTGCCCACTCTGCGGGTTGCCTGACTGGTAGCCGAGTCGTCCGCCAAACGCGCCGTCGGAACGCGCGCCCGGACTGCCTGCGGCCGCTGGGTTGCCCTGGTAGGCCGGTTGTCGTGGCCCGGCCAGATTTGCAGGACCACTGGTGCCAAACCCCGGCCGGTTGGCGTGAGGAACCGGTGCCACATAGTTGCCAGAATCAATGCCAAACGTAGAGCCCTGCGCCTCCTGCATCGAAGACGGCCTGAATGCCGCCCTTGGAGGTTGCCCGGGGTCAGTACTCGGAATTTTTTTGACGCGATCCTTCAGCTCAATCGTCGGCAAAACGCCATGTTTCACCAACAACTCATTGCACTGGGTGTAAGCGGCCAACAGGCGGTCAGTCAGCAGGCGCTGCACGACGTCATGCACCATCGGCCAGGAATCGCGCGGCATACCCGCAGAAGTCCACTGTTCGACGATCGGCAACATGATGACTTCTGGCCGCAACAGGTCATGGTCCTCAAACTCGGCGTGGCCTTCGAGCACGCGCATGCGGATTTTGAGATCGTCGAGCTGCGGGCTTAATTTGTCGAGGGCGCCGCGAACTAGACGCGAGGCCACGATCTTGTTGTCAACCACATCGGTGCTGACCAACTGAAAACTGTCTTCGTTGAGATTTTTGGCTTTGGGTGCCACTGGCGGCACCAGCGCCAGTTGCCAGGCCTTCATCGTGCCGTCAAGCCAGGCGCCTCGGGCTTTTTGGTAGACAGTCCAGGCGTCGCGGCGGCTCTGCGCTTCACGCAAGCGCGCACTCTCGTTCATCAGTGCTGTCAGGTGAGACTGCACCGCCGCGCCGATGTCCGTCATGGCGCGACCTGCTTCGGTGACGAAACGCTTGCGGGTCTCAGCCGCCAGCTGGGCTCGGGTGGGTGGGGCTTGCGTGGCCATGAACTGCGTTTATATCAGACCGTGGCTCCAGTGTTGGGATCGTTCGGATCTTCGTCTTTCTTCACGCCTCCCTTGATCAGGTCTTCGCGTTTGATGCCCAGCCACATGGCAATGGCGGCGGCCACAAAAACCGAGGAGTAAATGCCGAACAAAATACCGATGGTCAAGGCCAGCGCGAAATAATGCAGCGTGGCGCCGCCAAACAACAGCATGGACAGCACCATCAACTGGGTGCTGCCGTGCGTGATGATGGTGCGGCTGATGGTGGAGGTGATTGCGTTGTCGATGATTTCTACCGTGTTCATCTTGCGGTAACGGCGGAAATTCTCGCGGATTCGGTCAAAGATGACGACCGATTCGTTCACTGAATAACCCAGCACGGCCAGCACCGCCGCCAGCACCGGCAACGAAAACTCCCATTGGAAATAAGCGAAGAACCCCAGGATGATGATGACGTCATGCAGGTTGGCGATGATGGCCGCCACGGCAAATTTCCATTCAAACCGGATGGCCAAGTAAATCATGATGCCCACCACCACAAAGGCCAGGGCCTTGAGTCCGTCGGTAGCGAGTTCATCGCCGACCTGGGGGCCGACGAACTCGGTACGCCGAAGGGTGGCACTGGGGTCTGCCGTTTTCAAGCCCGCCAATACCTTGTCGCTTTGTTGCGCGGCGCTGGATCCTTTTGCCGCCGGCATGCGAATCAATACATCGCGAGAGGTGCCGAAATTCTGCACCTGGACATCGGCGAATCCCAGGGAGGCGATTTTTTCTCGGATGACCGCCACATCGGCTGGCTGCGAGTAACTGACTTCCATCAGCGTGCCGCCGGTGAATTCCACCGACAAATGCAGGCCGCGCGAAAACAGGAAGAATACTGCCGCCAGAAACGTCGCCAGTGAAACCAGGTTGAACACGAGCGCATGCCGCATAAACGGGATGTCGCGTTTGATTTTGAAAAATTCCATTGCTGCCTCTTCTTATTTCGCTTGACCGGCCTAATCCAGCTTAACCCGCCTTAACTCGCCTTAACTCGCTTTGACCTGGCCGTTAGGACCAGCGTCAACCTGGTTTTGCCCCTCGGGGCGCCAAACGGTTCCGATGGACACGCTTTTGAGCTTGTTTTTTCTACCGTACCATAAATTCACCAATCCCCGAGAGAAAAACACGCCCGAGAACATGCTGGTCAGAATGCCCAGGCAGTGGACGACGGCAAAACCCCGCACCGGCCCTGAACCGAATGCAAGCAGGGCCAAACCAGCGATTAAGGTCGTCACGTTGGAGTCAAGGATGGTCGCCCACGCGCGCTCGTAACCGGCATTGATAGCCGCCTGGGGCGACGCGCCATTGCGCAATTCTTCGCGCACTCGCTCATTGATCAGCACGTTGGCGTCAATCGCCATACCCAGCACCAGCGCCATGGCGGCCATGCCAGGCAGGGTTAACGTGGCCTGCAGCATCGACAACACCGCCACCAATAGCAGCAGGTTAAACGCAAGCGCCACGCTGGAAAACACGCCAAACAACATGTAATAAAAACACATGAACACCGCCACGGCAACGAAGCCCCAGGTGACGCTGTTGAAACCTTTTTCAATATTTTCGGCGCCCAGGCTCGGGCCAATAGTCCGCTCTTCGATGATTTCCATCGGCGCCGCCAGTGAACCCGCGCGCAGCAGCAAGGCGGTGTCTGCTGCTTCCATGGTCGTCATACGACCGGAAATTTGTACGCGCCCGCCAGATATTTCTGAGCGGATCACCGGCGCAGTAACCACTTCACCCTTGCCCTTTTCAAACAGCAAAATCGCCATGCGTTTGCCGACACTCTCTCGCGTCACGTCGCGAAAAATACGCGCTCCTTTGGCGTCCAACGACAAATGCACTGCCGCTTCTTGCGTTTGGCTGTCAAAACCGGGTTGGGCGTCGGTCAGGTTGTCGCCGGTCAGGATCACTTGTTTTTTGACGATGACCGCCTGACCGCTGCGCTCCAGGAATCGTTCTGCGCCAAATGGCACTGGCCCGGTGCCAGACTCTGCCGCGCGGGCTTCGCTGGATTCGTCCACCATGCGCACTTCAAGCGTGGCGGTACGACCCAAAATGTCCTTGGCTTTGGCCGTGTCTTGCACGCCCGGCAATTGCACGACGATGCGGTCTAGGCCCTGCTGTTGAATCACAGGCTCGGCCACGCCCAGTTCGTTGATTCGGTTGTGCAGGGTTGTGATGTTTTGCTTGAGCGCCTGTTCCTGCACGGTCTTGGCTGCCACTGGCTTGATGGTGGCAGTGAGTTTGACGTCAGTGCCGTCCTCGCCCTGCACCATGTCCAGATCGGCAAACTGGTCTTGGATGACGGCCTTCGCAGCGCTCAGCGCCGCGGCATCGCGGAAACGGATTTCAATTTGTTGCCCATTGCGGCTGATGCCGCTGTGGCGCACATTCTTCTCACGCAACACCGTGCGGATGTCGCCCGACAGTGATTCGGTTTTCTTGGTGAGCGCCGCCTGCATGTCCACCTGCAGCATGAAATGCACGCCACCGCGCAAATCCAGGCCAAGGTACATCGGCACGGCCGACAGTTTGGCCAGCCAAGCAGGGGAACGCGACAACAAATTCAACGCCACAACGTACCCGGCGTTGGCCGGCTCGGGCACCAGCGCTCGCTGGATCGCATCTTTGGCCTTGAGTTGCTCCTCGGGTGACGTGAACCGCGCCTTGATGGAAACGCCTTCGAGCGCAATCGCTTCAGCCGAAATGCCCGCACCCTTCAGCGCTTCCTGAACCCGGGTCAACGTATCGCTGTCGATCTTCACGGACGACTTGGCCGCTGACACCTGAACTGCCGGGCTTTCGCCAAAAAAATTTGGCAGCGTATAAAGACTGCCAACCAACAACGCAATCAGAATGACCACGTATTTCCAGACTGCATAACGATTCATCGTCGGATATCCATTCCCATTCGGTCGCGGGTTGTTGCTTTGTTGACTGCGAGGCTCAGTTACTTGATGGTTCCCTTGGGCAACACCTGCACCACGGCGCTGCGCTGGATTTGCACTTCGACGCCATTGGCGATTTCAAGGCCGAGGTAAGAGTCGCCCAATTTGGAGACTTTGCCCAACATTCCGCCCGCGGACACGATTTCATCGCCCTTGGCCAGCGCTTCCACCATCGAGCGGTGCTCTTTTTGTTTCTTCATCTGGGGGCGGATCATCACAAAATAAAGCACCACAAACATCAACACCAGGGGCAACATTTGCCCCAGGCCGCTGCCGCTGAAAAAGGAATCAAGACCACCGGGCGCGGCGGCTGCAGGGGCGGTTTGGGCGAAAGCAGAAGAAATAAACACAGTCAACTCCACACGAGAGGGTCAAATATCGGAATGCCTGGCACGGCCCAGAATGAATTTGGGCGCATTGCAGGCGCAACCGCACATTGTAAGGGGGCCAAATGGCCGCAATTTACTATCTTTTTGATAGTTAAGCAGCGCGTTTGCTAGCCGCTGGGCTGTTGAATTCACCTTCAAGCGCGCGCCATTTGGTTCGCGCCGCCGCCAAGTTGCGCTCTTTCACGTGGCCATAACCCTTGATCAACTCCGGAATGCGGGCGATTTCGGCGGCAACGGCGAGGTTCGATGGCGCCAGAGCGCTCAACACACCTTCGATGCTGGCTTTGTATTCAGCGATCAAGGCCCGCTCTACTTTTCGCTCGCTGGATCGGCCGAAAAGGTCAAAACTGCCGCCGCGCAACCCCTTGAGGCGCGCCAGCAGCTTGAAAACCAACAAGGTGGACGGGCCGAACTTCGACTTTTGCAATTCACCCTTGGCGTTGCGCTTGGCGATCATCGGCGGGGCAAGGTGGTAGTTGAGTTTGAAGTCGCCTTCAAACATGGCGTTGATTTTGGCGTGGAACGCTGGGTCAGTGTGCAGACGGGCGACTTCGTATTCGTCTTTGTACGCCATCAACTTGAACAAATACCTGGCAACGGCTTCCGTCAACGGCAGCGACGTGGGGGTCGATTTCTGGTTCAATTTCTCCTCGCTCACCTTCACCCGATCAACAAACGCCTTGTAGTCACTGGCGTACTGGGCGTCTTGGTAACCGGTGAGGAACTCGACGCGCCGCGCCACCAAGGAATCAAGCGACTCACGCTTCTTGAATTCGACCACCTGCCCCGGATTGACGAGTTTTTGCACGTCGCTCAGGTTGTGCGCCGCGCGGCAACCCCACTCAAAGGCCGTTTTGTTCTGCTGCACTGCCACTGCGTTGAGCTCGATGGCCCGAAGGATCGAGGCCTTGTCCAGCGGAATCCAGCCCTTTTGCCAGGCGTAGCCCAGCATCATCGGGTTGGTGTAAATGCTGTCGCCCATCAGCTTGGTAGAGGCCGCGTCGGCATCGAAGGCGCCGACTGCCGCTGCCCCGACAAGTTCGACAATTTCCGCTACACATTGCTCGGACGGGTTCTGCCAATTGGCGTTTTTGACAAAGGCCGCTGTGGGCGTACTGCTGGAATTCAACGCCACGTGGGTCCGGCCCTCTCTCATGCGCAACACCGTTTCCTTGGCCACGGCGACGATCGGGTCGCAGCCAATCACCAGATCCGCCGCCGCCATTGCCACACGTGTGGTGCGGATATCGTCTTGCTGGTCGCCGATCAAGATGTAGCTCCAGGTGGCGCCGCCTTTTTGCGCGAGGCCCCCGGCGTCTTGGGTGACGATGCCTTTGCCTTCGATGTGCGCGGCCATGCCCAGCAACTGGCCGATCGTGATCACACCCGTGCCGCCAACGCCGCAGACCACCATGCCCCACACCGCACCGGGAATCGCGCCCGGTTTGGCGCTGGCTGCGAAAACCGGCTCGGGCAAAGTGCCCAGTTCAAACGGCGACGGCACACCACTACCCGCACTACCCGCTTTGGGCGTTGATTTTTTCTTGAAGGTGCCGCCTTCCACCGTGACAAAACTGGGGCAAAACCCTTTGACACACGAGATGTCTTTGTTACAGGTGCTTTGGTTGATTTGGCGTTTGCGGCCAAATTCAGTCTCCAAGGGCTCCACCGACAGGCAATTGCTCTGCACGCCGCAGTCGCCGCAACCTTCACACACCAGTTCGTTGATGACGACGCGTTTGGCTGGGTCCACCATCGTGCCGCGTTTGCGGCGGCGGCGTTTTTCGGTGGCGCAGGTTTGGTCATAAATGATGACCGTGCAGCCTTTGATCTCGCGAAACTCGCGTTGGGTGGCGTCGAGTTCATCGCGATGCCGCACCGTGACGCCTTCCGCAAGGCCAACCCCGTCGTATTTTTCCGGCTCATCGGTGACGACGACAATTTTCGCAGCCCCTTCGGCCTTCATCGACATGGCGATCTGCACCACCGAATGCCCCTCGGGCCGCTCGCCCACCTGCTGGCCGCCCGTCATGGCCACGGCGTCGTTGTAGAGAATTTTGTAGGTGATGTTCACGCCCGCTGCGATGCTTTGCCGCACGGCCAGCAAGCCGCTGTGGAAGTAGGTGCCGTCGCCCAAGTTGGCGAAGATGTGTTGGTCATGGCTGAAGGGCTGCTGGCCAACCCAAGGCACGCCTTCGCCGCCCATTTGGGTGAAACCTTCGGTGCTGCGGTCCATCCATACCGCCATGAAGTGGCAGCCGATGCCGGCCATAGCGCGCGAGCCTTCGGGCACTTTGGTGGAGGTGTTGTGCGGGCAGCCCGAGCAGAACCAGGGCTGCCGCTCGGCGCCTTTGACGCCGGTAGATTCAAGCACGATCATCGAGCGCTCTTTGGCGTCCAGAATGGCCAGATGGGCGTCGATGCGCGCGGTGGTGTCGGCGTCAATGCCGAGCTTCTTCAGGCGCAGCGCGATGGCGCGGGCGATGATGGCGGGCGTCAAATCGGCATTGGCGCGCAAGAGGGTGTTGGCCGTCGGATTCGCCATCGACCATTCGCCGCCACTGCCGTAGACGCCATTGGCGCCAGCACTTTCGACTTCATTGAATTTGCCGACCACCACCGGGCGCACATCGGCGCGCCAGTTGTACAGCTCTTCCTTCAACTGGTACTCGATGATCTGGCGCTTTTCTTCGACGACCATGATTTCCTTGAGCCCGGTAGCGAACTCACGGGTCAGCTGCGCCTCCAGCGGCCACACCACACCGACTTTGTGCAGGCGGATGCCCTGCTGCTGACAAGTGGCGTCGTCCAGCCCCAAATCAAGCAGCGCCTGGCGCGTGTCGTTGTAGGCTTTGCCGCTGGCCATCAAGCCAAAACGGTCATTCTTGCCGTGTATGGCGTTGTAGTTCAACCGGTTGGCGCGGATGTAGGCCAGGGCCGCGTACCACTTGTAGTCAAACAGCCGCGCCTCTTGGTCGAGCGCAGCATCGGGCCAGCGGATGTGGATGCCGCCCGGCGGCATGACAAAGTCGGTCGGGATTTTGATCTCCACACGCTCCGGATCGATCATGGCCGTAGCTGACGACTCCACAATCTCCTGAATCGTCTTCATGCCCGCCCACACCCCTGAGAAGCGGCTCATGGCGAAGGCGTGAATGCCCAAGTCCAGAATTTCCTGCACACTGGCCGGAAAGAACACCGGCGTGCCGCAGGCTTTAAAAATGTGGTCGCTTTGGTGCGCTGCGGTGGAGCTTTTGGACATGTGGTCGTCACCCGCCACGGCAATCACACCACCCCATTCGGTGGTGCCAGCCATGTTGGCGTGTTTGAACACATCGCCGCTGCGGTCAACGCCGGGGCCTTTGCCGTACCAAATCCCAAACACGCCATCGAACTTATTGGTGCCGGGCGGCGCAAAGCCCAATTGCTGCGTGCCCCACAAGGCGGTGGCGGCCAGTTCTTCATTCACCCCCGGCTGGAAAATGATGTTTTGCGCCTTGAGGAATTTCTCGGCTTTCCACAGGGCCTGGTCGTAACCGCCCAGGGGCGAGCCCCGGTAGCCGCTGATGAACCCGGCCGTGTTTTTGCCGGCCAGCTTGTCGCGCAGTTGTTGCAACATCGGCAGCTTGACCAGCGCTTGCACGCCGCTCATGAAGGCGCGGCCATAGTCGAGGCTGTACTTGTCGTCCAGCGTGACAGTTTCCAGGGCCTTGCGGATGTGTTCGGGAAGCGGTGCGTTCATGGGCTCAAATCTCCTTTTGCGGCAGTGTAGGCCTGCGGCATGGTTCTGTCACGGCGGCGTGTCAACCGCCCTTTTTGGCCAAAGCACCCACAGCTTGAGTGGTTGCTTGAGGCGCCCGGCCAGTTCACCAGCCTCTGCGCCGATGCCAGTGAAATAGTCTGCCCGCACTGCGCCCACAATGGCGCTGCCGGTGTCTTGCGCGATGACCAGTTTGTTCAAGTTGGTTTGTTGGCCCTGTGATGACAACCAGACCGGCGCCCCATAGGGAATGCTGCCTGGGTCTACCGCGATGGATCGCCCTGGGGTGAGCGGCACGCCTTGCGCGCCCTTTGGCCCGGCCTGGGTGTCGCTGGCGTTCACCGGCTCTTCGCGGAAAAAAACCACGCGCGGGTTGCTCCACAACATTTCCTGCACGCGGGCTGGGTTTTGCCGGTTCTGATCTACCCAGGCTTTGATGCCCGGCCAGGATGCGTCGCGGATTTCGCCCTGGTCCAGCAGCCAGCGCCCGACGCTTTTGTAGGGCTGGTCATTTGTGGCCGCATAGGCCAAGCGGATTTGCCTCGGGTTGCTGTCGGGCGCGCCCTGCGCACCGGCCACAGGCGGCAATTGAATGCGCCCGGAGCCCTGGATGTGCAACACCAGCGCGTCAATTGGGTCGGCCAACCAGGCGATTTCGCGCCCTTTGAGCGCCGCCTGCGCCTCTGGCAAGGAATCGATCTCTTTGCGGCTGAACCAAGGTTTGCGCCCTCCCAAACTCGCCGGCGGGCGGTGCACGGGCACTTTGAAATCAGGCGTTTCGGTGCGTGAACCCAGCAACACGGGCTCGAAATAACCCGTGAGCAGACCTGCATCTTCACCGTCATGGGCCTGCACGCGGTAGGGTTGCAACCTTGATTTAAGCCAGCTTAATTGCTCCTCGTTGCTGACGATGCTCATGCGGCGCACCTCGGCACACACCCCGGCAAACACTGGCAGCGGTTTTTCGCAACTTTTGAGCCAGGCATTCCAGGCTTCAAAAAGGCTGTCTTGCGCAAGACCGGGCAAATCACTCCATTGGGCTGGCAACCAACGGCTGCGCGGCTGGGTCATAGGGGCATCCTGCGCGTCGCGGCTGCCTACCTGAGGCACGGTAACTTGCGCCATCGCGGCCGGAGCGAGCCCGGCAAGCGCACCAGCCGCGGCAATTCCTACAATCTGGCGCTTTAACCAGACTGCCAATCGATGGCGACTCAGGAATCTCATCATGGAATTGCTTTTGCTCGAAGCTTTTGGCGCGCTGGCATTGCTGGTGGTGATTGTTTGGTGGACGATGTTTTCAGGGCGAAAAAAAGGCGAGCTTGACGAGAAAAAGGACGATCCACCGGCTTCATGAACAGCGAAAGATTTCCGTTTAAATATAATTTAAAACTTTATATTAATTATTAACACTACATTTTCAATCATAAATTTATAGCTAATTATTTATGTTTTACGTGACTTAGATACAATTTATTTTCAATGAGTTGTGTTTATATAACATTTTTTGCTACTCTACAGACTCTACAAACCACGCAACAAGTTCGCCAGCTCCACCGCCGACTTGATCTCCATCTTTTCAAACACGCGGGCGCGGTGCACTTCCACGGTGCGGACACTGATGTCGAGTTGATCGGCAATAAGTTTGTTCGGCAGGCCCTGCACCACCAGCAGCATCACATCGCGCTCGCGCAGCGTCAGTTCGTCCAGGCGCGTCTTGAGCAGTTGGCGCTGGCGGCTCTCGCCAATGATCGCGGCAGAGGTCTTGATGGCCTGTTCGACGCGGTCGACCAAGGCGTTGTCTGAAAACGGCTTTTCACAGAAGTCGAAAGCGCCGCGCTTGACGGCTGCCACCGCAGTGGGCACGTCGGCGTGGCCCGTCAAAAAGATCACCGGCATCGCTTCGTGAAGTTTGCGCTCAACCAGCCAGTCGAACAACGCCAGTCCGCTCATGCCTGGCATGCGCACGTCCAGCAGCAGGCAGTGCGGCTGCCCGCCGCCCGCACCTTGGCCTGGTTCGCGTTCCAGCATGTCGATGAAGCTTTCGGCGCTGTCAAAGACCTGGCTCAGGTAATTTCGGGAGCGCAGCAGCCAAGCCAACGCTTCGCGCACGCCCGCGTCGTCATCGACGATGAAGACACGGGCGTTTTCGACAGGTTGCATCACTGCATCTTAGGTGATGGCGGCCTGGCCAGCGCTGTGATTGTTCAGTGGAAGGATGAACCTGAACAAGGTGCCGCGCGGCTGGTTGGATTCAAATTCAAGCGCGCCACCGTGCTGCTCGACCACGGTGCGGCACAAACTCAGGCCCAGCCCCATGCCTTCGGCCTTGGTGGTGAAAAACGGCGTGAAGAGTTGCCCCTTCACCTCCAGCGAAATGCCGGGCCCGAGGTCGGCCACGGTGAACGCCAGCCAGTGGTCATGGCCGCGCACCGTCGCGCGGGCCACGCGAAGGGTGAGCAGGCGCTCAAAATCGCCCGGCGCGTCCATCGCCTGCATCGCATTGCGCGCCAGGTTCAACAGCACCTGTTCGATCATGGTGCGGTCACAATTGATCTCGGGCAACCCGGCATCCACCCGCGTTTGCACCGACACCGACAATTTGCGCGCCTGCAGGCTGATCAGCGGCGAGACCGCATCCAGCAGTGACTGTGGCGAGACCAGCTCTCGGGAGCGGTCTCGCCGGCGTACAAAGTCGTTCACGCTTTTAATGACTTTGCCGGCGCGTTCGGCCTGCTGGGCAATGCGCTGCATGGCCAGTTCCAGGTCGCGCCGAAGGCTAGGCGCGATGGCGTCGGACTTGGCCGCTGCGGCGCCGCTGGCCGTCAGCAAATTGGCGGAACCCGTGGCGTAACTGGCTATCGCTGCCAGCGGCTGGTTGAGCTCATGGCTCAGCAAAGAAGCCATTTCTCCCACAGTTGCCAGCCGCGCCGTGGCAGCCAGGCGGTCCTGGCTGGCGCGCGACTGCTCTTCCACCCGGCGTTGTTCACTGATGTCGAGAAAAGCGCTCATCCAGCCGGTTTGCCGCCCCTCGGCGTTGATCAGTGGCGCTTCAATGATCAGCACCGGGAACAGCGTGCCGTCTTTGCGCATGAAGACTGACTCGAATCCCTCTCGCGGCGGCGCGTTTCCCGCCAGGCGGATTGCCTGGCGCTGGGCGTATTCGTCAATCAAAGTCGTCGGCCAATAAGGCGCCGGGCCGCTTTGCGTCAGCTCTTTCGCGCTGAAACCCACCATTTGGCAAAAAGCCGGGTTGACGTAGGTGGTGTTGCCCGCCAGATCACGCGCCCGCAGGCCGGTGACCAGCGAGTCTTCCATTGCCTTCCTGAAGGCCAATGCTTCGGCCAAGTCGCGCTCGGCGCGCAGCCTGCGGCGAATGTCTTTGCCTAGGAGGGCCAGCACCGAAATCAGGGCAATTGCCATGGCCGTGACGAGCGCGGTCAACACGTTGGGAAACAAGTCTGGCGCGCCGCGCCAACTGTTCATGCGCAAGATCAACGGGTTGCCCGGCAAGTCAAGCACCTGCTGTGTAGTAAAAACGCGGCTGCCGCGCGGCCCGTTGCCGCGCACGGCCAAGCGGGTGCCGTCGGCTTCGGTGAACGACACGTCCTGATTGCGGGTGAGTTGGCGTGCCAGCAGCTCGTTAAGAATTTCCTGCAGCGAATACGTGGCCACGACGAATCCGCTGCTGCGGCCTGTGCCAGACAACACAAAACACAAGTCAACTACCTCCATTCCGAGTCCGTCCGCCTGCGGCACAAAGTAGCTGTTGGAATACGCCTGTCCGTTGTGTTTTTGGGCCGCCACGCAGGCTTGTGAGACTTCAGTCGCAGCAGCTTCCCGCCCGAGGCGCTCAAACGCGCGCGGGTAAAAGGGCGATTCTGCGAAAGCGTTTACCGCAAGGTTGGCCTCGCGCCATTCGATGCGCACCATTTCACGGTGCTCGCCCAACAACGCCGTCGCTGCGCCCGCCCAGGCCGTGCGGTCGGGTTCGCGAAACTGCAAGGCCTGCAGGCTGTTCAGGTTGCGCGTCATGCCCGAGCGGATGTCGGCCACCGCCTCTGCGGCGTCAAGATCAAGTTTGTCCTGCACTTGGCTGGCCTCATACCGCCCGGCCAGCCAGACCAGCATCACAAGCAACGCCGCTACCAGCGCCACCAACGCCAGCCACAGCAGACGTCGGTGTCCGCCCCACGGCTGATTTTCGCCGCCCAGAACCTGTTGATCACTCACTAATCGCGTCGATTCTTTGAAATCAAGCTAAAGCACGCGGTGTTCCAGCGCCGGTATTTTGGCGTGGGCCGCCACCCGTTCCGATACCGAGAGGTCAGCGCACACCAAGCCCGCATCCGTCGCTTGCTGCGCCAGCACCTGGCCCCAAGGGCCCACCAACATGCTGTGGCCCCAAGTGCTGCGGCCATTCTCGTGCAGACCGCCCTGCGCAGCAGCGGCCATAAAAGCCTGGTTCTCCACAGCGCGCGCGCGCAGCAGCAACTCCCAGTGCGCCTGGCCTGTGACGTAGGTGAAAGCGCTGGGCGCCAACAGCAAATCGGCGCCCTGTTTTGCGTACCCTCGGTACAACTCAGGGAATCGCAAGTCATAACAAACACTCATGCCAATGCGCCACAGGTGGCCGTCGCGCGAGGGCAACTCGAACATCACCGGATTCGATCCCGGTGCCAGCACGCGGGATTCATCGAACCGCTCAAGGCCATTGTCAAAACGAAAGAGGTGAATTTTGTCGTAACGCGCCGTGCAACGGCCATCGGGCGCAAACACCAGGCAGGTATTGGTGACTTTCGCGGTCTGGCGCAACCCTTGCGCCTTGCCTTGGCCTTCGGCCGCCCTGTCTTCGGACTCGATTGTCAAAGGCAGCGTACCACCGACGACCCACAAGCCCAACTCCTGCGCAGAGCGCGAGAGAAATTCCTGGATCGGCCCTTCGCCAAAACGCTCTTGAATGGCCAGTTTGTCGGTGTCGCGCCGGCCCAGAATACAGAAATACTCCGGCAACACGGCGAGTTCCGCGCCGGCGTCTGCTGCAGCCGCCAGGAGCGCGCGGGCCGCCGCCAAATTGGCTTCGAGCGCGACGCCAGAGACCATTTGCACAACGGCCACTTTCACCGCGGTTCCTGCGGGTTGGGTTCGATCACACGGTCAGAGCGGTGAGGCACGCGGGCCACTTTCGGATCAAGCCAACTGCCGTCAATGTGGAATTCTTGGGTCGCTGATTCAATCAGCGGTCGGCGTAATATCAATTGCGCCAGAAACGTGCCAAGGCCGATGGCCGGATTGATCACCGTGGCAATCAACGACGCTGTGCCAGCGTTGATTTCAGGCACCACCACAACGCGCAAGTCTTGGGTCTCCTTCGCAATGTCGGCGCGCCCTTCCATCAACACGGCCGCGTTCACGCCCTTCATTTGCAGGTTGTTGGTAGTGGCTATGCCTTGCTCGATCTTGATGTCACCGCGCACAAAGTCAAATGAAAAACCCTCGGTGAAGACATCGCGGAAATCCAGCGCCAGCCGCCTGGGCAAAGACTGCAAACTCAAAACGCCAAGCAGTTTGGCAATGCCCGGATCGGCTTTGAGGAACTGCCCCGACTCGACATTGACAGTGAAGGCGCCGCCCAAGGTGGGGTAGTCCAGCGCCAGGGGTGAGCCAACCCAAGAGACCTGCCCTTCTAGCTTGCCTTTGCCTCGTCGGATCACATCGTTCATACCAAACCGGGCCAACATTAACCCCGAGTCTTCGATGTCCAGTTTGAAGTTCATCACCGTGCGCCTTCGCTCTGGCGTGGATTTGTCTGCGCCTTGCGTCGTCGCCAGGCCCTGCGCATTGAGCGTAGCCCAATTGCCGGTCGCCGTGAACGCACCCTCGGGTAACAGCACATTGAATTTGGCCAAACGCCATTCCCGCGCGCTGCCGGAAACGCGGTTGACGGCCTCCACTTCAACGCGCCCGAGTTTCTTGCCGCGCAGCTCCAGGTCGTCCACCACGATATCCAGCGCGGGTACAGAAGCGGGCTGTTCCTCGAGCAGAGATTCCACCTCTTTCGCGGACGACGAGGCCAGGGTCAACCGCGCCAGGCGGGCGTAGACTCGCCCCGCACCCTGGCCCACCGCCTGGCGGTATTCGGCGTAGCCGTTGAGCTCGGTCGAGTCCATATTGGCGCGCCAGGTACGGCCTTCCCGCGATGCACCCACCACCACTTGCCTGAATTTCCGCCCGGCGACCGACAGCTCACCAGCCCTTACGGCCACGATGCTGGGCAAGTAGGCCATCGCCGGGTTGGACGAGTTAAGCGTACTGGGCGCGCCGCCTGTGCCCTGCGCACCATCGGGCACAGTGCCCGACGCTTGCGAAAAAACCTGCGTCCAAGCGTCCACGTCAATGATTGGCAGATTGACGTTGGCGACAACGCCCTCGACTGGCAGCGGTGCGGATTCATTGGCCGCCAAGCCAACAGCAATGCTGCCCGCCAACACCTTGGCCGTCTCCCCTGAGACATCGCGCACATAAGTAAATCCAGCAACTTTCGCAATGTCAATCTGGATCTGGTCGGTGGCCGCCTTGTCCGGTCGGTTGGAGATTTGAACGCGCAGCGGCAAGGTGGTCTCGGCGAGTTTGGCAAATGGCGGTGGAAGCGTCACAGCCATGCCGGCAAGGGTGCTGGTCAACAGAATTTCTGGCGGGCCCTGGCCGAAGCTCAGCACCGCCGCGTAGTCTGCAACGCCCGAGGCTTGTTGTGCCAGACGCGAGACCAAGCCCAGGTCTTTGGCCTGGCGCAGCGCCTGCGCGCTCAGGCTGCCCTGAGCTTGCAACACAACCCCAGTCAACAAGGCGCTGGCGCCTGCTGGCCCCGTCGGCCCCGATGCTGCGGCGCTCGCGTCAGCACGTGTGAAATTGGGCGAGCCGCCTTGAATGGCGACATCGCCACCGAACATGCGGCCCTGCAGGTTCGGGAGGTGGAAGCCACGCTCGCTGAAATTGACAATGCCCCGGGATCGCGTCACGGGGGGCGCGCCGGCAGACATTTGGATATCGCTGTCTGTCAGGGTCACACTGCCTCGCACCGTGGCGCGCTCCAGCGCGAAGAGCGGCAGGTTCAGTTTCAAGCGCAGGTCACCCGCCCCAGACACCGTGGCGGCACTGAGCGAGGCGCCCGTCATGTCGCGAAGGGGAGATTCATTCACCACGGCCAGCATCGTCGCAAGTGCGCCTTTGGCCTCGGCAGAAATCAACACCGTCGGCGAATTCAACAGATCAGGAATTTGCGCATCGGCCTTGGAGATTTGCAAAGGCGCTGCGCCGAGCTTCCCGCCAAGGCGGCCACTTGCGCTTTTGACCTGCAACTGCAATCGATCGAGCAGGAAGTCGGCGTTCACTTGAGCCAACTCAGGCCACGGCAACCCGCCAGCGGGCAGCAAGCTTGGCGGCACAAAGGCAAAAGAAAGGTCTGACACCTTCGCTGAAATCCTAAATTCGCCCTGCTTCTCGCTGCGAAACGGCAGGTCGTAAATGTCGCCTTTGATCCTGAGCTTTACATCGCTGGCGCTGCCTTTGAGCACGGCATCGCGAACATAGTCCCGCACGGTCGGGAGCATTGCCGACGGAAGGTACCGGTGCACACTGACGCCCTGAAACCGATTGAACGTCGCCTGCAAGTCCAGCACGCCGGGAAACCTGCCACGTCCCTGAGCTGAGTTTGGCACACTGGTCTGCCACTTGAGCTGAGCTGCGCCTTGCGCGTCCTGATTGCTGAATTTGAGGTTGCTTGACTGCACGGCAATGTTTTGCCCCTGCACCTTCCACTCTACGTCTCCCGTAAGCGCAGCCAGGGCAACATGTGGCGCATCCAGAAAACCAGGCAGATCAATCGCGCCGTTGGCCAGATCGAGACTCGCCTTTCCCCCGCCTTCGTTCGCGGCAAAACTTGCGGACAATCCGGCCAACCCGGGAAGTCGCGCGCCAGAGGAAGACAGGCTCAGGCCTTTGACTTTTCCCGCCACGGCATATTTTTCGGGTGCATCCAACGCGCCGCTCCAACTTGCCCGCAGACTGTCCACCACGCCTTTGGGATTGAGCGCCACCAGTTTGGCGTGAACTTCGTCACCGAGCGGCAGCCGGTCTGCCAACTGGGCCAGCAACGCCAAGTCAACTTGATCGGCTTCAAACTGAAAACTCTTGCCCGTCTGTTCAATCTTGAAGTTGCCACTCGGCCAGGGTTTGCCGACCTGGGCCTGCAACATCAAACCCTCCGTATGAAACTCAAAACCGTCGGGCTTTCGTTGCCCGCCAACGCGCCCAGACACGGCATGGAAATCGAGCGCCTGCGTTTGTGTGCCAACGCGTGTGCTCACATCGACCAGCGCCAAATCGGCTACGGCTTTTGCCGCTTTGCCACCCTGAATGTCGACCCAGGCGCGCAACGCCCCATTGCCCCGCCCGACATTCATGCCGGGGGTGGCATAAAGGCTCAACTGGGCCACATCGACTCGGTCGAACGCCGCATAAATCTGGCCAGTCCAATCTTGCCAATAGCTGCTGCGAAGTGACAACAGCGGCTGCTGAAATTTTCCCATCAGCGTGAAACGGTCACCCAGGCGCGGTTCCGGCGTTGCATCAATTCGCAGATCATGGCTGCGGAATCCATTGCGCAAAACCAAATCGACCTGGTGCGTGACCAACGGCGGCTGTGGATGTTTCTCGTCTGTCCAACGCAACAAACCGTTCTTGATGACCACTTCTTTTTGTGAAAAGAGCCAATCGGCGACCCGGCTGTCATCCTGACTGTCGGTGCCGGCCAACACCAATCCAGCCACGACAAACCGCCCATCGGCGCGCCTGCGAACATCAAGCTGCGGGCTCTCAATATAAAGTTGGTCCAGGCTCAAACGCAAGACCGATTGCGGCGAAAGCGCAACCACCACGCGACCCAGCACGAGGGCTTCGCGACCTTCGCCGTCCATCAGTTTGACATCGCTGAATTCGATTGACGGTATCAACCCGCCTGAACGGGCTCGCAGGGCGCCGATCTTGACGGGCATGCCCAACGCGGCAGCGGCCCGTGTCTCGACTTGCGCGCGGAAATCGCCGATTCGCGGCACAATGATCCAATGCAAGGCGCACCAAACTGCCGCCAGAATGAACCAGGCAGACAACATCAAAACCAACGACCACCGCGCGACGGCGCTCGCAAGTTTCAGCAGCGGCGAAGGAACGGGTGGCAATGCGTGCATCGTGGCGTGGAAACAGGTGAGGAATTATGACCCTCATTGAATTCCCCTCTGCTTCACAAGAGCCGCTGCTGGCAGGCGGCAAAACCAGCCAGTTAAACAGCGCACAGCTTGGCGAGACGCTCGACTCCGACCGCTCCGCCGGCTCACGGTTTGCCGTGCGTGTGCGACGCCGGTATGCCAATGAGCTGGCCTTGCTTGGCAGCGGATTGCCCAATGCCCTGGCCATCGCCAACCTCTTTGCGAATTTGTCATCTGCCGGGCACGATGTCGCAGCGGCTTTGCGCATAACACGCCAACTGGTGATCGAACGCCTGTTGGTGCTCGATTGCGCAGGCCAGGCAACCGTGCCAGAGGTAACAAGTTGTGTGTCGGAGCTGGCGAGCTTCGCGCTGGGGGTGGCCGATGCGCAGGGGCGCCGCCTGTTGGTAGAGGCGCATGGCGCGCCGCTTGGCCCTCTGGGCGAAACGGCGCGCATCTGGGTGCTGGGCATGGGAAAACTGGGTGCGCGCGAGCTCAACGTATCCAGCGATATTGATCTGATTTACGTTTACGACCATGACGGTCAAACCGCAGGGCGGGCCGATGGCCGGGGCCGCATTTCGAACCAGGAGTTTTTTGGCAAATACGTGAAGGCCATGTTTGCCTTGATTGGCGAAACCACCGAGCATGGCTTCGTGTTTCGTGTGGATCTGGCATTGCGACCCAATGGCAACTCAGGTCCTGTGGCCTTGTCATTGGGTGCGCTAGAGGAGTACTTTCAGGTGCAGGGGCGCGAATGGGAGCGCTTCGCTTGGCTCAAAAGCCGGGTGGTGGCGCCAACGGACGCGCTGGCCAATGGCCCAGTTCTCGAAATCCGTCAGTTGGTGATGCCGTTCGTTTTCAGGCGTTACCTGGATTACAAGGTGTTTGAATCACTGAGGGTGTTGCACGCCCAAATTCGCAGTCATGCGGCCAAACGCAGCGCTGGACGACCGGAACGCGCCAACGACGTGAAGTTGTCACGCGGCGGAATTCGTGAGATTGAATTCATCGTGCAGCTGTTGCAAGTTGTTCGTGGTGGCCAGTTCCCTGAATTGCGCACCCGGCCCACGCAAAGCGGATTGCAACGCCTTGCCCAGGCCGGGTTGATCTCCCCGGCGGTCGCCACTGGCCTGGCCGGCGCCTACGATTTTTTGCGCCGTGTCGAACACCGTATTCAGTATCTGGACGACCAACAATCCCACGTTTTGCCCGCGCAGGATGAGGATCTGTCCTGGATTTCGGCGACGATGGGTTTCGCCGACGCGGGGCAGTTTTTGAGACAGCTCAATGCCCACCGGGAATTCGTGGCGCAAGAGTTCGACGTGTTGCTGGGCGGCACCCCGAAGCCGTGCAATGGCAACGGCTGCCAACCCACGCAGACTGAAAAGCCTGAGTTCGAAGCGCTCCTGAGGGCCATGCCGGCCGAACTCAAGCAACGCGTACAAATTTGGCGCGACCACCCGCGCGTGTTGGCGCTGTCAGACGCCTCGCGTGACGGGCTGGTGAAGCTGCTGGCGCGAACGCTGCAGTGGCTCAATGCCGGTCGAGTCAGTGAACTCGCGGCGGTGCGCCTGGCGGATTGGGTTGAACCCATGCTCAAACGCGAAAGTTACCTCGCGCTGCTGTTGGAACGCCCGGTCGTGCATGAGCGGATGTTGCGCATGTTGGGTGCGGCGCGCTGGCCCGCGAAATACCTGTTGACGCACCCTGGCGTGGTCGATGAGCTGGCGGGCAACCAGTTGTACGAAGAGCGTTTCAGCGCCGCCGATTTCGAGCGGGATCTGCTGCGCCGCAAAGCCGCCTTGCACAAGGCAGCCGAAGATGGCGACGAGGCGCTTTTGAACCTGCTGCGACGCGCCCACCACGCCGAAATTTTCCGCACCTTGGCCCGCGATGTGGAAGGCAAACTGAGCGTAGAAGACGTTGGCGACGACCTGAGCGCGTTGGCCGAATCGGTGCTGAAGCTGACCACCCAGTGGTGTTGGGAGCGCTTGAAAAACCGCCACCTGGAGTCGCCTCAAATCGCGGTCATTGCTTATGGAAAACTCGGCGGCAAGGAGTTGGGCTACGGCGGCGACCTGGACATCGTTTTTGTCTATGACGACCCAGATGAGAGGGCCGGTGAAATCTACGCCGCATTGGTGCGAAAACTCGTTACCTGGCTGACCGTCAAGACGGCCGAAGGTGATCTTTATGAAATAGACATGGCGTTGCGGCCCAATGGCAACTCAGGCTTGCTCGTGTCCAGTTTCGAGACCTTCACCCAGTACCAGGAGCAGCGCGGCAGCAACACTGCGTGGACCTGGGAGCACCAGGCCATGACACGGGCGCGCTGCGTTCTGGGCAGCGCTGGCCTGCGGGAGCGCTTTGACGCCGTGAGAAGTTCGGTGTTGACAGCGCCGCGTGATCTCATCGCGCTCACATCGGAAATAGGCGCCATGCGCGAACGGGTGCGGGCAGCCCAGCGCCTCAAAGAAGGCCGGTTCGATTTCAAGCACAGCCCCGGCGGCATGGTGGACGTCGAATTCGCAGTGCAATTGCTGGTGCTCTCACACGCCGCGCGCCACCCTGAGTTGACCTTCAACGTCGGCAATATCGCCCTTTTGCTGCGGGCGGATTCTTGCGGGTTATTGCCTTCGCCGCTGGGTGCGCACGCCGCAGACGCCTACCGTGCGTTGCGCCATGCCCAGCACCTTGCGCGCCTGGACGAAGCACCTGGCGTAGCGACCATGGATCAGTTTGTTGCCGAGCGCAGCGCCATTCTTGCCTTGTGGCGGCAACTTTTTGAAACATGATTTGAAACATGAGGAAACCCCATTGGCTGAGGGGAATTAATCAAACGATTGATTAACTGGTGTTAGCATTCCGCGCATGCCCTCCAGCAGCACAACGGTTTCACCCGCAAACGGCATCGAACGCGACCCCAACCGACCCAAACCGGGCCGTCCTGCCGGCGGTGATAACACGCAGGCGCGCCAGCGACTGCTGCTGGCCGCGCTGAAGCTGTTTGCGGCCAAGGGATTCGCCAAGACCTCGATCCGTGAAATTGCCAGAACTGCTGGCGCCAACGTTGCCGCAATAAGTTATTACTTTGGCGACAAGCAAAGTCTCTACCGCGCGGTTTTTGTAGAGCCGCTGGGGCGCCCCAGCGACGACATTTCCCTTTACGACCAGACACAATTCAGTTTGCGCCAGTCGCTGGAAGGTTTTTACGCCGGGTTCCTGCGCCCTTTGAAAATGGGAGATTTGTTGCAGCAGTGTGTGCGTTTGCATTTCCGCGAGATGATTGAGCCCACGGGTGCTTGGGCCGACGAGCTTGAATACGGCATCAAACCTGCGCAAAAGGCCCTCGTGCGCACACTTTGCCGCCATTTGGGCCTCTCTGAGGCCGACGACGAGGTGCAGCGCCTGTCGTTTGCTATCGTTGGGCTGTCGCTTGAGTATTTTGTCGGTCGTGATTTGATCGACGCCGTGGCGCCGCGCCTGGTGAGTTCTCCGGCGGCAATTGACCACACGGCGTCACGCCTGGCAGACCTTGCTGAAGCGATGGTGGAGTCGGAGCGCCAAAGGCGCGGTGCCAGCAAAAGCCTGGCGCGCAGCTCCGTGCGCTCTTCGAGCAAGACCGGTGCGGCGCCAGCCTGATGTCCGCCACTCTCCTTTCGTTCACATGTCATTCACCCCTTATC
Organism: Rhodoferax sp.; assembly: GCA_031428695.1. Taxonomy (GTDB): domain Bacteria; phylum Pseudomonadota; class Gammaproteobacteria; order Burkholderiales; family Burkholderiaceae_C; genus JANYCG01. Next base: position 18,425 of record JANOYE010000286.1, on the reverse strand, counting down.
GACTCTTTGCGATGAAACTCGCACCCTTCTTCAGCGTAAGCCTGGCGATGCTGCTGGCAGCGTGCGCCAACCCGTCGTCCACGGGCAACGCCACTTCGCCTGCGCCATCTCTGGCTGACGTCGCTGCAGCGCAGTGGCAGGCGCCACTGGCCCACAACGGCCAGCTGGCTGACATGCGCCAGTGGTGGCAGCGCCAAGGCGACCCGCTGTTGGTCGCCTTGATCGATGCCGCCCAGGCCGCCAGCCCGTCTTTGGCAACAGCCGCCTCGCGCATCGAGCAATCACGCGCCAATCTGCAAAGCAGCCGCGCGGCGGGCACGCCGACACTGGACGCCTCGGCCAGCGCCAGCAGGGCGCAGGTTGCTACCTTCCCCACTACGCCACCTTCGAACACCTTGCAGCTGGGCTTGCTGGCGGGCTGGGAGATCGACCTCTTCGGCGCGAATCGGGCGGCCAGCAGTGCTGCCCTTGAGCGCCTGGCCAGCGCGCAGGCGTTGTGGCACGAGGCGCGGGTCTCCGTGGCGGCCGAGACGGCGAGCCAGTACATCCAATACCGCGCATGCACAACGCAATTGGCATTGACGCAACAGGACGCCGCGTCCAAATCCGAAACCACACGGTTGCTCGGTATTTCATCCAAGGCCGGCTTCACCGCCAGCGGGCAGATGGAAATGGCCCGGGCAACCGCAGCGGACGCGGCCAACCAAGCGTTGGTAGCAGCGGCCCAGTGCGACGTGATGGTCAAAGCGCTGGTGGCGCTGACGGGCCTGCCCGAGCGCGACTTGAAGGCCAGACTGATGGCAGCGCCCGCCGGTGGTTCGCCCGAGATGCCGGTTTATGTCGCCTCAATTCCCGCCGAGGCTTTGAGCCAACGGCCCGACTTGCACGCTGCTTCCCGCGATATTGCGGCGGCCAGCCAGGACCTGGCCAGCACCGAGGCGCAGCGTTATCCGCGATTGAGTTTGAGCGGCTCCATTGGAGCAATTAGCGTGAACACCGGTGGCGGCAGCAGCGAGCTGACAACTTGGTCGATTGGGCCTCTGGCGCTGTCGATTCCTTTGATAGACGGCGGGCGCCGCGCGGCTAACACCCTGGCTGCCAAAGCGCGTTATGACGAAGCGGTGGCTCTGTACCGCAGCAAAGTGCGCCAAGCTGTGCGCGAGGTGGAGGAGGCCCTGGTCAACCTGCAGGCCACGGCCGACCGCAGCGCACCCAGCGACGCCGCAACCAAGGCATGGCGGGCGTCGCTGGAAGCCGCCATCGCGCGGCAACAGAGCGGCTTCGCCAGCCAGCTTGACGTGGAGGACTCCCGGCGCATGGCACTGGCCTCCGAGGTAGGCCGATTGGGCCTGCAGCGCGATCGCCTGCTGGCCTGGGTGAACCTGTACCGCGCAGTGGGTGGCGGCTGGCGTCGCGAGCAAGATGCCATAGCGGCTGCCAAGGCTGATTCGCCCCCCAATAGGGCCACAAAACCCCCTTGAAAAGAGCAGCAAGTGCGGTGTTAAATTTTCGTTTTTAGTGACTTGTATGTAATTTTTTGATATTTTTATGATTAAAAATAATATGTATTTAATAGCAATAAAGTCTATATTATTCGTGACTTCAATGGCGTTTTTTACGACATTGCATTCTGCAGATGAGAAAAAACCTACAGCCAAACCCGCACTGACCGTCACGTTGACCCAACCGCAACAAGCTGAATTGCCCGTCAGGCTCAGCGCCAACGGCAACATCGCTGCTTGGCAAGAAGCCAGCATCGGGGCTGAGGCGCAAGGGTTGCGCTTGAGCGAACTGCGGGCCGACCTGGGAGACCGAGTGCGCGCCGGCCAGTTGCTGGCCGTGTTTGCGTCCGACGGCATCGCCGCCGACCTCGCCCAAGCCCGCGCAGCGCTGGGCGAAGCCGAGGTGGCCGCGCTGGCCGCAACGCAAGAGGCCGACCGAGCGCGCGCTGTGCAAAATTCAGGCGCCGTCAGTGCCCAACAGGTCAGCCAGTTGCTCAATGCCGAACTCAGCGCCAAAGCAAGGGTAGAAACAGCGAAGGCGCAAATCGCCACCCACCAGGTGCGCCTACGCCACACCCGCGTGTTGGCCCCAGACGCTGGCATCATTTCGGCCCGAACGGCGTCAGTCGGGGCGGTCGGCGGCGGCGCCAGCGGCGAGTTGTTCCGTTTGATCCGCAAAGGCCGCCTCGAATGGCGGGCGGAAGTGACCGCGGCGGAACTGGGCCGCGTCAAACCCGGTCAAGTGGTCAACATCACCACGGCGGCTGGCGCCAGCGTCAAAGGCAAAGTGCGCATGATTGCCCCACAGGTAGACCAGCAGACCCGCACGGCGCTGGTGTTTGTGGACTTGCCGACCGCCAGCACGGCAAATACCCCGGATGCAGCGAATGAATTGGTCAAGCCTGGCATGTTCGCTAAAGGCGACTTTGAGCTTGGACAAACGGCTGCGGTGACATTGCCGCAAAGCGCCGTCATCATGCGCGATGGCTTTGCGTACCTGTACGTCGTGGGCGCTGACAGCCGCATTGCCCAACTCAAAGTTCAAACCGGGCGCACGGTCGGCGACCGCGTGGAAATCCTGAGCAAACTAAAGCCCGAAGCGCGTGTGGTGGCCGTGGGCGCCGGTTTCCTGAATGACGGCGACCTGGTGCGCGTGAGTGGCGCGAAGTAAGCGGCGTGAAATAAGTGGCGCGAGTTAAATCAATGCAGCGAAAGAGCCTAAAGCCATGAATGTCAGCGCCTGGTCCATCCGAAACCCGATCCCGTCGGTGATGTTGTTTGTGCTGCTCACCTTTGCCGGCCTGATGTCCTTCAACGCGATGAAGGTGCAGAACTTCCCCGACATCGACCTGCCCACCGTCAATGTCACGGCGTCATTGCCCGGCGCAGCGCCAGCGCAGATGGAAACCGAAGTCGCCCGCAAGATCGAAAACTCCATCGCCACGATTCAAGGCCTCAAACACATCTACACCAAGGTGCAAGACGGCGCGGTCACCATCACTGCCGAGTTCCGCTTGGAAAAACCCGTGCAAGAGGCGGTGGACGACGTGCGCTCCGCCGTTTCGCGCGTGCGCAGCGAGCTGCCAGGCGACGTGCGCGACCCCATCGTCAGCAAACTCGACATGGCCTCGATCCCTGTGCTGGCCTTCACCATCGCCTCCAAATCGATGGACGATGAGGCGCTGTCTTGGTTTGTCGACAACGAAGTCTCCAAACGGCTCTTGGCCGTGCGCGGCGTCGGCGGAACCGCGCGTGTGGGCGGCGTGACGCGTGAAGTGCGGGTGGCCCTCGACCCATTCAAACTCCAAGCGCTCAACGCCACGGTGGCCGACATTTCGCGCCAGCTACGCAATGTGCAACAAGACAGCGCGGGCGGGCGCACCGACGTGGGCGGCGGCGAACAACCCGTGCGCACCTTGGCGGCGGTGCAGTCGGCCGCCGAACTGGGCCAGTTGCAATTGAATTTGAGCGATGGCCGCAAAATCCGCCTCGACCAAGTCGCCACCGTCACCGACACCGTCGCCGAGCAACGTTCAGCGGCGCTGTTGAATGGCAAGCCGGTGGTCGGGTTCGAGGTCTCAAGAAGTCGCGGCGAGAGCGAGGTCGCGGTCGGAGCGGCCGTGCAAAAGGCGCTGGCGGAATTGAAGGCACAACACCCTGACATCGAGCTCACCGAAGCCTTCAACTTTGTCAAACCGGTTCAAGAAGAGTACGACGGCTCCATGGTGTTGCTGTACGAAGGCGCAGCGCTGGCGGTGCTGGTGGTGTGGCTTTTCCTGCGCGATTGGCGCGCCACCTTTGTTTCTGCCGTGGCGCTGCCGATGTCTGCCATACCAGCCTTTGTCGGCATGTACCTGCTGGGGTTCTCGGTGAACGTGGTGACGCTGTTGGCGCTGTCGCTGGTGGTTGGCATTTTGGTGGACGACGCGATTGTCGAGGTTGAGAACATCGTGCGCCACCTGCGCATGGGCAAAACGCCGTTCCAGGCGGCGATGGAAGCGGCAGACGAAATCGGCTTGGCGGTGATCGCCACCACCTTCACGCTGATTGCCGTGTTCCTGCCCACCGCGTTCATGAGCGGCGTGGCGGGCAAATTCTTCAATCAGTTTGGCTGGACGGCGTCGCTGGCGGTCGGCGCCTCGCTGATCGTCGCACGCATGCTCACGCCCATGATGTCCGCCTACATTCTCCAGCCCATCGTCACGGCTTACAAAGAGCCGCGCTGGCTCACGGTCTACACAAAAATGGCCAGTTGGTGTGTGCGCCACCGCCTGGCAACCGCCATTGCGTCTGCGGTTTTTTTTGCCGGTTCAATTGCGCTGATCCCATTGCTGCCCACAGGTTTCATCCCGCCCGACGACAACTCGCAGACCCAGGTCTACTTGGAGCTGCCCCCCGGCTCAACGCTGGCGCAAACCAAAGCCACTGCCGAAGCCGCACGGGCGATGATCAGCAAAGTGGCCCACGTGCAGAGCGTTTACACGACGATTGGCGGCGGCAGTGTCGGCTCAGACCCCTTTGCGCCGCAGGGCGCAGCGGAAGCCCGCAAGGCATCGTTGACCATCACCTTGTCAAAACGCGGCGACAGGCCGCGCAAGCAAAAAATCGAGGCCGACATCCGCACCGCGCTGGAGCCGCTGCCGGGCGTGCGCAGCAAAGTCGGCCTGGGTGGTTCGGGTGAAAAATACGTCCTTGTCCTGACGGGTGCTGACCCCTTGGCGCTCACCGCCGCCGCCCTTGCCGTTGAAAAAGACATTCGCACCATTCCCGGCATCGGCAGTGTGGCCTCCACCGCCAGTTTGATTCGCCCGGAAATCGCTGTGCGGCCCAACATTGCAGCGGCGGCTGACCTTGGCGTCAACACTGCCAGCATTGCCGAGACCCTTCGCATCGCCACGGCTGGCGACTACGACACCTCATTGCCCAAGCTCAACCTATCGCAGCGCCAGGTGCCGATCGCAGTGCGTTTGCAGGAAGACGCACGCAAGGACTTGAGCGTGATCGAGCGCTTGGCGGTGCCCGGCCTCAAGGGCCCAGTCATGCTGGCGCAGGTGGCGACACTGGAGATGACCGGCGGCCCGGCGGTGATCAACCGCTACGACCGCGCGCGCAATGTCAACTTTGAGATCGAACTCTCAGGCCTGCCGCTGGGCGACGTCACCGAGGCTGTCAAGAAGCTGCCCGCCATCCTGGCGCTGCCCGCCAGCGTGAAGGTGGTGGAGGTGGGCGACGCCGAGGTGATGGGTGAACTCTTCGCCAGCTTCGGCCTGGCCATGCTCACCGGCATTTTGTGCATTTATATCGTGTTGGTGCTTTTGTTCAAGGATTTCTTGCACCCGGTGACGATCTTGTGCGCCCTGCCGTTGGCGCTGGGCGGCGCGTTTGTTGGCCTGCTGATCGCCGACAAGAGTTTCTCTATGCCGTCGTTGATCGGCCTCATCATGCTGATGGGTGTGGCGACCAAAAACTCCATCTTGCTGGTCGAATACGCCATCGTGGCGCGCCGCGACCGCGGCCTGACCCGCCTGGAGGCGCTGTTGGACGCCTGCCACAAACGCGCCCGCCCGATCGTGATGACGACACTGGCCATGGGCGCGGGCATGTTGCCGATTGCCTTGGGCTGGGGCGATGCCGATTCCAGTTTCCGCTCGCCCATGGCGACAGCCGTTATCGGCGGCCTGATCACCTCGACCATTTTGAGCTTGTTGGTGGTGCCCGCCGTGTTCACCTACGTGGATGACGTGGGCATTTTGTTCAAGCGGATGCTGGACTGGCTGCGCGGCAAGAAGCGGCAAAAACCTGTGGCGAGCGTTGTGGCGCCAGGCGCAGCCACAGCCGCAACTTCAATGCCAGCGGCAACTAACCCTTGATCTTGCTGACCAGGGCCGTGGTGGAATAACCGGCGACAAACGGAATCGCCAGCGCCTTGCCGCCATAGCCTTCAACCACCTTCGTCTCCGCCAGCAGGCGCATGTCGTAGTCGCCCCCTTTGACCAGCAGGTCGGGCTGCATGGCGCCGATGATCTCCAGCGGCGTGTCTTCGTCAAACCAGGTCACCAGGCTCACTGCGGCCAAAGCAGCGATGACCGCCGCGCGGTCAGCTTCGTTGTTCAGCGGGCGATCCGGGCCTTTGCCCAGGCGTTTGGCCGAAGCGTCTGTGTTGAGCGCCACCACCAGGCTGGCGCCGCAAGCGCGGGCTTGTTCCAGGTAGTGCACATGGCCTCGGTGCAACACGTCAAACACACCGTTGGTGAAAACCAGGGGGCGCGGCAGGCTGCGCGCGCGCTCAAGGGCCAGCGGGCGGGCGCAAATTTTGTCAGCAATGAGCAGTTGGGGCGCTTGGTACTTGGAAGCGGGCGGTGGCATGGGCCCGATGCTAGCAGGGCGGCGTTGGGCGAAACGAGGCGCGGTGGCTCAGCTGCCGCAACCCGTCAACCTGCCGCAGCCTGCCAGGCCGATTCTTGTGGCGAGGCCGCTTTGGCCTTTGCGGCGGCAAGGGGGGTTGCCGAAGCCTCAGCCACCTCTCGACCAAACTCTTTGCGGATCTTGTTCAACTCCTGCACCGTCGTGAACGGTTTGCCCAACAGCAAACTCAGGTTGTGCAAGATGCGATCAACCACCTTGGTCTCCCACATCACATCGAACTTGATCTGGCTGTCCAGCCAGTGCTCCAGCCACTCGGGGTCGGGCAGGCGGCTTTGGATGGTGTCGCGTGGGAACAGGGCCTTGTTCACGTGCAGGTTGGTTGGGTGCAGGGCCTGAGCGGTGCGCCTCGCGCTGGCCATCAGCACACCGACTTTGGCAAAGGCCAGTTTGGCTTCGTTGCCATGCAGGGTGATGGCGCGGCGCATGTATTTGAGGTAACAGCCGCCGTGGCGGGCTTCGTCTTGGCTCAAGGTGGTGTAGATGTGCTGGATCACCGGCTCGGTGTGCCATTGGCTGGCGCGGCGGTACCAGTGGTTCAGTCTGATTTCACCGCAAAAATGCATCATCAGCGTATCCAAGGGTCGTGCCGGGTCGAACTCAAAACGCTCTTCGAGCAGTTCGGCCTCGGTCGGCACGAGGTCGGGGCGGAAGCGTTTGAGGTACTCCATCAGCACCAGGGAGTGTTTTTGCTCTTCGAAGAACCACACCGACATGAAGGCGCAGAAGTCGCTGTCGTGGCGGTTGTCGCGCAAGAACATCTCGGTGGCCGGCAGGGCGGCCCACTCGGTGATGGCGTTGAGCTTGATGGTTTGGGCCTGCTCTTCGGTCAACAAAGAAGCATCAAAGCTATCCCAGGGGATGTCTTTGGCCATGTCCCAACGCACTGCTTCAAGTTGTTTGAAAAGTTCTGGGTAGAGCATGGGTGGAAATGTGCAAAATTGGCAGGTCTGGAATCATTCTAGGAGCGTCTTGTAACCCTCATTGAAGCAATTGGCCTGTTTTGCACCTCTTATTCTCGCTCTCAATTTTGCAGCACTTGTGTCACAGTGTTGCGCCAAAGAGTCACCCCCGTCGCGCCCTCAGGTCGGCGCGGTCTCCACAAAACTCGGGCGCAGCGAGAGCTTTTCATGCAATTTGGCCAAGTTGGCGTAGTCCGCGCGCCAGTTGATTTGCGGAAAGCGGAAGTCTAAGTACCCCAAAGCGCAGCCAGTGGAGATGTCGGCCAGACTCATGTGAATACCGAAACAAAAAGGCTTGTCAGCCAGCCCTGTGCTCATGGCTTTAAGGCTGGTGCTGATCTTTCCAAGCTGGCGGTCGATCCAGGCCTGGCTGCGTTGCCCTTTGGCGCGGCCATCCCAAGTGGCTTCCAGGCGCACAAGAATGGCGGCGTCGAGCAGGCCGTCGGCCAGCGCTTCCCAAGTTTTCACCTCGGCGCGTTCACGGCCAACCGAGGGAATCAGCTTGCCCACGGGTGAAAGTGTGTCCAGATATTCCACGATGACGCGGGAATCAAACAGCGCCTCGCCGCCTTCCATCACCAGGCAGGGCACTTTGCCCAAAGGGTTGGATTCGTTGATCTTGGTCTCCGCCGACCAGACGTTTTCCGGCACAAAGCTGTAGTCGAGCTTCTTTTCGGCCATGACAACGCGCACTTTGCGAACATAAGGACTGGTGATGGCGCCGATTAATTTCATGGGTCTAGCTTGGGGTGGAATGTCGGTCATTCTAACGAGACGTAGCCCCCACGCTCCACCGCTTCGCGGGTCGCTGCCCCCCGAGGGGGCGAATTTCCCTTGGGGCGGCCCGGCGGGAAATTGTAGCCCCCACGCTCCACCGCTTCGCGGGTCGCTGCCCCCCGAGGGGGCGAATTTCCCTTGGGGCGGCCCGGCGGGAAATTGTGGCCCCCACGCTCTGCCGCTGTGCGGCTCGCTGCCCCCCGAGGAGGCTAATTTTTGGCTTCGCCGCTCTTCGAGAACTCGGGGCGGCCCAGCGAAAAATTGCCCTTGGGTCGCTCTGCTGGGCGGTGCAATAACCCCTGGAACCTACAATCGCAACATGCCGTTTTCATCAATTTCCGCCCTATCCCCACTCGACGGCCGTTACGCCGCCAAACTTGCCGCCTTGCGCCCACTGATGAGCGAGCAGGGCTACATGCACCGGCGTGTGCAGGTTGAAGTGGCCTGGCTCATCGCCTTGAGCGATGCCGGGTTTGCGGAATTCAAGCCGTTGTCTGGCGGAGCGCGTACTTACTTGCACGGTCTCGTCAAGAACTTCAGCGAAGCCGACGGCCAGGCCATCAAAGAGATTGAGAAAACCACCAACCACGATGTGAAGGCGGTCGAATACTGGATCAAATCAAAGTTCGAGGCGCGGCCCGAGTTGATGAAATTCGCCGAGTTTGTTCATTTCGCCTGCACCAGCGAGGACATTAATAACACCAGCCACGCCTTGCAACTCAAAGGCGCGCGTGACCAAGTGCTGCTGCCCGCGTTGGACGCGGTGATCACCAAACTTCGCCAAATGGCGCACACCTTCGCCGCTGTGCCCATGCTCAGCCGCACCCACGGCCAGACCGCCAGCCCGACCACTGTGGGCAAAGAGATTGCCAACGTCGTCGTGCGCCTTCAAAAAGCCCGCGACAAAATCGCCGCGATTGACCTTTTGGCGAAGATGAACGGCGCCGTGGGCAACTACAACGCCCACCTGTCGGCCTGGCCCGACTTTGATTGGGAGGCGTTTTCACGCAAAGTGGTTGAAACGCCGGAGCCGCACGGCCTGGGCCTCACCTTTCAGCCCTACAGCATCCAGATCGAGCCGCACGACTACATGGCCGAGCTATTCGACGCCGTGGCGCGGGCTGACACGATTTTGATCGACTGGAGCCGCGATGTCTGGGGGTATGTGAGCTTGGGTTACTTCAAACAAAAGCTCAAGGCCGGTGAAGTCGGTTCATCGACCATGCCGCACAAGGTCAACCCGATTGATTTCGAAAACGCCGAAGGCAACCTCGGCCTGGCCAACGCCCTCTTGCGCCACATGAGCGAAAAACTGCCCATCTCCCGCTGGCAACGCGACCTGACCGACAGCACCGTGCTGCGCAACATGGGCGTGGCCCTGGGTTACGCCGTGCTGGCCTACCAGTCGCTGCTGGCCGGGCTGAACAAACTCGAAATCAACGAACAGGCCATCGCCCAAGACCTCGACGCCGCCTGGGAAGTGCTGGCTGAGCCGATCCAAACTGTGATGCGCCGCTTTGGCCTGCCCGAGCCCTACGAACAGCTCAAAACCTTCACGCGCGGCGCGGCGATGACGCGGGAGTTGATGCAGGGTTTCATCACCAATCTTGACATTCCGCAGGCCGACAAAGACCGTTTGCTGGCCATGACGCCGGCAAGTTACGTTGGATTGGCTACAGAGTTGGCAAGAAAAGTATAGCGGTTCAGTATTTTTTGGATTTTCATCGATCCAAGTCACGTAAAAGTGCGTAACCAGCTAATTTAAATATAGCGTTTTTGTGGTAAAAATAACATTCAATGGCTTTAAAATCCACAATATTCAAAGCCAGTCTGCAAATCGCTGACATCGACAACGGCTACTACGCCGACCACGCACTCACCCTGGCACGCCACCCGAGCGAGACCGACGAGCGCATGATGGTGCGCTTGGTGGCGCTGGCTTTGCAGGCGCACAAACTGCAATCCGTGTGTGGCGGCGACGGCGTGCTGGCCTTCGGCGCGGGCCTCTCCAGCCCCGACGAGCCCGATGTCTCGCTGACCGACTTCACCGGCCTGAAACGCCTGTGGATCGAAGTCGGCCAGCCCGAAGACAAGCCGTTGCTCAAAGCTTGTGGCAAAGCAGACGAGGTCGTTTTGTATTGCTTCAACTCTGCTGCCGAAGTCTGGTGGAAAGGCCTGGAAAACAAGCTCTCCCGCCCGCAAAACCTGAGCGTTTACCGTGTGCCCGCCGCTCAATCGCAAGCTTTGATTCCGATGGCCGCGCGCAACATGCAGTTGCAAGCGACAGTGCAGGAAGGCGTGTTGATGCTGGGTGACGGCGTGCGAAATGTAGACATAGAGCCGCTGCGCTGGAAGTAAATCGAAACACTTGAATTGTTAACAAGAGTATTAACAATTTCCGCCTCAACTGGTTTTTGACGGATTTTTAAGACTTTTCAGCCCTCAAGTCACGAATAATGTGCGTAAGCAGCTATCAATAATGTAGTGACTCGAATTCGTGCCACGAGGCGGTTCGCTGGCGTTTGCACCCCAAACGCGCTCAAGCTGCTGTTTTGGCGGCCCCATCCGCCGCTTGCGCTTCCCGCGCGGCCATGTTGCGCTCAGCTGCCCGTTCAGCGTATTTGTTGAAGCGCCAAGCCGTGCCGTCCATTGTGATGCGCCGCCAAGTCTGGCGTTTTTCTGCGGGGCGCATTCCCGTCCAGCGCTGAACTTCGTCAAAACTGCGGCCGCAGCCTTTGCAGGTGGCGTCGCCCTGGCTGGTCGAGCAAATGGCGATGCAAGGGGTGTCGGGCATGCTTTCGTACCACACGAGCCAGGCGGCATAAGCGGCTTTCGGGAAGGAGAATTCGTCAGCCAGGGTTTCGTGCAGGAACACCATGGTGGCGTAAACCTCGGCCAACGCACGGGTCTCGCGGGCGAGTGAATACCCATCGGCCGAGGGGGCCTTGTCGCGCCAGTAGTTGATGGCCGATTCAATATCGGTGATGTGAATGCCGGCCACGTTGACTTTTCCAGGACTCTCTTGAAGGACGCGCATCATAGCCTGCCGCCGTCCGAAGTCGAAACTTACCCCTTTAAATCCACCCCTAAACCCGGCGCTAAGGGCCGAAGGCGTGGTCGCATGATTAAACCCATAGAGTCCTTGGGGGCTTTGCAAGATCGGCAAGTCATGGTCAAATTCCGTTCACGAAGGGGAGTAGCTCCCGCTTCTTGTCGCACAGGAAGGTGTCCAAAGGGCATTGCAGCAAGAGGTATCGGCAGGTCGTCAATACGAAGCAATACAACAAGTAGAGCTTCCGGCCTGTTGGGCACATATCGCATGATTTCATGTCGAGCCAGACCTTCGATTGGAGCCCGAATTGGGCCCAGTCGATGCGTTTTTGGGCGGCGTGCAGCGTTGGGCTGCATCGCATCAAATTTTCATGGACAGGGTTCGTTTCGGGTTGTTGATCGATACAACTTGGAGCTTTGCCATGGAGTTTTTATCTGCACCTTGGTGGTCGGCGCTGCTGGCCATCATTCTCATTGACCTCGTGCTGGCGGGCGACAACGCCATCGTCATCGCCCTGGCCGCCCGCCACCTTCCGGAATCCCTCAAAAGAAAGGCCATCGTCTGGGGCACGGTGGGCGCCATCGCGGTGCGCTCGGTGATGACGTTGGGTGTGGTGTGGCTGCTGCAGATCCCCGGCCTGATGCTGGTGGGTGGCCTGGGCCTGGTCTGGATCGCCTACAAATTGCTGGTTGACGACAGCGACAAGACCGCTCACGGGCCCGTCCACCACACCTTCTGGGGCGCCATGAAAACCATTGTCGTCGCCGACGCGCTGATGGGTGTGGACAACGTGCTGGGCGTCGCCGGCGCAGCGCAGGGCTCGATGGACTTGGTCGTGATCGGCCTCTTGATCAGCGTGCCGATTGTGGTGTTTGGCAGCTCCATCGTGTTGAAGTTGGTGGAGCGCTTCCCCATCATCATCCAGATCGGCGCGGGCGTTCTGGCCTTCACAGCCGCCAAGATGATCGTCAGCGAACCGCTGCTCGATGCCGTCTTTGATCCTCCTGAGATCCTGAATACCGCAGCACGCTGGCTTACCTACGCCGCCGCTGTCATGGGTGTCCTTCTGGCTGGGCGTTGGGCCGCCAGCCGCCAGGCGCGCGCCGAGCAAGGAGGTATGGCCTGAACGGCCCAATTTTCGATGTGTCAAATGAACATTTTTCTTCCGTTTTTCGTTCCAAAAATCGCTTTATACCAAAGGAAATCATCATGGAAAAAATCATCGTCTACGTCAACGACACCACCCACGCTCTGGCGCAAATCGCCCCGATGAAGCGCCAAGCCATTGTTGGGGCTTCGGAGTCCCAACGCACCCACTGGATTCTGGTGGCCTGTGCGCCGCGCATGTCGCGGCACGTCAGCAAATGGCTGACACACAGCGCGCGTGAGAACTTTCGCGCCAAATGGAGCGAAGGTTTGTTTGCGCAAATCACGCCATTGCTGGCAACCGGCCACGACTCTGTGCAGGGTGTGGTCGCCCACCAGCCTTTGCTGCAAATGACCGAAACCTTGCTGAGGCAACATGGTGCCGCTCGGGTGCTGGACGCGCGCCTGGCTCTTGCCGGGCAGCCCCTGCCGCCCGTAACGAGGAATCAACCCGAGGAAGTCCAAAGTCGCTGGGCTGTGCCAGGCGCGATGGTGGGGCTGGGCACGGTGATGGCATTGGCCGCAGATTGAGTCCGAACCGACGGCGGCCCGCTCGTACAAGCGACGGGCCGCCTCTTTAATTCATGGCCGCCGTGATAATCTGCGGCTATGAAACTAATTGTTAAGTGGCTGTTGAGCGCCGCGGCCCTCCTGGCAGTGGCGCATTTTTACAGCGGCGTAGAGGTGACAAGTTTCTCGTCGGCCCTGATCGCCGCGTTTGTCATCGCGCTCTTCAACATGTTTGTGCGGCCGATTTTGGTCGTTTTGACGCTGCCAGTGACGGTGCTCACGTTGGGGCTCTTCATGTTCGTCATCAACGCGCTGATGTTCTGGGCTGCCGCTGGCGTGCTTGACGGCTTCAAGGTCTATGGTTTTGTCGCGGCCTTGATTGGCTCCTTCGTCTATTCCCTGGCGGGAATGGTGATCGAATCAGCGCTCGAGCGCCTGTTCGCGAAGAAGTAAGGCAACCTGGCGCGCCCGGCTGTCGATGATGCTGGCTTCGACGTGGTCTGCCTGCCCTTTGCGGGCGAGTTCGCGGGCCAGTTCTTGCGCGGCCTTGAAGCGGTCGGCAGCAGCGGCATAGTCCAGTTGCGCCACCTGGCTTTCCGCATCAGCGCGCACAGCGCGCAAGGTTTTGCCGAGCGCCGCATGGGCGCGTGACAGCAGTTGCCAGGCCTGCGCGTCGCGCGGGTGATTGGCGACCCACGGCTGAAGCTTGTCCGCCGCGTCTGCGGCCTGCCCAGCGCGCAGCGCGGCCATGGCCGCAAGAATAACTTCCGGGCGGCCCGGTTTTACCGTCGCGGCGGTGCTGGCGCTGAGCGCCTTGAGAATCGCCTCGTTCAACGCCAGCTGCAGGGCGGCTTTGGGCGCATCTGCCGCAGCCAGCGCGATCTCGGCGGCCAACAGGCGGTAAAGTCGCGCGCCGGCGGCGTCATCCTTTGTGGCGTCTTTCGCATCATCCTTCGCTTCGCCTTGGGTCAGCGCCATAAGCCTGGCCAGCAGCGGTGCAGCACCGCCAAAGTCGCGCAGCTTCGAGGCGGCCAAGGCAGCGCCGTACAAGGTCGAGGCCTCCTGGTTTTTCCGCTCAGCGCTGAGCGGCGGGCCAGTTTGGGGCGCCATCGCCGCAGCCAGCGGCGCCCAAGAGCGCAGGGCATCAACGCCACTGTTTGACAACACCTGCGCCCGTGCGCTGACCATGGCGTGTGCCAGCGTGCCGGTTTGAGTGGCAGTCTGCGCCGCTTGAGCGCCCGCCCCCGCTTGGGGAATGCGGCCCTGCATGTCGGCGATGCGCTCAGAACTCAAAGGGTGGCTGCGCAAGTAGGGAAACGCGCCGCTGTCGCTCAATCGGCTTGACTGCTGGAGTTTTTCAAACATGGTGACAAAACCGCGCGGCTCAAAACCGGCTTGCGTCATCACGCCAAAACCGACTCGGTCTGCTTCACGCTCCATGTCGCGTGAAAAATTAAGCTGGCTTTGCTGCGCCACAGCCTGGCCGCCGACGATCAGCGCGTTCGCCGCCTCCGGGCTTTTGGACGCCGCCAACACGCCCAGAATCATCGCGCCGATGACCCAGGGGCTTTGCGAGTTTTGTTTCGAGATCAAGCGTGAAATATGCCGCTGCGTGACGTGGCTAAGCTCATGGCCCATGACCGAGGCGAGTTCGTCGCGGTTGCTCACCACCGCCAGCAGCCCCAAATGCAGGCCAAAGTAACCACCGGGCAGGGCAAAGGCGTTGACCGAGCGGTCTTTGCCCAGGAACACCTCAAACGCGAACCGTTCATCAAGCTCTGCCGTCAAATCCCCCCGCAGCCGCGCCGCAGCCAGCAGAGGCTGCCAGACGGACAACACGTATTCAAGGAGAACCGGGTCGTCGATGTAGTCCGGATCGCGGTAAATCTCACGCGCGATGCGGTCCCCCATGCGCCGCTCAGCGCTGCTGGTGAGCTCGCTTGCGTCGCCGAGGTTGGGGAGCTGGGACGGGCCGGTTTGGGCCCAGGAAGTGGTCGCGGGCAAGGCAGCAATAGCTATTAAAATAATAGCTACATACGTCCGTTTAACGTGACTTAGAGGCCGAAATTGCTTACGGTTTGCAGTCAAAACGAATCCAGCGGCATAAACGCCTTCACCTCGGCCGTGATCGGGTCAAGGAAGACCGTCCAGAATGATTTGCGGCCGACCATCGGCACCGTCACCATCGCCAAGCCGGCCGAGCCAAACGGAGCCAGAACTTTGTCGATTTCCGCTACCCGATTGGGAAACCGCGACTTGAGCAAGGCCACCGGTTTGGCTTCTTTGAGCACATCAGGAATGCCCTTTTCGTAGGATTGCCAGAGGTCGGGGCGGGCGGCCAGGGGAATGCCTTGAAGCGCGGCTAGTGTCGCGTCGGTCTTTTCCTGTTCACTGCGGAACGGCCGCAAAGACAGCAGCGTCGGCCCAGTCACGGGTAGTGCTTCGATGTCCGCCGGTGTTTTGCTCAGAAGCTCCGGTTGCACATCGATGGCATGTGCCACATTGAATCGATAGATTTCAAACACGAGGTGCACTGGACGCGCTGCAAAAACCGTCCACATGCCATACCCCAGCGCGCCAAGCTGGAGCATCACAACAATGGCTAAGTCTCTTCGCAACTCGGACCAGGGTTTGGCGCGGTTGAAAATGGCCAGGGTTATCAGCGGGCCCAAAACCACATCGACCGCGACCAGAATCAGAAACAGTTCTCGCCCGCCGGAAATTTCGCGGAAAGGGTAGGGATACCAGAGGCCAAACACCAGACCGCCCGCCAGTGCGGCGATGAGCAGGCTCAAGCCCAAATGGATACCGCTGGCGCGAATGCGGTCAGCCCAGAATACGGAAGAATTCAACGCAAGGCTTGGAAATTGGGTCATGGGGTAAGTCGTATGATGCGCAAATTATTTCAATGTTCAAATTCGACGACGTCAAGCTTGGGTAAAGTTTGTCGTTCAAGTCAATTTTCGCGTCTATTTATAAGCAACTATGAGCAAGCTCACGCATTTTGACGACCAAGGCCAGGCCCATATGGTGGATGTTGGCACCAAAGCCAGCACGCACCGCGTCGCCGTTGCACGCGGATGCATAGAGATGTTGCCCGCAACGCTGGCCATCATCGAAGCCGGCACCGCCAAAAAGGGCGATGTGTTGGGGATCGCTCGAATTGCCGCCATTCAGGCAGCCAAAAAAACCAGCGACCTGATTCCACTGTGCCATCCCCTGGCGCTGACCCGCGTGGCGGTTGATTTTGAAACAGTTAAGGGTACATCTGCCGCTGCATCGGCCATCTTTTGCACGGCAACTGTGGAAACTGTCGGTCCCACGGGTGTCGAAATGGAAGCACTCACCGCCGTCCAGATTGGTTTGCTGACGATTTATGACATGTGCAAGGCTGTTGACCGCGGCATGACGATTCACGATGTCAAATTGGTCGAAAAACATGGCGGCAAGTCAGGCAGCTTTGTAGCAAAAACCTAGCGTTGTTTCAGCGACCATCGCTCGTAAGCCTCAGGGTATGCAGCCTTGAAGTGCGTTTCAAAAAATTTCGCCTCTTTGTCACGCCCGCTGGCCCTGGCGCTTTGGATCAACTTTTCAACCACCTTCGCCTCGGGTGAAAAATGCAAGACTGTACGGGCCAGCACATACATCGCGTCAGCGTTTTCCTGCGTAACAGGTGTGATCGACAACTCCGCAAACTGCACCTGATCACGAAACAACCAGGAAGAGCGAACCTTCTCCAGCGTTTTGTGTCGATAAGAAGCGGATCGATTTTCCGGTTCAAGGTAGATTTGGCTCACCCGATAGTAGTCACACCATGCGTACCCCGACATCAACATCACTGCTCCAGACACTACAAAAGCGAATGCGCGCTGTTGAAATCGGCCTGTCGACCGACCCACGTTACTTGTGTTGACTTCCATGACAGGTGTGCTCGATCCGCCTGAGGAACGTTCTTGGTTCAGTCGGTGTGTGCCCATCAGCAATGACACACACAGGACGACTGCAACTTGAAATGGCCCGTACCATAGCGGATATTCCAGAAGGCTATGTAGAAAAATAATGGTCAACACCCCCCAAGCCAGTTGACGCAATGGATCCTGTTCATGCCAAGGGCGCGATCGAAGCAGGTAGCCTATCACCAGGCCACATCCAAGTAGCGCAAACGGCAAGCCGAGTTCGACCGCCAGGTGCAGCGGCAAATTATGGGCGTTATCAAGAATTTCGCAAAACCGAGTTGTGGGAAAAAGAGTAACGAAGTGCGCAAAGTCAAGCTCTCCCCAGCCCCAGCCGGTTAGTGGCTTCAGTTCAATCAAGTGCAGGACATTGCGCCACAGTACCCACCGGCTAGCGCAAGCTGGGCTGTCTTCGAACCTATTAAGAAGTCCGGAAGTGGCAAAACCTTCTCCAAAGAGCATTGGCAACGTCATTGTTGCAAGCCCATAACTGAAAAGTGTCGCCAATGCCAGTTTGCGGCGCACGGGGGTGCGCCAAGCCGGTAAAAAACACACAACGGCAACCACAGACAGCAACTGCACAAGTCCAGTTCTTGACGAGGAGCTTGCATTGCCAGCGCCCAACAAAACCGCAATGGCCAGCTGCCAGACCTTGATGCCATTTTCTGAACCTCGCAAGCACAACAAGGTGATTAAGCCGATATTGGTCAACGAAGCCAGCTGGTTTCGTTGACGAAGGTTTGCAAAGGCTTCGCCAGAATGTGCAGCGTTGACCCACGGCACCCAGGCATCGCCGAGACCACCAAATTGAAGAACGGCCAAAACACTGCTGGCAATCGCGGCAGCCAGCCAACCTCTTGCGATGGAAACAGGACTCGGACACCGACTGAAAAAGACCGAAAATTGAACCAACAACGCCAGAAAAATCCACGAAAGCAAAAATTGGAGAATGGCAGGTGTTGGTCCCGGTGCAAACGGATTGAGCCAAGGCAGCGCAACCAAGAATATGCACACTATTGATGTGCTCCTGCCCGAACTGGTCTTCATTGCAAAAACACCTCTCCATTCGCGTTCATCGCGTGTACACGTCCTGGCCTGGCTGGGTCAAGGCAAGGCAATCGCCTTCAACTGCGGATGTTTTTCTTCCGCCAAACTCGCCCAATAGAGCTTGATTTGAGCATAGGATTTTTCCCCATGAAGCGTGCGCATGACTTTCAATTGACGGACCGCTTCGTCAACGTGCCCATTCAAAGCCAATGAAAGTGCGTAGCGATTTTGTGTGGCCGGCCAGGGAAATTTCAGCGCAACTTTGCGCGAAAGCTCGATCTGCACGACGGACATGCCCGGTGTTGGAACAATTCTGCCGCCATCGAGCAAAGCGTCAAGTTGTGTGAGCAACGTGATTTCCGGACGCTCATAGGCGACGGGGGTTTTCCCAAGTCGCAGGGCCTCGAACCTGACAATACGGAAGTCTTCCTCAATTTGAAGGTATTCAAAAGCAGACCACATCATCAAGGACCCCATCACGGTGACTAGGGCCAACGCGGCTTTCGCGTTAACTCGCAGTGCATTGCCTTGGCCATAGTGGCCGTCCAAAGTT
>JANOYE010000285.1:0-9446 GCA_031428695.1 Rhodoferax sp. | reverse complement strand
GGAGCCTTTGGGCAACATGACGTTGTCGTCCGGGCCCTGGATGCAGCTGTTGGCCTTCATGAAGACGATCGGCTCTTTGGGCAGCGGCATGCCGGCTTCGGCGGCGTGGTCCTTGTAATTCAAACCAATCGCAATGTACTTGCCGACGTTGGCCACGGGCGCGCCCATGCGCGGTTTGCCTTTGACCAAGGGCAGCTTGTCGGTCTTGAGTTTGCCGATCTTGGCCAATGACGCAGCGCTGAGCTGGTCGCCGCCAAGGTCTTTGACGACAGCGCTCAAGTCGCGCAATTTGCCGTCTGCATCAATGAGGCCGGGCTTCTCTTTGCCTGGGCTGCCGTAACGTACGAGTTTCATGAATGCCTTTCAGTAACTAGGATTTGGGATGGTGGGTAGTTTAGTGCGCTTGTGAACCTCTTTTTCCGGGCTCCAGGAAGCCGCGTCAAATCGTCATGCCGCCATCGATGGAGAAAATTTGCCCGGTGGCGAATCTGGATTCATCGCTGGCCAGGAAGACGATGATGGGCGCGATTTCTTCCGCCTGCGCGAGCCGGCCCATGGGCTGGCGGGCGATGAACAATTTGCGCGCCTCCACCGGGTCGGCGTGGGCGTTGATGCGGTCGCCCAGGGAAGGGGTGTCTACCGTGCCTGGCGCGATGCAATTGCAACGAATGCCTTGGCCGACAAAATCCGCCGCCACCGATTTCGTCAAGCCCACCACCGCCGCTTTGCTCGCGCCATACACCGAGCGGTTGGGCAAACCCTTCAAGCTGCCGCAGACGCTGGCCATGTTGATGATGCTGCCACCGCCCTGCTTGAGCATACCGGGCAGCAGCGCCTGGATCATCCAGAACTGGGCGCGCACATTGAGGTTGAATGAGAAGTTCCAGTCGTCGTCACTCACATCCAGAATCGTGCCTGCATGCACGAAACCAGCGCAGTTGAAGACCACGTGCGGTGTTTCGATGCTGGCCACCAGGGCCGTGATGGCGGCTTTGTCCATCACATTCAACGTTGCCGTGGTGACGTTTGCCACGCCGTTGTAACTCTCCAGCAGCTTGGCATTCATATCGGTGGCCAGCACCTGGGCACCCTCTGCCGCCATCGCCAATGCGCTGGCGCGGCCGATTCCTTGCCCGGCGGCGGTAACGAGTGCTCTTTTTCCTGCAAGTCTCATGGTTGTCTTTCTGTAAGAGTTGAAGAGGTTGAAGCGGTTGAAAAATCAAAGCCTTTTGGCAACCGATTTTGCGCCAATCGCCACGTCGGCCAATTGCCGTTGGGCGATCTCTTGCCAGTCCCACTCAATCCCCAGGCCTGGCGTTTCGGGCGGGTAGGCAAAGCCATCTTCCACACGGATGCGACGGGTGGTGATGTCGTCAAGTTGCGGAATGTATTCCACCCAGGCCGCATTGGGCACGGCGGCGCACAGGCTCACATGCAGCTCCATCAGGAAGTGCGGGCACACCGGCACATCAAACGCCTCGGCCAGATGCGCCACCTTGATCCACGGCGTGATGCCGCCGATGCGCGCCACATCCGGCTGCACGATGCTGCAAGCGCCTTGCTCCAGGTATTCGCGGAACTGGCCCAGGTGGTAGAGCGACTCGCCCACCGCCACGGGAATGGCGGTGTGTTCGCGCAACTGGCGGTGGCCGCTCACGTCTTGCGCAGGCAAAGGCTCTTCAAGCCATGCCAGATCCAGGCCGTCAAACGCGCGCGCGCGGCGCACCACCTCGGGCCGGTTGAAGCCCTGGTTGGCATCGGTCATGATCTCGAAACTATCGCCCACGGCATCGCGTACTTTGGATAACCGCTCGACATCTTCACCCACGTGGGGCCGACCGATTTTGATCTTCGCGCCTTTGAAGCCCTGCGCCTTCGCAGCCAAAGTTTGATCGACCAATTCACCCGCGCTCAAATGCAGCCAGCCGCCTTCGGTGGTGTACACCGGCAGCTTGGCTTGTGCGCCGCCCAGCAGTTGCCACAGAGGCAAGTTCTGCCGACGCGCCCGCCAGTCCCATAAAGCGGTATCGACACAGGCCAGCGCCAGGCTGGTGATGGCGCCCACCGCCGTAGCGTGGGTGTGGAAAAACAAGTCTTTCCAGATCGCTTCGACGTGTATTGGGTTGCGGCCCAGGAGGCGCGGCGCCAGGTGGTCCTTCAACAGCGCGGCCACCGATGAGCCGCCGGTGCCGATGGTGTAGGCGTAACCGGTGGCTTCAATGCCATCGTTGCAGCGGATCGTCAACAGAATGGTTTCTTGCGTGACGAACGACTGGATCGCATCCGTGCGCACCACCTTGGGCGGCAAGTTCACCTGGCGGATGCGGATCGACTCAATGACAACCGCCTCACCAGCAGTGTCAACAGCGGTTTGAACAACGGCTTCAAAAGGTTTGGTTGACGAGCTCAAGGGTTTTGCCGGATGCCGGAATGGGTTGAAGGCGGGATACTTAATTGGTATGACCACTTGGCCAGTTTTGGTATCATAACCGCGTTCACATTCCGCTCGCTTTGCGCTCACTTTTCGTTTACCCAATTTTCTCCGTGCCGCTTCAAGCCATCGAACCCCAACGCCTTTACCGGCAAATCGCCGAGCAGCTGCGCCTGCTCATCGGCAAGGGTGAGTTTGCCGCAGGCGCGCGTTTGCCGGCCGAGCGCGACTTGGCGCGCCAGCTCGGTGTGAGCCGCCCCACTGTGCGCGAGGCATTGATTGCGCTGGAAGTGCAAGACTGGGTGGAAGTGCGCGTAGGTTCCGGCGTTTACGTGCTTGACCGCGCCTCGCGCCAAGCCGCGAATGAACCGATTGCTGGGGCCGAGTGGGGCCCGCTGGAGCTGATCCGTGCGCGCCGCGTGGTCGAGGGCGAAACGGCTGCGATTGCTGCGAGGCTGGCCAAGCGCAAAGACCTCAAAGCGCTGGAGGAGTCGATTCAGGCGATGACCAGCGAAGCCGCCAAGGGCGACGTGCCGCAAGACGGCGACCGCGCGTTTCACACCGCCATCGTGCAAGTGGGCGGCAACTCGGTGTTGACCGAAACCGTGCAAAATTTTTACGACGCGCGCCGTGGCCCGATCTTCAAACGGTTTGGCGGCCATTTTGAAAACGCCAAGTCGTGGAAGGCCGCCATCACGGAACACGAGGCAATCTTGGAAGCCATCCGCGCGCATGACCCTGAAGGCGCCCGCGCGGCGATGCACCGCCACCTTGACAATTCCCACAAACGTTTCAGCGCAAACTGGCGGCGCTGATTTCGGTTTTTCCAACGTCCAGCAACCTGTTATTTCCTGCCCTCACCCACCCTGGAGACAACCATGAAAATCTCTGCCACCAAACGACTCGCTCTAAAAACAGCAGCTGCTTACGCTCTATTAGCAGGGGCTTGCGGCCTGTTTGGCATTGCACAAGCACAAACCAAGCTGAAATGGGCGCACGTGTACGAAACCTCCGAGCCATACCACACGCAGTCGGTCTGGGCGGCGGAAGAACTTAAAAAACGCAGCAATGGCAAGTTCGACATTCAGGTGTTCCCGGCTTCGTCGCTCGGCAAAGAAACCGACATCAACCAGGGCATGCAGCTGGGCACGGTGGACATGATCATCAGCGGCCCGTCTTTTGCCGCGCGCAGCTACCCGCGCCTGGGCATCGCTTATTACCCCTTCATCTTCCGCGACGGCGACCACCTCATTGCCTACAGCAAGAGCGCCGTGTTCAAGGAAATGACCGACGAGTTCCGCGCCAAAACCGGCATCCAGATCACCGCCTACACCTACTACGGCGCGCGCCACACCACCTCGCAAAAACCGTTCACCACGTGCGAAGGCATGAAGGGGCTGAAGATTCGCGTGCCGGACGTGCCGGTGTACACCGCCACACCGCGCGCCTGCGGCGCCAACCCAACCCCCATCGCCTTCGCCGAGGTCTACCTGGCGCTGCAAAACGGCACCGTCGAAGCGCAGGAAAACCCGCTCACCACGATTGAAGCCAAGAAGTTTTACGAGGTGCAAAAAGCCATCATGTTGACCGGCCACATCGTCGACGGGCTGACAACACAAATCGCCCCGCACATCTGGAGCAAACTCACTGAGCCCGAGAAAACCATGTTCATCGAGGTGACACGCGAAGCCGCCGCCCGCGCCACCGACCAGATCAAAAAGCGCGAAACCGAGCTGGTCGATGAGTTCAAGAAAAAGGGCCTGAACATCGTGCAGGTAGACCGCAAGAGTTTTGCCGATGCGGTGCTGAAGACATCCACCTTGGAATCAATGGGGTTTGACCGCAAGGATTACGACCGCATCATCAGCGCGAAGTAACCGCCACCGCCATTCCACCGCCATTTCAAGCACCCATGAGTACACCTGTCGATATTGATGCCTTGCCCAAAGTCATGGGTGACGACGGCCAGTTCCATGCCGTCGATGAGGCGGTGGATCTCTCGGGCACCACACCAGAGGCCTGGGCCGCCTTGGCCCTCTTCTGGCTGCTGGGCGCCACGGTTTTCTACCAGTTCTTCACGCGGTATGTGATGAACGATTCCGCAGCCTGGACGGAAGAAATCGCACGCTATTTGCTGATTGGCGTGGTCTTCGTCGGCGCGGCCATCGGGGTTGCCAAAAACAACCACATTCAGGTCGATTTTTTCTACCGGCACCTGCCCGCTGTCGTGTGCCGAGTGATGGCAGTTTTGGTGGATGTATTGCGGATGTCCTTTTTCGGCGCATCGACCGTGCTCACCTTTCAGATGATGCAGAAACTCGGCAACTACAAAATGACCATTGTTGACCTGCCGATGAACATTGTTTACGGCGTGTGCATGCTCGGCTTTGCGGCAATGTTCCTTCGCTCCATTTGGGTCGCCAAGGTGCATTGGCAACGCGGCTACACCGTGCTTGAGCGGCCCGATTCAACCATGCAAGACCGCGACTGAAGCTGCGCCGCAAGAAACCACCCCATGTTAAAAATTATTTTTCTGTTTTTGATGAGCGGCGGCGTGCCGGTGGCAATCGCCATGGCGGGCGCTTCACTCATCTACATCTTTTTTACGCAAAGCTCGCCGCCTTTTGTGGTGATGCACCGCATGATCAGCGGCATCGACAGTTTCCCCTTGCTGGCGGTGCCGTTTTTCATCTTGGCCGGCAACCTGATGAACAACGCCGGCATCACCAACCGCATCTTCAATTACGCGTTGGCGCTGGTCGGCTGGATGAAGGGCGGGCTGGGCCACGTCAACGTCGTCGGCTCAGTGATTTTTGCCGGCATGAGCGGCACCGCCATTGCCGACGCAGCCGGGCTGGGCACAGTGGAGATCAAAGCCATGAAAGACCATGGTTACAGCACGGAGTTTGCTGTCGGCGTCACCGCTGCCTCGGCGACCTTGGGGCCGATCATTCCGCCGAGTTTGCCGTTTGTGATCTACGGCATGATGGCCAATGTGAGTGTCGGCGCGCTGTTTCTGGCCGGCATCTTGCCGGGTGTGTTGATGGCCATACTGATGATGCTCACCGTGGCGTATTTCGCCCACAAGAACGGCTGGGGCGCAGATGTCAAGTTTGAGTGGCCGCGTGTGGCCAAAGCGCTGATTGAAACCGCGGTGGTGATCGGTTGGCCGCTGGTGTTGTGGGTGCTGATCACCAAGCTGGGGTTTCCGCCCCGCACGTCCGTCTTCGCCGGCCTGATCGCTTTGTTTGTGGCCGACAAGCTGTTCAAATTTGAAGCCGTATTGCCGATCATGACGCCCGTCTTGCTGATTGGCGGCATGACCACCGGCCTCTTCACTCCCACGGAAGGCGCCATTGCCGCTTGCGTCTGGGCCATGGTGCTGGGCTTGTTTTGGTACAAAACCTTGTCGTGGAAGATGTTTGTCAAGGTCTGCCTGGACACCGTGGAGACCACGGCCACCGTGCTCTTCATCGTGGCGGCCGCCAGTATCTTTGGCTGGATGTTGACGGCCATCGGCGTTACCGCTGCCATTGGTGAATGGGTGCTGGGTTTCACCAAGGAGCCTTGGGCGTTTTTGCTGCTGGCAAACTTGCTGATGTTGTTCGTCGGCTGCTTCTTGGAGCCCACGGCGGCCATCACGATTCTGGTGCCCATCCTCGTGCCCATCTGCCAAAAGCTGGGCATCGACCTCATCCACTTCGGCCTGGTAATGGTGCTGAATTTGATGATTGGCTTGTTGCACCCACCCATGGGTATGGTGTTGTTTGTACTGGCCCGAGTCGCCAAACTGTCGGTGGAGCGCACCACGATGGCGATACTGCCTTGGCTGATTCCGCTGATAGGCTCCCTCATCATCATCACCTACGTGCCCAGCGTTGTGTTGTGGCTGCCGAAAATGTTTTATTGATCCGAAAGTGTTATGAACCCCTTTATCCGACTTCATCCCGCAGACGACGTATTGATTGCCCGCGCCCAACTGGTGGGCGGCGCGCAGGTGGAAGGCGTGGCTGTCAAAGGCCTGATCCCTGCCGGGCACAAAGTGGCCGTGCGCGACATTGCCCAAGGCGGGCCGGTGCGGCGCTACAACCAGATCATCGGTTTTGCCAGCAAAGCCATCGCGGCGGGCGACCACGTGCACACCCATAACCTGTGGATGGGAGAGCAGAAGGGCAACTTCGCGCGTGACTACGCCATTGGTGTTGATGTGAAGGCGCCAGCGCCGCGCCGCGAGGCCACCTTCTTGGGTTACCAGCGCGCCGATGGCCGCGTGGCCACGCGCAACTACAACGGCGTGTTGTCGTCGGTCAACTGCTCGGCCACGGCAGCACGCGCGATTGCCGACCACTTCTCGCGGCAAAACCGGCCCGAAGCCTTGGCCAATTTCCCCAACGTGGATGGCGTGATCGCCCTCACCCACGGCAGTGGCTGCGGCATGGACAGCGAAGGCGCGGGCCTGAGAGTCTTGCAGCGCACGCTGGCCGGTTACGCCACCCACCCGAATTTTTGCGCCGTGCTGGTGGTCGGCTTGGGCTGTGAGAGCAACCAGATCAGCTCGTGGCTGGCCGCCAGCAGCCTGCGCGAGGGCGAAACGCTCAAGGTGTTCAACATTCAGGAGACCGGTGGCACGCGCAAAACGGTGGAACGCGGCGTCAACCTCATCAACGGCTTGTTGCCCCAAGCCAACGAGAACCACCGTGTTCCGTGCAGCGCCTCCCACATCACCATCGGCCTGCAATGCGGCGGCTCCGATGGTTACAGCGGCATCAGCGCCAACCCGGCGTTGGGCGCGGCGGTGGATTTGCTGGTGGCGCACGGCGGCACCGCCATCCTCTCAGAAACACCCGAAATTTATGGCGCCGAACATTTGCTCACGCGCCGCGCCGTGCGGCCGGACATCGCCGAGAAACTCATCAGCCGCATCAAATGGTGGGAGCATTACACCGAGATCAACGAAGGCGAGATGAACAACAACCCCTCGCCTGGGAACAAAGCCGGCGGTTTGACGACGATTCTCGAAAAGTCGCTCGGCGCCGTCGCCAAAGGCGGCACCACCAACCTGGAGGCGGTTTACGAATACGCCGAGCCTGTGACCGCCAAAGGCTTCGTCTACATGGACACGCCGGGTTATGACCCGGTGAGCGCCACCGGCCAGGTGGCAGGCGGCGCGAACTTGATTTGTTTCACCACCGGACGCGGCTCGGCTTATGGCTGCGCGCCGTCGCCGTCATTGAAGTTGTCCACCAACTCCAACCTGTGGCGCAAACAGGAAGACGACATGGACATCAACTGCGGTGAAATTGTGGACGGCACCAGCGACGTGCAAACCATGGGCCAGCGCATATTCGATCTGGTACTGGCCACGGCCTCGGGACAACACAGCAAGAGCGAAAACCACGGGTATGGCCAGAACGAATTTGTGCCGTGGCAACTCGGCGCGGTGATGTGACTTCAACCCGGCGCAATCGCTGAAAATGTAAGAAATTTATGGACAAACTCCTTCAAGCCTCTGAACTGCGTGCGCAAGCAGCTTCTATTTTTGCAGCGGCTGGCAGCGCGAAAGAAGAAGCGCAAACGGTTGCCGACAACCTCGTCATGGCGAATCTGAGTGGCCATGACTCCCATGGCGTGGGCATGTTGCCGCGTTACATCGACGCGGTGCTGGAAGGCGGCTTGAAACCCAACACGGGCGTCAAAGTCAACCTCGACATCGGCAGCCTGCTCACGCTTGATGGCCAACGCGGTTACGGGCAAATTGTGGGTGAACAGGCCATGCGCCTGGGCATTGCCCGCGCGAAGCAGCAGGGCAGCTGCATCATGACTTTGAGCCACGCCCACCACCTCGGCCGCATCGGCCACTTTGCCGAGATGGCCGTGGCCGAAGGCCTGGTGGCTATGCATTTTGTCAACGTGTTGTCGCGCCCGGTGGTGGCGCCCTGGGGCGGCGCCGATGGGCGTTTTGGCACCAACCCGTGTTGCATCGGCATTCCATTGGGCTCGGGCGCGACACAACGCGAACCCTTTGTGCTCGATTTCGCCACCAGCCGCGTGGCGCAAGGCAAGATGCGCGTGGCGCACAACAAGGGCCTGCAAGTGGAGCCCGGCACCCTCATCGACGAACATGGCCACCCCACCACCGACCCCGGCGTGGTGGTGGTGCCACAAAGCAATGGCCTCTTCGGCGCCTTGATGACGTTTGGCGAACACAAAGGTTACGGCATGGCGGTGGTGAGTGAATTGCTCGGCGGCGCGTTGACGGGCAGCGGCACCTGGCACAAACCGACTGACGTGAATGTGCGCGCTGTCATCAATGGCATGTTGACGATCTTGATCGACCCGGCGCGCCTGGGCACGCAAGAAGTCTTCGCCACCGAGGCGTTGGCGTTTGTAGATTGGCTGCAAAGCGGGCCGGTGGGGCCGGGTTTTGAGGCGGTGCAGTTGGCTGGCGAGCCGGAGCGTGCCGCCCGTGCCAAGCGGCGGGTGGAGGGCATCACCGTGGATACACAAACCTGGGGCGAAATTGTCGCTGCCGGGCGCAAAGTGGGTGTGAGTTTGGCCTGACTTTGACGTGAGTTTGGTGTCGATTAGGCGTAGTTTGATGGTTGGGCAAGCTCTTGCGCCGCCAACTGGATACTATCTATTTAGTAGCATGTAACCCAATAAATTCGTGACTTAAGGGCATATTTTCCTTTGAAATTCTCTGATTTCACTTGTTTTTGCGAATTGATTAATACCTATGTTAATTATTTGCGCTTGGCGCCATGACCGCTCCGCGCTTGACTCAGCAGTCCCTGGCCACACTGGCACCGGCCATCGGGCGACCCAGTTACCCGCGAGGTGGACCCATCGGTGTGGTTCACCTGGGGCTGGGGGCCTTCCATCGCGCGCACCAGGCTTTGGTGTTTGACGCGCTTTTGCAAGGCGGCGACGCGCGTTGGGGCGTGTGTGGCGTTGCGATGCGCAGCCCCGTGCTCAAGGCTTCTCTGGATGCACAAGACGGCCTGTACGCCGTGCA
>JANOYE010000284.1:0-4148 GCA_031428695.1 Rhodoferax sp. | reverse complement strand
GCGGCGGGTTCGGCAAAACGCCTGCCGCGGGATTGCGCGGGATCCGAGGCGAAAGCGGCGAGTGTTGTCAGATCAAGGTTTCAGCGGCGCGGCCGTGGTTTCGTCGTAGCCGGAGCCGCCAAAGTCGGTCGCCTCAAAACCGGCTTCATCGGCCTTGGTTTCTTCAAATTTGGGCTGAACGGGTGCTGGCGGGTTGTCCTGCAGCATCACAGACTCTTCGAACATCGCCCACGCTGATTCCGTGTCGCTCTCTTTCGCCTCAGGCACGGGGATTGGGCCGTTTCGGTCGTACAAACCACCATGCCCGGTTGCGCCATCGGGCGCTTTGTCTTTCGGAATGTCTTTTTTCTTATCTCGCGGATTAGTGCTCATGGGGAAATCTCCTGCTCGCGCCATCGGTATTGGCTGAGGCTCAGATATTGAACTTCCCTCAAATTATCCCGCAAATCGACCCGTATCAGCCCGCCACGCCCCGGTTGGCGCCAACGCCCGTCAATCTGGGCGCATTCAGTTTGCGCGGCGTCACATGGCCCTTGGCCTTCAACCAAGGTTCGACCAGGTCCCAAATTGGCTTGCTGCCCGCGTTTTTGGCCTCTTCGGAGACGGGCGCCCAACCTGCCACTTTGTATTTGCGATCCGCCTCGATGGTTTTGCCGTTCAGTCGCATGTCGTCGATGCGTTTGCCCATGGTGTTGGTCGGGTTGCAGGCGTAGGTCATGCCGCCCACACGCACCATGTCCCCGCCTTGCTGGTAATACGGGTCGGGGTTGAAGAGGTTGTCGGCCACGTCTTCCAAAATGTTCTTGATGGTCTCACCCGTCATCTCGGTGAGGGTGGTGTAGGGGTAGGTGATGGCCGTCATGTCCATCAGCCACTCGCGCGTGATGGCTTGCCCTGGCAGCAGTGTGGTGCCCCAGCGGAAGCCGGGTGAGAAGGCGATGTCGGCGCCTTGCACGTCCATCAAGGCATCCAGCAGGAGCTGGTCGCCGGTGCCATTGAAGTTGCCACGGCGGTACAGGAAACCGTCATTGACAGCGAGTTTTTCGGCAAGTTTGGCCTCGTAAGGCGCGCGCACGCGGGTGATGAGCGCATCCATCTCCTTATCGGCCGGCAACATGTTGGCGAACACTGGCAACAGGCGGTATTTGAAGTCTTGCACTTTGCCGGCGCGCACGTCCAAATCCATCACGCCCAAAAACTTGCCGTTGGAGCCGGAGTTGGTGACGATGGTTTTGCCACCGGCGTTGCTGACAATACTGGCCACAGGCATGCCATCGTGCGTGTGGCCGCCCATGATGACGTCGATGCCGGTGACGCGGCTGGCCATTTTGAGATCCACATCCATGCCGTTGTGGGAGAGCAGAAAGACCACCTGGGCACCCTTTGCGCGCGCCTCATCAACCGTCTTTTGCATCGTCTCTTCCTGGATGCCAAAACCCCATTCGGCCATCATGTAACGCGGGTTGGCAATCGGCGTGTACGGGAAGGCTTGGCCGATGATGGCCACCGGCACGCCGTTCATCTCGCGCATCACGTAAGGCTTGAAGACGGGGTCGCCAAAGTCGTTGGTCTTGATGTTTTGGGCGATGAATTCAATGGACCCGGCGAAGTCTTTGTCAACAATCTCCTTGACGCGATCCTGCCCCAGCGTGAACTCCCAATGGCCGGTCATCAGGTCAACCCCCAGCAATTTGCAGGCCTCAACCATGTCCTGCCCTTTGGTCCACAAAGCTGTGGCCGAGCCTTGCCAGGTGTCGCCACCGTCGAGCAGCAGCGCGCCGGGGCGCGTGGCTTTCATGCGTTTGACGAGTGTGGCCAGGTGTGCAAAACCGCCCACCTTGCCGTAACGCCGCGCCGCTTTTTCGAAATTCAAGTAGCTCAAGGCGTGCGCTTCGGCTGTGCCAGGACGCACCTTGGCGGTTTTTAGCAGGTGTTCGCCGACCAAGTGAGGCAGCTGGTTTTTCATCGTGCCGAAGCCGAGGTTCACATTCGGTTCGCGGAAATAAATCGGCTTCAACTGCGCATGGCAATCCGTCATGTGCAGGAAATGCACATTGCCGGACTTCGGGATGTCGTACAGGCCTTGCGAAGCGGTGGCCGCATCCGCGTCGGCATAGGCGCCCAGGCCCAAGCCGGCCATGGTGCCCGCGCCCAGGACTTGCATGAATTCGCGTGTGGTGAGGTTCATAAATGCGTCAAATTAATTCAGTTTTAGCTGATATATCGGCCATTAAAAAACCCGGACAGGCCGGGTTTGGTGGGGCGAATGGGTTATTGGTTCACCGGCGAGTTGGGGTCGAGCAGCAGCCCGACGATGTGCCGGATTTGCGTTTCATTCAAGATGCCCGCATGCCCAGCGCGCGGCATGTTGGAGCAGGCGTTGTAGGCCTTGCTGTTGTAAATCTTGCCCCAGGTGTATTCGACGATGGCTTTGCTGGCCGGGCTGGCCGGGTCGCTGACACCGCGAATCTTGCCGTAGTTGTAGAGGCTCGGGCCAATCGTGCCAAAGGAGATTTCTTTCTTGTCGATCTGGTGGCAGTTGTAGCAATTGCCACCATTGGCTTGGCTGGCGGCATCACTCCAGGTGAGCCCGCGCCCGCTCTGGGCGATGGTTTCACCCTGGCGCCAGTCACCGATGAACTTGCCGTCAGACGGCCACTTGATGGTTTTCAGGTTGGCTTCTTCAATCGCCTTGCCGAGTTTGTCGTCGATGGGTTTGCCGGCCACCTCGGCGGCGCTGCATTCGCGGTTGGAGTCGTCTTGCACCAGGCGGTCTACCTTCACTGGACCCTCATCGCGAAATGAAGCCGCCATGGCCTTCGCAGCCAACGCATCAAGCTCTGCCGGACTTGGAATTGACGCACATCCGGCCAGCGCAAACGCTACCAAAATAGTAGCAACCAATGCTATTAATCCGTGACTTAGAGTGTTATTTTTCATAAAAATCTGTGTTTTTTCATCAAATTTGCGAATTTGTTAACACCCATATTAATTTTAGCGCTATTTTGAACCACCGCGACAGCGCCGAAAACGATCTCAGCGCTTGATCGCTGGCGCAATCGACTCGCCGCCTTTGCCGTTCACGCCCAGGTACACACCCAGCGCGACGGTGGCCTCGCTGCCAAACAGTGGGTAGGGAAAGCGCTGCTGGCGGTAACAGTCGTTCAAGCGCAGTTGCATGCCCCACATCTGGCCGTTGGACACGCGGTAGGCCGGCCAAGCGCCAAAGCCGTTGCCCGCGCCGGGGTTCTTTTGCAGATTCGGCAAATCCTGCAGGCGAATGCGTTTGCCGTCTTCACCATGGCAGGAGGCGCAGGAGAAATCATGGGTGCCGCCGCGCGCGAAGAAAATCCGCTTGCCGACTTCGTACATGGTTTTTTCTTCCACACGGCTTTGCGGCAGGTTGAAGGACATGCCGCGCGATTCAGCGGCAACCCAAGTGGCCAGCGCGGTGACGTTGTTCTGCTCGCCCCGGCCAAACGCGGTTTTGGCGATCTCCGCAGCGTTGAAGCCCTGCAGAGTTTCCATGCAAGTCAACAGGCGCGACTCCAGGTCTTGCACCTTTTTCGTGTCGTCGAAATAACGCGGCAACTCAACAAACGCGCCTTTGAACACGCCAGGGCCTTTGCCCAGGTCGCACTTTTCCAGGCTGTCGTTTTTGGGGCCGCGTTTTTGCGTCCACAGCCCCTCGCCCTTGGCTTCAAACAGATCAGCCGGGTTGCCGTCTGCCAACATGGCGCGGTATTCGGCAATGCCGTCGGCGGAAGACTTTTGCGCCCAGGCCGCCAACGGCAGCTGAATCGCCACTGCTGCCACCACCGCCATCGCCATCCGCACCGCAATGCGGTTGTTGAACATCATTTTCTTGTCTCCAACTTCTTTTTGTCGACGCGAGTCAGCTCACGACGGCTTCATCAGTGCGGGTGTCGCCCTTGTTGTCTTTCCAGGTCACGGCAATTTTGTCACCGGCCTTGGCGCCTTTGATGGTGAATTGCAGAAACGGATTTTTTGCAACGGCCGGGCCCCACTCGGCTGTTAAAACCGGTTTGCCATTGTGGGTGGCCGTGACGTCGCTGATGTGCCACGCCGGAATGGTTTTTCCAGCGGAATCCTTGCGCTGGCCGGTTTCCATTTCGTGCGCCATCAAC
>JANOYE010000283.1:0-3752 GCA_031428695.1 Rhodoferax sp. | reverse complement strand
GTAGCCGCCGTGCCTGAGCCGTCGACGCTTGCGCTGCTGCTGGCCGGGCTGGGGCTGCTGGGCTGGCGCAACCGGCGGCGTTGATGCTTCGGCGATTTGGGTGGCTGGACAATGTGATGTTTTCTCCCGCCGAAGCTTCCTGCCTGTGCGGGCCCATGAAATAAGCATTTGTTAACTTCCATATTAACAAAATGCGAATTTACCACGTTTTTTGAGAAATTTCAATAAAACTGGCATTCAAGTCACGAATCCATTTGATTTTATGCTATTTAAAATATAGCATTTCAAATAACATGGCGGGCATGCTGAGTGGCCAAATGCCGCAGCGGGTGTTGTTACAGGCTGGCTGCCCGTCCGGCGCGGGCGCTTTCGCCAATTGCCTCCAGCGTGGCCGCAATGTCGCAACTGGCCTGCGCGGCACGGTCAATGGCGGCAAAGTCCCGGGCATGGATCACACGGGCAAACGCCTCGGCGCAGAAGGCGAAACCGCTGCCGGTGGCCGAGCGCACTTCTTCCAGGGGGATCGTGCCGCCGAAACCCTTGCGCACGCGCATCAGGCTGGGCAGGTATTTGAGCGGGTGGTTCGGGTCGTCCGAGGTGTGGTTCAAAAACTCGGTTTCGATCACACCGCCTGAACCCAAGATCGTCGCCACCCGGTGGTAACCCACGTTCATCGCACAAAACAATTGCGCGCTGCGTCCACCCGAATACACCAGCGTGGCCGAGGTGGCGATGTCCACTCCGCTGGGCGCCAGGGTTGAATGGGCGATCACACGTTCAGGCGCGTCGCCCATCGCCAGGCGGATCAGGCTCATGGCGTAACTGCCTGCGTCCAAGAGCGCGCCACCGCCCATCTCGGGCATCATGCGAATATTGCCATCGCCACCTTGCAGGTTGAAGCCAAAACTGGCCTGTACGTTGCGCACCTCGCCAATCGCGCCGCTGTGTATCAGGGCCAACATGTCGCGTGTTTGCGGCTGAAACCAGTACGGATAGGCTTCAAGCAGCATGACCCTATTGGCGCGCGCGGCAGCGAACATGGTATTGGCTTCGGCCAGCGTCAATGCCAGCGGTTTTTCGCTCAACACGTGTTTGCCGCTGTTGGCGGCCTTGACGACCCATTCGACGTGCATGTTGTTGGGCAGCGGCACGTAGATGATGTCAAGCAGCGGGTCAGCCAGCAGGGCTTCATAACTGCCGTAGTGGCGCGCCACAGCAAAGGTGTGGGCAAATGCCGCGGCTTTGGCCGCATCGCGGCTGGCAGCGGCACTCACCGTGACATGCGGGTTGCTGGCCACGGCGGCGACAAATTGGCGGGCAATGTTGCCGCAGCCCATGACGCCAATTCTCAAAACGGGTTTGGCCATGCCGGTCTCCTTCAATTATTTTTATTCACACAGTTGGCGGATTTCCGCCGGGGCTGGGACTGCCCGGATGCCTTGGCCGTCTTCACGGCGGGCGGCGAAGATGCGCACCTCTTCACATTCCATGACCAAGTCTGGCTCGCTGACGCTCCCATTGGCGCGGGTGAAGCGGTACTGGTGCACGAAACTTTTGGTGCGCCATTCGCTGATGCTGGTGGCGATGTTGAGCACGTCGCCGTAGGTGGCGGTTTTGATGAAGCGCGAGTGGGTGTCGACAATCGGCGTGCCGATCACGCCGAGCGTTTTGGCGGTTTCCTCCCAGCGTGGCACGCCGCACTTGATGAAGAAGTTGCGCGAAGCGGCGTCGATCCAGCGAAAAAAATTGGGGTACCAGACGATGCCAGCCGGGTCGCAATCGCCAAATTCAACGGTGATGGTGTGAACGACAGTCTTTGCAGGTGTGGCGGTCTTTGCGGC
This sequence comes from Rhodoferax sp., assembly GCA_031428695.1. Classification (GTDB taxonomy): domain Bacteria; phylum Pseudomonadota; class Gammaproteobacteria; order Burkholderiales; family Burkholderiaceae_C; genus JANYCG01. The sequence continues at coordinate 1,911 of JANOYE010000283.1, read as the reverse complement.
GGGTTCAACAGGTTTGGATTCAGGCATAAAGAGATCGATTCACAGAATTTTTGAGGCCACACGCCCTGGTGGTGTTTTCACCCAGCGGATCGGCTGCGCCTTGACGGGCCGCGCCGGTGCGCCATGTTGCCGCAGCGCTTGGTCCAGCGCCAGGCCGCCTTCGTCTTTCAGAGCCGCTTCGCGGGCCTGCGCGATGGCTTCGGCGCGCAAGGAGTCGTTAGCAAATTGGGCGGACTTCGCCAGGTGGTCAATCACATGCAGCAGATTTTCTTTGGCGCGTTCGTTGGTGGCGCCATAACCTTTGATGAGCCGGCCGCACAAGGCGAGTTCGTGCCCGAGTTGCCAGTTTTTTTGCAGGCCGGCGACCACGGCGTTAAGCCATTGGTCGATCATCGCCTGCTCATTGGAAAAACGGCTGCCCTTGACGCGCAACCACTTCAGGCTGGCGAGGAAGCGCAGCGACACCATGCCGAAGACCGAGTGGGCGCCGACTTTGAGCGGCAATGCCCAGGGCAGCTTGCCTGCGGCGACGCGGCGCTTGTCCCAGTTCAAAACCGACTTGGCCAGACCAGCGGGCAACAAGGCCGCAAACTCCGGCGCGCCTGGTTTGAAATGGTCATACAGTTTGAGCAAGTCGTCGGGTTTGGCCTTGACTTCGCCCAACACCCGCGTCCAGCGGCTGGCCCGGCTTTTGAGGTCGGCCACGCGCACGATGTCGTCAAACGCCATCCACAAGGCGAGCCAGCGCACCATCTCGCGGGTGGCAGCGAATCCGTGGGCGCCTGCCGGGTCAACCGCGCGTTCTGCGGCGAGTACTTTTTGAAGCCGCTGCACATAAAGATCGGCATAAGCGGCGTTTTGGTAGTCCGCCAACCGCGCCACACCCAGCGTCAACAAATCGTGGGTGTTTTTGGGGAATTTAGAAGCCAGACTGGCATCCAAGTCACGAATAATGTGCGTAGGCAGCTCTGAATTTGATAGTGACTCGGCAACCACTCGAAGTTGCTCGCGCTGTTGGCTTACGGCCTCCAGCCCCAATGTGAAGCCATGCAAGCTGGCTTTGGCCATGGCGCTGCCGCCAGCAATCGAGGCTTCATAACTGGCACGCGGGAACGGCAACACGCCGCTGCCAGCAATACACCCCAGCATGGTGGCGCTCACTACAGTGCCTGCTTCGCGCGTGAGCCGCGCCATGTCGATCACGTGGTGGGCGCGGCTGTTGTCCTGCACCAGCTTGACGAGTTGCGCATCGTCACGCCGACCGTCGCCCATCTCCATTTTTTCCATCGTCGTCAACGCGCGTGCGGATGAGGTGATGACCAGCGTTTGATTCGCCGAGGGCAAGCCGTTGGCAATCTGGCGTGCGGTTTCCAGCAATTCGCTGGAGACCAGCATGTCGAGCCGGCCCGGCAAAGGGTTGAGGCCAAACACCGGGCGTTTGCCGTTGAGCTCGCTCAAGGGAAGCGGAAACACTTCAAGGTAATACGTGGTCGCCCCCGTGCGCTGGGCCACGCCGGGAATGGAGGTGGCCTGCGCCGCGAAACCCGCGTGGCGGGCGATGTCGATCAGCCACTCGCTGAGCACACCGCCGCCTTCACCGCCCAGCGCGCACACCAGGATTGAGATCGGTTCTTGTTTCATGCCGGTTGCAGCGCCTTCACAACCTTGCTTCGAAACCCGGCCAACAATCGTTCATGCCACTTTGGGTTCTGCACAATTTCGGCCCGGTAAAACGAAGGGCACAACGTAGCCGCATGCGCGTTGGAGCCGCACAGGCCGCAGCCCACGCAGCCGTCGATCACCGTGGCCACTGGATCCACTTTCAGCGGGTCGGGGTTGTCTTTGAGCGTCAGCGTCGGGCAGCCCGAGAGCCGGATGCAGGCGTGGTCGCCGTTGCACACGTCTTCATCG
>JANOYE010000282.1:0-6954 GCA_031428695.1 Rhodoferax sp. | reverse complement strand
CAACGTTTTGCTGCCGCTGGAAATCGTCGAGCCGTTTCGCAGCAATTTCAAAGCCAAGCGGCCCGAATACGTCGAGCGCGCCCGCAAATTGCTGCAAAAAGTGGGCCTGGGCGGCTACGAGGACAAATTCCCTTGGGAGTTGTCGGGCGGCATGCAGCAACGCGCCAGCATCTGCCGTGCGCTGATCCATGAGCCCAAAATGCTGCTGCTCGACGAGCCCTTTGGCGCGCTGGACGCGTTCACCCGCGAGGAGTTGTGGTGCATCCTGCGCGACCTGTGGACCGAGCAAAAATTCAACGTGATCCTGGTCACGCATGACCTGCGCGAAAGCGTGTTCCTGGCCGACACGGTGTACGTGATGAGCAAGAGCCCAGGGCGGTTTGTGGTGAAGCGGGGCATCGACCTGCCGCGCCCGCGAGACCTCGAAATCACTTACACCAAAGAGTTCAGCGACATCGTACTGGAGCTGCGCGGGCATATTGGCGCCATTCGAAAAACCACGGCATGAACACGAAGAAATTTGAAAAATGGTCGCCGTGGATTCTGCTGCTGGCGGTGCTGGCGATGTGGCAAGGCATTTGCTCGGCCTTCAATGTGAGTGAATTCATCTTCCCCAGCCCCTGGCGCATCTGGACGCAGTTCTGGGAGTTCAAAACCATCATCGCCGGCCATGCCTGGCGCACTTTCTGGGTGACGATGGCCGGCTTCGGCATCGCCATTGTGGTGGGCGTGTTGCTGGGTTTCATCATCGGCAGCTCGCGCCTGGCCTACGCGGCCGTTTACCCGCTGATGACGGCCTTCAACGCCTTGCCCAAAGCGGCGTTTGTGCCGATTCTGGTGGTGTGGTTCGGCATTGGCGTGGGGCCGGCCATCCTCACCGCGTTTTTGATCAGCTTCTTCCCGATCATGGTCAACATCGCCACCGGCCTCGCGACGCTGGAGCCCGAGCTGGAAGACGTGCTGCGGGTGCTCGGCGCCAAGCGATGGGACGTGTTGGTCAAAGTCGGCCTGCCGCGCTCCATGCCTTATTTTTACGGCTCGCTCAAGGTGGCGATCACCTTGGCGTTTGTCGGCACCACGGTGTCTGAAATGACCGCCGCCAACGAGGGCATTGGTTACCTGTTGATCTCGGCTGGCTCGTCGATGCAAATGGGGCTGGCATTCGCCGGCCTTGTTGTTGTGGGCGCCATGGCGATGTTGATGTACGAACTTTTCAGCGCGATTGAAAACCACACCACCGGCTGGGCCCACCGCAGTTCGCAAAATACCTAGCCTTTTCTAGATGCCCTGGCGTGCCCAACTCAAACTCGACTACACCCAGGAAGCGGGCCGCACTGTCGCTCGATTTGCCCATGAAGGCCCCTTGCGCATCCTGCAGAGCCTCTACCCGGAAGGCGGCGCGGTTTGCCACAATGTGCTGGTACACCCGCCGGGTGGACTTGTCGGCGGCGACACACTGAGCATTCAAGTCAGCGCCGCCGGAAATTCCCACGGCCTGATCACCACACCGGGCGCAACGCGGTTTTACAAATCAGACGGTGAACAAGCGCTGCAAGACACCCACATCACCTTGCGCGATGAAGCACGGCTGGAATGGCTGCCCCTTGAAACCCTTTGCCACAGTGGTTGCGTCGGCGAAAACAGCTTGCGAATCGACTTGGCGCCGCAGGCCGAACTCATCGGCTGGGATGTCATCTCCTTGGGGCTGCCCCATGCCAAAGCGCCATTCGAGCGGGGGCGCTTCCTGCAGCATATTGAGGTGCCCGGCGTTTGGCTCGAGCGTGGCCTCATTGACGCGCTGGATGCCCGCTTGTTGCACAGCCCGCTGGGGCTGGCGGGCAACAGTTGCATGGCGTCGCTTTTCTTTGTGGCCGGATCGAAAATCGACCGCACGCGAAAACAGCGGGCCCTTGACGTCGCCCGCTCTGCCGTTGACTCGCATGAATTGCGCCTGAGCGCTGGCGCCACCAGCCCCAACGGACAAGTGGTGATCGTTCGGGTGTTGGCGCCCGTGGTCGAACCCGCCATGCAGTTGCTCAAAGCCGTATGGGCGTCTTGGCGCGCTGAACTTTGGGGCATGACGCCTGCGACCCCGCGAATCTGGTCGACCTGACTTCGACCCGGCACGCACCTAAACCTGCCTGGCCTTGCCTGCCCAGTAAGGCTCCCGCAATTTTCGTTTGAAAATTTTCCCGGTGTCTTCCCGCGGCATCTCGGTATGAAAGGTGATTTGTTTGGGCACCTTGTATGTGGCCAGGCGCGTGCGCAGGTAGGTTTGCACGGCGTTGGCGTCAACCTCGGCGCCTGGCGCAAGTTGCACGGCGGCCATCAACGCCTCGCCAAACTCCTCGTCTGGCACGCCGAAAACCGCGCAGTCGGCGACGCCGGGCATCATCTGCAAAGCGGCTTCGATTTCTGCCGGGTAGATGTTCACACCGCCGCTGATCACCATATCGGCGCTGCGGTCAACAATGAAAAGGAAGCCGTCTTCGTCGATGTAGCCGATGTCTCCCATGGTTTTTTTGCCGTCGATCTCCATGGCGCGGCGGGCGGCGTCGTTGCCGTTGTAGGTGAAATCAGCCACCGCGTTGTGGTGCGCGTAGATCAGGCCAGCCTGGCCCGTGGGCAGCGGCTGGCCGCCGTCGCCCAGGATCGCGATCGACACGCCGGGCAGCGCCTTGCCGGCCGAGCCTGGCTTCAACAAGGCCTCGGTGCTGTCCAGCCGCGTCATGTAACCCAGCTCGCTGGAGCCATACGACTCGTGGATCACCGGGCCCCACCAGGTGATCATGTCCCGCTTCACGTCTGGCGGGCAGGGCGAGCCGGTGGAGCCGACGAACTTCATCGAACTCAGGTCGTAGCGCTTCTTGGCCTCATCGGGCAGGCGCAACATGCGCACATACATGGTGGGCACCAGGTAGGCGTGGGTGATTCGGTGCTGGGCGATCAAGCGCAGGGTGTCTTCGGCGTCAAAACGCGATTCGATGAAGAGCTCGGCGTTCTCCAGCGACGCGCCAATCGCGTAGGAATTGGGCGCGCTGTGGTACATCGGTGCGCTCACCAAGGCGCGGATTTGCGGGTATTTTTCTGCTTCAAAACCCATGCAGTGGCGCATCACCGCCAGTCCCGCCGCCACCTGCTCGGGTGTGGACGCGGCGCGGCGGATGCCCTTGGGCCGCCCCGTGGTGCCCGAGGTGTAAAACATCGCACCGCGCTGCGGGCTTTGAGGCACTGGCGCGGATTCGGCGCCCTGGCAAACTGCTTCCCAGCTTGGAAATTCACCAGGTGCGCCTGCATGGGCGGCAAACACGGCAACACCTTCGGCGTTCAGCCCTTCCAGGCCCGCCAAAATGCTTTGGTCGGCGATCAACACGCTGGCGCCACTGTCGGCCAGGATGTGCTGCACCTCGTCGGTCTTGAAGTGCCAGTTGATGGGGCACCAGTAGGCGCCGATCCAGCGCGCTGCCAATGTGAGTTCCAGCGCCAGCGGGCTGTTGCGAACCATCAGAGCCACCACATCACCTTCTTTCACGCCAAGCTGGCGCAACGCCAGCGCCGCTTTTTGCCATTGTGCAAAGAAGGCGTCAGGGTCGATGCGCTGACCCTGGAAGTGAATGGCTGGTTTCATGGCGTCTAGTGTTAGGGAAAACGCCATTGTTGCAGCAGACTGCGGGCAGCGCAGCCGGGCGGCAGGGCAAGCTCAATCGTACCTATTATGGGTATGATTGAGCGTTTTTCCGTGGATTTTCACCCGCTCTCGAAAGAAATCGAATGCCAAGTCACGTGAAATGGCGTTCTTTTGCTATATTAACAATAGCAATTTACTTCACAACAAACGGGCATCAACCCGCCCCTTTGATCAGCGCGATGGCGGCGCCCGCAGGGTCAATCACCACACAGAAGCGCCCGATGTTGGGAATGTCGGTGGGCGGCATGGCGATGCTCAGGGCGCCGAGCTGCGTGGCTTTGGTAGCGGCCTTGTCGCAGTCCGCCACGTGGATGTAGGGCAGCCAATTGGAAGGCATTTTCATCTCGGGCGTGGCCTGCATCAGGCCGGCGCGCATCTTGCCATCGGGCGTTTTCAGAATGTTGTAAGTGCCTTGGGCGCCCATGTCCATCGCGTCCACGCTGTAGCCAAACACCTTTTTGTAGAACGCCAGCGCGGCCTTGGCGTCCGTGCTCCACAACTCGTTCCAGAACCAGCCGCCCAGGGGCGTTTTTTCGACATCGGCCGGGTCGCCTTCAGCCCCTTTCCACAGGGCCAGCATGGCGCCAGAAGGGTCGGTGATGCCGGAGGCACGGCCCGGGCCCATGTCCATCGGGGCCATCATCGACTTGGCACCCGCTGCGACGGCGGCTGCATGGCTTTTGTCCACGTCCGCCACCGACAGGTAAGAGATCCAGTGGCTCGCCGTGCCGGGCGTGGCGGCGCGAAAGCCGCCAATGCCATGCTCTGGCCCGCTGCCGCCGTTCATGATCATGCTGTAGGGCTGCTCACCCATGGGCACATCTGCGACCGCCCAGCCGACGAGGCCTTGGTAAAACTTCTTCGACTTCGCGACATCGTTTGAGACATGTTCAAACCAGACGAATTTTCCAGCCAAATGACTCATCACATTTCTCCTTGGTGGGTTGGGAATTTGGGCGCGGTAATTCAGGCCTGTGGATTCGTGGCGGCGAAACTTGCGCGCTCGCGGATGAGGGTCTGGCCGCGAATCAAATGGGGGTAGCGGGCCATGACTTGCGCGCCTTCGGGGAAGGCCTGCACGTAAGCCAGGATTGGCGCTAGAAACAAATCCGCACCGCTGAAACTGTTGCCCGCAACGTAGGCGCCTCGGGCGTAGGCCGCATCCAGCGCGGCGAGTTGCGCTGGCATTTCCGCCAAGGCGGCGTCGATCACGGCGCGGTCTGGCTGGCCGCCCTCGCCCCTGGGAAACAGCAGCTGCAACACAAACCGTTTGACCATGGTGTCGTAGAGGTAGCTGTTGACCGCGCTCGTCCACTGGGCGTCACGGGTGCGCTCGATGATGGTGCCAGGCCGAAGCGAGGTGCCCGTGTCAAAACACTCGTCAAGATAATTCAGGATAGCCGCCGTTTCCCAAATTTCAATGTCACCGTCACGCAGGCCGGGAATGCGGCCAAACGGGTGTACCGCCAAAATCTCGGGCGTGCGCGGCGCCGTGGTTTTTAACGTGTAGGCCACGCCCTTTTCGGCAAAGGCCATGCGCACCGTGCGCGTGTAGGTTGAGCGCACATCCCCCATGAGCGTGAGGGTGCCGGCGGTGCCCAGCGGGTCGAGGTAGTCGTTGAGGCGGTTGAGGGTTGATTTCCAGCCCTGGTCGTGGCCGTCGCGCGCTGCCGCCACCGGGAAGCCAGTGTGTTTCATGTGCAATTCGGTGCCGCCGTCTTTCTCGGCAAAGGTCACTTCGATCAAGGTTTCAACATTGGGCATCGGGCTTTTGTCGCCCTCCCATTTCCAGGTGTAAACCACGCGGCCAGGGCGTTCAAGCTGCTTGAATTCACCGCCGACCACAAAGACGCTGCCGTCGCGCGCCACCAGCTCTACGCGCCAGGCACCGCCGACACACGCGTTCGCTGTTGTGTTGCGAGCGTGCATGCCCCTTGAACCCATCCAAGAGGCCAGGCCAGCCTGAGTGGCAAAGGCGTCGAACACCTTGTGGATCGGCGCGCGGATGAACCGTGTCAGGTTCAGGTTGAATCTTTCGGGAGCGTTCACGGTGATTTCCTTTTGTTGTGGCCCAGTCGGGGAACTGAATTCGGTTTGGTGAAAGGGCGACGCGGCGAGCTTGGCACTCTCGACACCTCGGGTGCGGGGCCGGTGCGGCGCGCTGGATGACCGTCGGCGCTTTCAAGCACTTCGACCAATCGATCCAGGCTCTGCTCCCAAAACTCGCGGTACTGCTGCAGCCAGTCGCTGGGAGCACGCAACCCCGGCGCATTGAGTTTGCAGATGCGCCACTGGGCGTCAACTTTTCGCTCGATCAGCTTTGCGTTTTCAAGCACGCGCAGGTGGCGAGAAATCGCCGGGCCCGATATCGAGAAAGGTTTGACCAGGTCACCCACACTGGTTTCGCCTTCGGCGAGGCGGGCCAAAATGGCTCGACGTGTTGGGTCTGCCAGGGCGGCGAAGGCGGCGCTGAGGTGATCTGCGGGTAGGGTGGAAACTGCATTCATGCCTTTATTTAACAACTTCGTTAAATAAAAGTCAAATAGGTAGTTACCCGAAATTTCACGCCCGCTTGATCAATCGCAATCGATGTATTTATTGAGACGGCAGGCGCGCGCCATTTGTTGCACTGCAGCGATTTGGTCTGCCGTCAGGAGCGAAGCGACGCTATTGCGGTTGCGCGTTGCGCCGTCGTACCCGGCTATTGCAGCCAAGGTGAACCAGATTGATGCGCGTACCAAGTCTTTGGGCACGCCCTGCCCCTCGTAATAAAGACCGCCAAGGTTGAATTGCGCCGCTGCGTGGCCCTGTTTTGCCGCTTTGCGGTACCACTGGGCCGCCAATTTGTGATCCTGCCAAACGCCCCGCCCGGTATCGTGCAGCACCCCCAAATTGAATTGCGCGACGGCATTGCCCTGGGCTGCCAGTGGTTCGAGCCATTGAACGTTGGTAGACGGATCTGCGATGGGATAGGACGGTGGCGTGTCGGCAATGGAAACCGGGATCACAGCTATCGCCAAGCAAAGAAAAGAAGCGACGGCAATTCCAGACCGCAACACGGAATTCCCTCTCTAAGTTTGCCAACTTATTGAAACGCTGAATCCGGATGGGAAGCGTTGAAAAAATTGGTAGGGCGTGTAGGACTTGAACCTACGACCAAAGGATTATGAGTCCTCTGCTCTAACCAACTGAGCTAACGCCCCGAACCATCGGCGATTGTAAAGGGCGCTTCGGGTACTTTAACGCTGGTGGCTCAGCGCGTTGCT